>JAVEVO010000072.1:0-33482 GCA_034005005.1 Myxococcota bacterium
ACACTCTACTGTCTTCCGCTCGTTGTGGTCGAACAAAGCTCTTCCCTCTTCTGCTTAATTGTCCACAAATATGCTTCAGCATCTTCTAATACCTTCCAAAATAGCTGTACTATTCCTCTTTCGTCGCTCCATTTGCCTAAGAACTCCCCCTGCCGGTGTCAACCCCCCGGGCAATCGAGTCGATCCCCGACGACGCTCCGCCCGGGGAAGTCATCCGCCGGCTCATCGCCACGATCCTGCAGCTGCAGGGCGAGGTGAAGGTCCAGGACGAGGCTCTCGCCGACGCGTACCGCCGACCGCCCCGTTTCGCGCCAGCTCCCGCTCCCGAACTCCCGCCTCGCTGACGCCCGCCAGCCCCCGCTTCATCGCTCCTTCCTCGGAAACCCTGCCCCGAACGCTTCCTCCGACAGCGTAACGTACGGAAGTTCCGCCACATCTATCGCTTCGTTTTTCCTCAAGAATCATCGCGAAATCACCTTGATGTTCTGGTTGCCTGACGCCCTTATGTGCTTGTGACGCAAGACGAAACGGGCGCCCAGGAGAAGGGAAATGAAGACCATCGGGACGATCACCACCTGCAACTCGAGCGAGCATCGGTACTTGAACCACAGCGAGGTCAAGATTGTCGCGGTCACCAAGGGCGCTGCTGCCCCGGACCTCGATCCGGACGCCGACCTCTCCATCGCCTTCACCGACGAGGAACTGGCCCGGCTGGGCGGCCTCGACGCGAACGACCGGGTCGAGGTGGTGCCCTGGATCGAGTCGGCCGGGCGCTTCAGCTTCGTCAGCAGCGACCCGAAGGCCACGGATCTCGCCGCATGGAAACTGCTCGCCGCCCGGAAGTGAACCAGGACCACGCCGGGTCTGCCGCAGCGGGCCCGGCCTCGAAAGAAGGAGTGAGGCCATGAACGAGAACACCCGCACCCAGATCGCCGCCCTCGAGGACATGCGCCTGTCCGGGCTGCAGGCCCGCTACGCCGAGGTCATCGGCGAGGCCACCCGTTGCCCCAACCGCAGGTGGATCATCCGCCGGCTGACCGAGGCGCTGCTGGCGCAGGCGGAGAGCGAACCGCCCGCGGCGATCGCGCCGGTCACGCCGAGCGAGCCGTCCACGGCGCCGGCGGCGGAGACGGCCACCCCGTCGGCGACGGTCTCCGAGCCCGGCATGGACGTGGAGCAGGCCCGGCGCGTGATCATGGAGAACGTCGACCCGATGGGCTACGACACCGCCGAGCAGTACGTCGAGGAGTGCTATGGGCAGGTGGCGCCCGAGGCGATGCCGGGGCTGCTGGTCGAGGCGGCCCGGATCATCATCGACAACGCCGCCGCGCAGGCGCAGCAGGGGGACGAGGCGCAGGCGACCCCGGAGGACGTCAACTCGCCCGTGGCAAGCGAGAACGCTCTCACCCAGCCGGGCAGCACGCCGACGACCGAGCAGACGGTCGCCGCGCCGGCTGCGCCCCCCACCGCGGTCAAGCTCTCCAAGCTCAGCATCCCCGAGCTGCAGGCGCTCTACCGCGAAGTCGTGGGCCGAGACACCGGCTCGTCCGACCGCAACTACCTGATCTGGAAGGTGAATCAGGCCAAGAAGGGCAAGGTTCCGGTCGGACCGCGACAGAGCCGCCGGGCCGAGGGCGAGCCGGCCGACTTCAAGGTCCTCCCCCTGCGCATGCCCACCCTCAGCGTCGCCCGCCTGGACGAGGTGGTCCAGCGCCTGGGGCTCGCCAGCCGGATGGAGCTGTTCCGGCGCAGCCTGCGCGCCTTCCTCTCCCAGCAGGGCGAGCCCGAGGTCGCGGCCCTCTTCGATCCCGAGGCGTAGCAGGACCTCCCTTCACCTCACCACCCTCCCCGTCCCCAGCTCCTCGCCCCGCGTGCCGCAGCGCGGGCACCAGGAGCCGTCTGCCGAGTAGGGGCGGGGGACCTCCCATAGGTGCCCCGCGGCGCAGCGGAAGAAGTCGTACCGGCCGGTGCACGGGGTGGCCGTCTCGACGTAGGTGAGGCCGATCCCCTCAGCCCAGACGAGCACCTCATCCACGTCGTCGAGAGGGATGACGCCGGAGCGGTCGCGTGCGGCCTGCGCTGTCTTCCGCTGGGCACAGGCAGGGCACCACGAGCCAGCGAGGACCTTGCGCAGCTTGGTCCTCCACTTGTGGCCCGCGGCGCACTCGAGGATCAGCACCGTCTCCGTGGACTCGAAGTCGGGGCTCAGGCAGCGCCCGCCCTTCTCCTCGACCAGCGCCTGCAGGGCGGCCGTGATCTGCGCCCTGGTCCGGCGCACCCGCTTCGTTTCCCCCGCGCCCGCAGCAGGACTCGGCAGGCGCGCCGGCCCGGGCCGGTAGCACTGCCGGCACCAGACCCCGACCCGGACCCGGATGAAGGGGGCCTTCCACCGGTGGCCGGCCGCGCACTCCCACTCCAGCGGGACCCGCATGTTGACGTACTCGGCGCTCAGGCACTTCCCGCCGAACGCGGCGGCGAGGGCGTGCATGCCCTCGATGGTGTGCCGGCCGGGGTGCCCGTGCGAGCACACGGGGCACCAGGTCCCGTAGCGGACGGAGCTGGGGACGGCCTCCCACTCATGCCCCTTGCCGCAGCGCCAGCGCAGCATCGTGGTGGAGGAGATGTAGGCCGTGGACAGGCAGCGGCCGCCCCGGGATGCCGCCAGCTCCTGCATCTGGGCGATGGTCCCCCGTCGTCCGGAGTCGTAGCAGGTCGGACACCAGCTCCCGCCCTTCACCGAGGCCGCGCGTGCCTGCCACCGATGCCCCTTGCCGCACTCCCAGTCCATGAAGGCTGCGGTACCGAGGAACTCGCGGGACAGGCACCGACCGCCCCAGCTCGCGGCGACCGTCCGGCACTCCTCGAGCAGCGCTGCCTTCCGGTCCTCCTCGCCACACTGCGGGCAGTACGGCCGGGTGCTCAGGCAGTTGTAGGACGATGCCCACTCGTGGCCCCGCGCGCAGCGCCACTGCAGCCCCGTCTTGTTGGACTCGACCGCGTCGGACAGGCACTCCCAGCCGTGCGCCCGGGCGAACTCCCGCATCTTGTCGATGTCGTTGGCAACCCGCTGCCGGTGGCACCGACGGCACCAGGACCCCTGGCGGATCGAGTCGGCGGTCGCCTCCCACTCGTGATCGTGGGCGCACCGCCACCGGTACCTGGCGAACACCCCGTCGTAGGTGTCGGAGAGGCACTCACCGCCGCGGGCGGCCGCGAGCTCCCGCAAGTCCTCGATGGCGTAGGTCTGCGAGCGGGTCCCACCCCCTTGCCGGGGTCTGGCGCAGCTCGGGCACCAGGTTCCCCGCTTCACGAGGTTGGGGCGAGCCCACCAGCGGTGGCCTTCGGCGCACTCCCACTGCAAGGGGGTGGCGCTGTTCACGTACTCGTCCGACAGGCAGACCCCGTCCCGGGCGAGGGCGATCTTCTGCATCTCCAGCATGGTGAGCCGTCTGGGGACGCATCGCACGGGCTACGCTTCCAGGGAGGTGGCCTCGGCGATCTTCTGGAACTCCGAGAGGACGTCGGGGTACCGCTGGGACAGGAAGCGCACCACCCGCGCGTTGTCCAGCAGGCGGGCCAGGTAGTTGCGGGCGACCACCAGGTTGAGGACGTTGCGCCCGTACTCGTCCTCGATCAGGCGGAAGTCCCGTTCGAGCGTCTCCATCTCCCGCTCCATGCGCGCGATCTCCTCCGGGCTCACGCCGTCCCCCTCCTTCGGTCGATCGGGCTCGGCCAGCTGGTCCTTCTGGGTCGCGAGGTAGAGCGCACGGGCGTACTCCTTGGTGCAGTGGCTGGCCGCGATCATGAGCTCGGCCATCTCCACCTGCCGCAGGGGCTTCACCAGGCGGAGGTAGCGGATGGTCTCCTGCCCGACCTCCCGGTCGCGCAGCAGCTGCACCGCCTCGGGGCAGATCCCCCGCAGCAGGTCCCGCTTCTCGCACACCTTCTTGACGTCCACGTTCAGGGCCCGGGCCAGCCGCTCCTCGGAGACGCCGTCGCCCAGCGCCTTGATGACCATGAAGTGCTCCTGGATCGCGGACATCCGGCTGACGTGGCGGTTGTATGAGTACCCCTCGTCGTCGGTGGAGACGAGGCAAGGGGCCTCCGTCATCCCGAGATCGCGCAGCGCCTCGGCGCGCAGGTGCCCATCGAGGAGGAGGTAGGCTCCGTCCGCGGCCTTCTGCGGGTGGACGACCAGCGGCTCGATGATGCCGACCTCGCGGATCGAGGCCACGATGCGCTGGTACTTCACGGTCTCCTTCATGTGGTCCGGCAACGACCGGGTCTTCAGGAGCCGGTCGAGGGGGATGGAGACCGGCCGGCGGTCGAACCCCATCTTCACCTTCTGTCCCATCGGATCCTCCTCTCGGGCGGCGGCTCAGTGCGGGAGGCCCGCCTGCTCCGCGAGGTACTTCGGCATCGTGACCAGCTTCTCGGCGCGCAGCAGGTTGACGAAGTCCTCGTCCGTGGCGAGCTGCTTCACCGCGGACACGATGAACTTCAACCGGAACTCGCAGAGCCGGGCCTTCTTGACGAGGTTGCGCTGGCGCTGGGTCTCCTCCTTGTAGGTGCGGACGAGGGCGTCGGCGCTGGCGGGCTTCCGCTTCCCGCGGATCGGGCGCAGCTTCTTGCCGTGGTTACGGCGCTGCTCCAGCAGGCGCTTGGCCTTCAGGAGCTTCTTGCCGGTCAGCTTTCCGCTCTCGTAGGCCTCGGTCAGGACGCGCTGCTCGTCGACGTCGGTCCCCTGCGCCAGCGCGCAGGCCATGCTGAGGGGGATCCGCCCCAGCTCGACCCCCTGCAGGAGCCGCTCCTCGCCCTTGTCCCAGAGGTTCAGCGCGGCCCACACGAAGGCGCTGGTGAGATCCACCTTCGCGGCGATCTCGGCGGTGGAGTAACCCTGGTCCCGTAACCGCACCATCTGCACCACGTGCTCGAACCTGGCCGGCTGCCGGCGCGCCAGGTTCTCGACGAGGCCCATGACCAGCCGGTCCTCCTTGGTCGCCGCCACGATGATCGCGGGGATCTCGGTCTCGCCGAGGGCGTGATAGGCCTCGAGCCGGCCCTGGCCGCACACCAGGTCGTAGATGGGGTTGGCGGGGGAGGAGTCGGCCCCGGGGCTGACGGTGATGGGCTTCTTCAGCCCGACGTGGGAGATGTTCTCGACGATCGTCTTGAATCGCTTCGGGTCCCTGGCCCTGGGGTTCAGGACCCGGATCCGCTCCAGCGGGATGAGCTGCACCTCGCCGGGCAGCTCCTGTCGGCGCTCTTTCATGCTCTCCTCCGTGATCAGGCCGCCACCGCCAGCGTGACCCGCTCGGCCACCTCGTAGAACAGCGACAGGTCCGGCTGGCGGTAGGCGTCCAGGTAGGCCCCGTTCTCCTCGGCGAGCCGCAGCTTCTCGAAGCTCATGTCGATGGTGGGCAGCAGGTAGTAGTCGTGGATCCCTTCGTTGTCGGGGGCCATGCGGACGGCGATCGTGAGGTCGGGCTTGTGGCCGTGCTCGAGGCGGATCATCCACCGCCGGCGGCCGCCCGAGGTCTCGGTGCACCGGGACAGCACGACGGAGACCAGGATTTCGCTGTTGACGAGCAGCAGCCCGGTGGCGGAGTCCGCCTCCACCCACGAGCCTTGGTCTTCGAGCTGCCGGACGACTTCCGCGACCAGCTGGGGGTGCCGCTCCCGCAGGCGGCGGTTGACCTCGAGGTAGGTGTAGTCGACGTCCGGCGAGTAGCCGATGAGCTGGTAGGCGCGCAGCAGGCCGCCGAAGCGGCTCTGGTACGCGGCCGCGCCGGGCATGCCCTCCTCCTCGTCGATGAGGATGCCCGAGACCCGGCCGTGCTTCTGGTACAGCGCCCGGAGGCGGTCGAGCAGCTCCTCGTCCGAGTAGCGCCGGCTGCGCTCGAGGATGATCCCCTGCGCCTGGTGGAACAGGTCGGGGTCGACGATGCCGGGGAACGCCCCCTCGCGACGGACCCACTCCTCGGGCGGGTTCTCGACCCGGCGCTGCTTCAGCTTGAACGAGATCCGGTTGAACACGTTGTTGCCGATGTACTTCTCGTTCGACAGGACCTGGCGCACGGTGCCGACCGTCCACTCGTGCCCGAGGTCGGTGCAGATCTGCTGGGCGTTGAGCTCTGCCGCGATCTCCTTCTCGGTCTTGCCCTCCACCACGAACGAGCGGTATATGCCGCGCACGGTCTCCACCTCCTCGTCGGGACCGGGCACCAGGACCACCCGGTCGGTCTGCAGCGACTTCTGCTCGCCGAACTGTAGAAGCCCCTTCTCGTGGCCCTGGCTGTCGCGGAGCATGCGGCGCAGCCCGTAGCCGGCCATGCCGCCCTGGCGGAAGCCTTCGCGGATCAGCCGGCACTGGCCGAGGAAGACCTTGCTGGAGAGCTCCCGCGAGTACTCCCCGGCCATCACCCGTTTCACGCTCTTGATGATGGTGGACGCGGTCGAGCCGTCGTTCTTGAACTGCTCGGCGCAGTAGTGGACCTCGATCCCGGCGCGCTTGCAGATGTGCTCGTAGTAGGCGCTCTCGTCCGCGTCCTGGAACCGCCCCCAGCGGGACACGTCGTAAACCAGGATCAGGTCGAAGGGGGCACGCCCCGATTCCACCTGGGCGATCAGGCGCTGCAGCGCGTCCCGCCCCCCGATGTTCAGCCCGCTCTTGCCCTCGTCGGCGAAGGTCTCGACGATGCCGATGCTGTTCCCCTCCGCGTACTTGCGGATGACCTCGGCCTGGTTCTCGGTCGAGTACTGCTGGTGCTCGGTGCTCATGCGGACGTACATGGCGGCCGGGCGCAAGGCATCACCCGACTGCACGTCGCCGCCACGGGGTCTGTTGCTGGTTCTCCTGCTCATGTCGCCGCGCACCTCCGTTTTGCGAGCCGGCCTGCCCCTGTCGCGTCCGCGACGCCCCTCGCCAGGGATCCGCACCAGTCTGGGGCCGAGCGGTCCTCCAGACCACACAACAGGCAGCTGGATCGGAAGAAAGTCAACTGGAATCTGGTCGCTATCCGGCACTATGTAGCAAGGATAATAGCAACATCAGAGATGAACTTATGGTTCTATAAGATTGATGGCATGAATAAACTAGCTTCAGGGTCATCTGTTTTGCAGCGCACATCGAGAGTGACCAGCGGTGAGGCATCCTCCCTCTCTTGCTGCCTGCTCGCCAGGGCGCGATCCTGGCTGGTGTCTGCTTCGAGGTGCGCCGATGGACATCCTGGATTTCGAGGCCAAGAAGGCCGAGGTCGCGCTGAAGGCTTCGGCGAAGCTTGACGCAGCCATCCGCAGCGTCATCGAGCTGCGCTCGGTCGCCACCGAGGATCGCCTCCAGAGGCTGCTGCCCCAGGCCTGGCTCATCTTCGCCGTCTGCCCCGCGGGCGAAGGCGGCCAGGGCGGCGAGGAGCTCCTGGCCGAGCGCCTGCCGGACGGGTCGCCGGCCCTGGTCACCTACACCAGCACCGAGGCGGTCCGGGAGCACTGGCCCAAGGACTTCGGCCTGGAGGAGTGGCGCCACCGGGTCGGCCCGGCGACCGGCCTGTGCAAGATGGCGGTCGAGCAGGGGCTGCAGGCGGTGGTGCTCTACGCCGCCGGCGGCCTGCGGCTCACGCTCTCCGCGCGCCTCACGGCCGCGCTGGCCCAGGGGAGGACGGGCGACGATGCGCCGCCACCGCAGGTGCGCTCGCCCGACGGCCGCTTCGGCTTCCGGTCGCCCCCACCCCTGCCTCCCGCGCTGCTGGAGGGGTTGCCGGAGCTGCTGGGCGGCTTCCAGGCGATCCAGCAGGCCTGGGTGGTCGAGGGCTTCGCCGAGGACGGCGTGTGGACGCTGCAGCTCGTCCTGCGCTGCGTGGAAGGACCGGATCCACGCGGCTTCCTGCCCCGCCTCGAGCAGACCGTCAGGCCGCTCGTCCCCTCAGGCCGCCCCTTCGCCATCGCTGTGCTGCAGCCCGGGACGGAGGACGCCGCCTTCGGCGAGCTCGACCGGTTATCTCCGCTGCGGTGGCGACGGGAGTCGCACCAGGAGGGCATCGAGTGAACGAGCAAGGGAATCGTGGTGGGACGACAACCCACGACGGGGTACGCATGCACGAAACGCCGCAGCAGCGGATCACCGAACAGACCCGGAGATGGGCGCGTCACGAGGGAGTCGGCGATGTGGGGACGACTTCTTCCTTCGCCAACATGGAGGCGCTGCTGAAGCGAGAGTACTTCGGCCGGTTCGTCATCGAGTTGATCCAGAACGCCCGGGACGCCTGGTACGCCAACCGGAGCGCACGGAGCGAACGGTCAGTGGTCCGGATTCTTCTGCACGGATCCCCTCCGGTGCTGACGGTCTCCAACCAAGGGGTGGCGCTCGACGCAAGTGGCCTCATCAAGCACATCGCCCAGTTCGGAGAGTCATCGAAGAAGGCCGGGGCCGGGATCGGGCACAAGGGCATCGGCTTCAAGTCGGTGCTTGAGATTACGCGCTGCCCAGAGATCCTGTCTCGTGCCGATCATGCCGGGCCCTTCGATCTTCGTGTTCGGTTCGATCCTCGTTTCACCGAGCGCACGATCGACGCTTGCTCCTATCCCCGGACATGGGCCGAACTCGTGGCCGAGTGCGATCCCGGAGGGCTGCGCAACAAGGACGAGCGGCTGCCCATCCTGCGCTTCCCCCACTGGCTGGAGTCTACTCCCCACCTGGTCGAAGCCGAGGCGGTCCTGGACGGGGTCCCGTTCAACACGCTGGTGCGGCTGCCGTACGACGCCGCTTTCGATACCCGTCTGGGACTCAATCCGGCCGAGTGGCTGACTCGTGTGCGTGAAGCGATGGCCGGCCTCAGCGATGAGATTGTGATGCTGCTCGACGCCTTCGACCGGGTGGTCGTCGAGGACCGGCTCATGGGGGAACACCTCGAGATCCGCGTCGCATCCCGGGAATTGCGCACCTTGGCGGCCGTGGGGGGAGGCTCGGTGCGTCAGGTCGCCATCACCCGAAACGGCCACGCCTCCTCGAGTTGGCTGCTCTACGAGCGCTCGCTTGCCAAGCTCGGCGGTGACACGCTGGCGGGCGAGCTCGTTGTCGGGATCCCCGTCGAGGAGCATGCCGGACGCCTTGTTCCGGTCCTTCCTCCGGAAGAAGCCCGCTGCTTCCACCTCTTCTTCCCGACACAGATCGCGACCCACCTGCCCTTCCTGCTCCACGCCTACTTTGAGGTCGACGCTGGGCGAACACGGTTCGCCCCCGACGCCGTGGCCCGGAACGAGGAGTTGCTCGCTGCGCTTCAGGACCTGGTGATCGACGCAGTGTCGGACCTCGTGGCGGCGGACGATGTGGAGGCCGTCGGCCTACCCGCGCTATTCGGCCGCACCATGGGACAGCCCGAGGATCCGCTGGCTGCCCGCTTCGTCGAGCAATTGCTGGATCGGCTCGATGAGACGCCGTGGATCTGCGCCGTAGGGCATGACCGTCCCGTGGCGCCCCGGCAGTTGCTGATCTCGGAACGCATCGACCTCGCCGCGCATCTCCCCGTTGCCTTCCCTCCCGCGTACGCCTCGCGGCGCGCTGGCCTGTACCACCCCGCCTGGGTTGTGGGGGCGGAGGGAGATGAGGACGCCCGTGCCTTCCTCGCTGGCCGCCCCTGCTGTCCACCGCTGCTCGGCGAAGGCGGCGTGCTCGGCAAGCTCCTGCGCCCTGGAGAGGAAAGCCAAGAGCTGGACTGCGGGCAGGCTGACGCCCGCTTCCGTGCGCTGATGGCCGTGCTCGATCAGGCAGCAGTGAACGACCGGGAGGGCTTCCGAGCAGTGGCCGCCTCGTTGCGGGGTGACCCCGAGGCGCGCTTCATCCCCGTGGTCGGCCCGGAGGACCCCACCGGCCAGTCCAGTCGGATGTTCGTCTCGCCACCTGCCGAGTTCGGCGCCAGCTCAGCCGTGTTCGCGCGACTCAGCGCCCCCGGATCCTTACAGACCACGGTCCCGGGCGAGGCAACCGGAGCCGAGATCGGCGTCCCGGCATGTCTCGATATGGCCTTCCTGCCCCCCGACACGCTTACCCCCGAGCTGCTGTCCGGACCGGCGGCCGCGCTGGGCATCCGGCCCTTCGGCACTGATGCTGTATTGGACCAGTTGCCCTGCCGCCCGTGGAGCCCCACCGAAGGCGCCAGCGTGCTTCGCTTCATGTGGCGATTGCTGCTGCGGGAGTCGGTTTCCCGCTTCGGCGTGAAGGCCGCGCTCGACAGCCGACAGCGGTTCGAACCGGGCCGCTACTTCTGGTGCGAGCCGACCTGGGTTCAGGATCCGGAGCAGCGTCGCGACCTCACCCGGCGGAAGGTCCTGGCAAGCATCCCACTGCCCACCCGATCCGGCGATTGGCGTCCGGCCGGCGAGATGTTGTTCGGAAGGGACTGGGCCGACCCCGGAAGCGTCAATGTGGATGACCACCTCGTGGCGGATGCCCTCGGGCAGCGCCTGACGGCTTACGAAGATCTCGAGCTCCTCACGGATGATGCCGCGGACTTCGTCGCCTCGCCGGATACGCTGGCTGGACAGCTCGGCCTCGTGCCCGAGGACGTACACTGGCTCCGGGACGAGGTGTTGGCAACCCTGCGCCTGCCCGGCGATCACCGGACGATCGATGGAATGCCGTCGGACGTGAGGCAGCGGCTGCACCGGGACCTGCTGCACGCTTTTCTGCTCGGGCTGGGGGTCTGGGAGGTCCCCCCGGTGGACGCAGCCGTCAACGACCTCCGGGCCGAGGCCAGTGATTTCGATCCATTCGACGGGACACGCCCCCCGGGCCAAGAGCAGGTGCTCCGGTATCTCCGGAAGAATAGGAAGGAGTGGTTCGGTGTCAGCTACAGCCACGCGAATGTGAGGATCGCAGCCGACTACCGGTTGCGCCGAGACCTGGCGACGCCAGCCTGCTCGCCAGAGCGGGAGCTAGCTTTGGCCCGAGCCCTGACCCGGGGAGCTGCCCTGTATGGCAAGCTGCTGCGCGCACGCCTGTTCTGCGATCGTTGCGGCAACCACCATCACCGCCACTGGTCGCGTTTCGATGGGTCTGGAAACAGTACCCTCTGGTGGCAGCTCACGCACGCGCCCTGGGTCCCGGTGATGATCGACGGCCAGGCCACGGGGCCCCGGATACCTGCCGAGAGCTGGTGGATGAAGGACCCGCCGCACGACCTGGCGCGCATCGCCGTGAACCCCCGGCGCTTTCTGCCGCTGGTGCGTCCCGGCATCGGCTCGGAGCTGCTGCGGCTGGTCGGCGGGCACCTGCTCGAGGAAGCGTCTCCTGATGAGCTGGAAGGGCTGCTCCAAGAGCTCCGGGACCAATTCAAGGGGGATTGCCTGCCCATTTCGCTGGAAACGGCGAGCGCGCGGCAGGCATTCGTGGGCCTTCACCGACTGCTCTACACCCAGCTCGCCCGCGCCAGCGTCCCGGAGCGCGCCCGGGAGATCCTCGACCGAGTCCTGGTCCTCGCCCATCGGGGGCCCTCGCTCGAATTCGGCCCCCGCCGCACTGTGCTCTACTCCGACGGCAGCCACGGGGCGTTCAAGCGCCACTTCGTCGGCAGAGTTCTCTTCGCCCCTCTGAACGTGGGGGAAGATGACGTCGCCCGGGCGCTCGGCCTGCCGTTCTTCGAGGTGACCTGTACGATGGGGACGGTGGGGTCGACGGAGTCGCAGACTGAGCCGGTGGCAGATTTCCTTGAGGAGCGCCTCGCCGAGATCATGAGCCTGCTGACTCATCTGCCCCTTGGCGGCCGCCCGCTCGACGTCGACGGCGAGCAGTTCCGCCTCCGCAGCCAGCGACTCCTGGCACTCGAGGTGGTCCGGGTTGATGATGTCGTGCTGAGTCTCTCCGTGGATGCCGGTGAGGGCACCATCACCACGCCCATCGGCAGCGGGCCGGACCATGACATCTTCCTCGACTGGCAGCCGCGCCGGGCACCCGTGCTGTATCACGATTTCCAGGGACCGCTCTGGTTCGACCCCTTGCGGCGACGGTTGGGGGAGGTGGTGGCGCAGCTGGTCGAGAACCCGGCCTTCCGGGACACCTGCTCGCTCTTCCTCCAGGTCGACGGGGACGCGAGGGAGGCCTTCCTTGACGAGCGCGGCATCACCCCTGCCGCCGTCGACGAGGTCTGTCGGGCGCTGGGGCGAGCCGGGCTCCTGGCCCGGCAGCTCTCGCAGATCTGGTGGACCGTTCTGTTGGACCAGGTCGGCGCGGACGGGACGGGCTTGCCGGCCGAGCAGCTGGAGGCCGAGGTGCTCCGGCGCCTTGAGCACTGCAGCTGGGCGGACGAGCCGGAGCGCTGTGCCCTCGTCGCCCTCGGGGGTGGTGCGGAGGTCCGGAGCGATGTCCGCCCCGAGGGCGCGCTGGCGCTTCTTGAGCGGCGCAGCTTGGATCTCTCCCGTCTGCACGCTGCGTTGCTCGCCCGGGGGGACCAGGGGCTGCGGATCGGCGTTGCTGACGAGCTGCTGCGCCGCTGGCGGGCCGAGCACGGGGACAAGGTAGCCTTCGCGCTAACCTGTCTTGGCATGGGTCTGGAAGAGGCCCGGAAGCGGGTGCGGTCGTGGCGTGTGCCGGAAGCACTCCAGTTCCGCGTTCGCGTCCGGCTCGCCGAGGCCCTCACCACTGTCTTGGCGGATTTGCGCGCTGCCGGACTCCTGCTCGCCGACGACGCCCTGGAGCCAGCCTGCATCGATGCGGTTCTGGCCTGCGCTTGTGATCTGCCCCTCGCTGAGTGGCACATGGCGTGGAGACAGGTCTACGGCCCCGAGGAACACGAGCGGTTGCTGCATCTGCGGGCCCTGGCCTGGCGTGATGCTGCTGAAGTCTTTGCTGTAGCGTTGATGACAACACCAGGCGAGCTTCCCTACCGGATCCGGGCGGCCCGGAACAGCTATCGGGATCTGGTGCCCGGCAGCGTCGCTCGCCCGACAGAGGTGCGGGAGGCGCTCACGACCGCCTTCGATGAGCGAGGTCTCGGCGAGCGGGCCACCGGATTTCTCGCTCAGTTGCCGCAAGCCGATGTGCTGGAGGCTCCCGACCGGGATGCGCTGGCGGCCTCGCTCCCGCCGGAGCTCCAGCTGCATGTCGAGGAGGTGCGTGCAGCCCTGGCCAAACGGAAGCAGGAGCGCCTCGACGCAATCCGCCGGAGCATGGCAGAGCTCGCGGCCGCCGGCGTGAAGCCCCGACCGCTGCCGTACGCCCCCGAGCGGACGAACTGGGGGGGCGAAGCTGGCGCTGGTCGGCAAGGACCGCTTGCAGGCTGCTGTGCTCCGGGGAGCGCGACCCGCAAGCGAGTGGCCGTGGGCAAGGTGCCGAAGCGGGACCTGGACAAGCTCGGCGAGCGCGGCGAGGCCTGGGCGCTCGCTGCTGTGGTCAGGCCGCTGGAGGCACTGCTGGAGGACAACCACGGGGCATTCGAGGAGGCGATCTTGGCTCTGCGCCAGCTGCTCACTTGCCACTGGGAGGGGAAGGCGGTCGAGGCCCTCCTCCCCCATGCCGAGCGAGCCCTCGACGGTTCGCTTTCGGCCGACGAACGGCTTGATGAGCTCGCTGCGTTCCTGCACCTCTCCGCCATGAGCGATGGCTTTGGCTGCGACATGCTCGGCTGGCTGCCGCCTCACGAGGGTGCTGCTGCCCGGGCTCTCGCCCTCGAGGTCAAGGCATCGACGGCCCGCTCTTTCCTGGTCTCAGACCATGAGTGGGAAGTCGCGGCCCAGGTCGCCGCGGAGTACGCGTTCCTCGTCGTCCGGCGCTCGGGCGGGAAGGTGATTGCGATGGATCTCCTGCCCGACCCAAGAGCCCTCCCGGACCATGCCATCCGGTGCGACCCCGATACCTGGCGAGTGGCATACTCGGCGCAGGAAGGACGGCCCCAGGGAACAGCTTCGGCAGAAGCGCAGCGCATGGACGAGTTGCCGGCGGCTCCTCCTTCTTGACGGGCGCCGTGCGCTCCCGGCCTCGGCGGAGGATTCTGCCTTGCTGGGATGGCGGCGACTTCCCGGCCCCCTCCGTGATGTGTTGACAACACATCAGCCCCGGGCTACCTTTGGTGTGTTGGCAACACGACGGAGGGTCCGATCATGGCCAAGTGGATCTCGCAGACGAAAACGTCCTCGATCACTCCTGCCGCGAGGAAGCGAACGGCGTACCTGCTGCCGTTTGCCGCCGACGTGATCGCGGCAATCCAGACCTACTTCCAGGACAACCCCGACGGCGAGGAAGTCACCCTCGCCGTGCTGCGGGCCCTGGGCAAGGAGCGCCTCGAGCAGATCGGAGGTGGCCGGAGCTTCGGGCGCGTCAAGCAGGACGTCGGGCTCTTCGCCGCGCAGATGCTGGTGGACCTCTTCACGGCCGCTCGCGTGCAGACCCTGCGGCGGGACGACGAGACGTCCGTCTCGGACCGGCGGAACAAGTGGCCGGACCTCGACTGGGTGGACAGCTACGCCCCTCACCGGGTTCTGCCCCCTCCTCTTCGGGTCGAGCGGATCCTCCTCGACACGGGCGTGGTCCGGAAGGTGATCCATGGGGATGCGGACGCCCTCGACCCGGCGGCCCTGGCCCGGGCCCAGGGCGGTCATGCGGTGTCCGTCGCTGATGGAGCCCTGGCCGAACTTGCCGCCGCGCTGCTGCGTGGCAGCGTCACGATCGAGGCCTGGTCGGAGCGCATCCGTTTGCTCGACGGGCTCCTCGATCCGGACTTCCCCGTGGCGCCGGGCGGCTGGGAGCTCGCCGCCCTCTGGGGTGGGCACTCCACCGTCGGGCTCGATCTCGACGAGGTCCGTGCCTACTACCGCGCCGCCTGGAGCTACCTGCGCAACGTGAAGTCGGTCGAGGATCTCGCCCGGCGCGAGGTCTTCCACGCCCCTTCGGGGCGGAGCTATGCGATCCGCCTCGATCTGAAGCACGTCGAGGCCGTCCTCGATGAGGCGGGGCGCAAGTGGTCCGGGTGGGTGGCGGAGATTGCGGAGCTGCTTCGAGGACAGCGCGACGGCGGCGACCCGGTCTCCGAGGACGACCTGCGTAGGCTGGCGAAGAGCAACCTGCTGCTCGACATGGGTGCGGCGGACGCCGAGAAGCTCGATCTCGTGGTCCACGTCCTCGCCAAGCGGGCCACGCAGGCGATCGGAGGGCTGACGCCGTACAACCCGAAGGGCAAGCCCAACGATCCTCTCGATCTGGACCTGCTCTTTGGGATCCCGCTGCCGGCGTGGATCTGCACGTCCGACGAACGGCTGCATCGCATGGTCCGGTCGACGGCAGCCGCGGATCGGACCGCTGTCATGACGGTCCAGGAACTGCTCGACAAGCTCGAGGATGAGGCCCGGACCAAGGGATAGCCGCTGACCGGTCTTCCTGCCATCGCCCCCGGCATACCGCCGATCTAGGACTCGGAGCCCACGTCTCCACTGGCCGCGGCGAGGACAAGTCGATGCAGGTCCTCGCACTGCGCGATCCTGCGGCGCACGAAGTCGCTCCGGTCGTCTTCTCGGATCGACTCCCAGCCCTCTGGCGGGTCCACCGCGAGCGACACCCTGGTCGCCAGCTCCGCGGCCAACTCCTGGCGGAGGTAGGCGAGCGCATCACGGGCGCTCCTGCAGACGTGACGATGACCGTGGCGCGCCTCCGACCAGTCGGCGGCGAGGAAGAGCAGCCACCCTTCGAGGCGGTGCACGAAGCTCTCGTACCGCGCACCCGCCAGCGCGTCCTCGCGAAGCCCTTCGAGGTAGGAGTGGGCGTGGTTCTGGGTGAACCGGTGCTTCGGAAACCCCCGCCGCTCGCCGGCGCCGGATGGACCGACCGGCGGCGCTGCTCCGCGGCGCAAGCAACCTGGCGGGCTCGGCGGCGCTTTGGCCCACAGCTGCTCGTTCTCGGCGAGCCGCTTCGCACTGATCTTCCGGCCCTCGCTGCCGCGCTCGCGCGCCAGGCCCCGGATGTGGATCAGGTCCTGCGAGAGGCGCAGCGCCTCGAGCCACAGGTCGAGCCACGCCGGAGACGAAGGATCGGCGTCGAAGAGCCGGTAGAAGCCCGCGACGAGGGCCCGCTTCGCCGCCACGGTCGAGGGGTGGACCTCGCCCCGGAGCGACCCTCGGTTGCGTCGGCCGGGCGCGTACAGGCAGCCGTAGGTCAGGAAGTTGCCGCGGGCCTCGGCGAGCGACCACGGCGCGTTGTCCGTGCCGTCGGAGCTGTGATCTGCCTGCGCGTCGTCGCGGCCGTCGTCGCGCCAGAAGCAGAGGATGCAGAAGTCCGCGTAGCCTCTGCCGTCGAGGGCGGGGAAGCCGCAGCACGGGCAGGAGAAGCGAACCGGCTCGTACCAGTGGTGGTGGTAGAACTCGTCGAACGTGAGGTTGCGTGCCGGCGTCAGCAGCACGTCGAAACGCAGCCGGCGCACTGCGAGCGGCTCGTCCCGGTGCTCGCCGAGCACATCGACCGGGGAAATGGCTGATCCCCGCTGCTGGGCTGATCTCTTCATTGCCTGTTGCTCCCCCCGCTCCACTCGCCGATCACCCGGAACCGTCGGTCCTGCGGGTCGACCTCTAGCGCGACCAGGTTCCCCGGGTATCCCACCTTGTTCAGGCCGAGGCAGGGCACGCCAGCGACCGTCGCGTCGATACGGGTGTGGTGGTGGCCGAAGCAGCAGACGATCGGCCGCGTGGCCGCGATGGCGTCGACCAGCCCCTGTGCCTCGCTCACCACCCGCCGCCAGACCGAGCCGTCCTTTCGGCGCCAGGCGAACTCGACGCCGGCCGGTGCATCGTGCAGCAGGAGGATGTCGAGCTGCTCCTGTGCTGCGAGCCGCTCGACCTCCTCGCGAGTGAAGTGGCGCGGGAGCGGTGGCCGCCGACCGCGGTCGCTCCGGGCGTAGCTGGACGGTCCGTGACAGCCGCCAATGCCGCCCACCCGGCAACGGCCACCGGCCGCCTCGATCACCACCATCTCCCCGTTCGGCAGGTAGGTGAGGCCGGGGAGTACCTCGAGCCGGCCCTCCTCCTGCCGCCGGAACAGCCAGCCGAAGTCCTCGTGGTTGCCCTTGATGAACAGGGTCGGCCGCGGGACGGCACGCTGCTCGGCGTACCAGGCCGGGAAGTCGCCGGCGCCGTCGTGGTTGCGGGTGGCTTTGTCGAGGCGCTCGGCGTCTGGCCAGATCCCGAAGTCGCCGACGTGCAGGACGTGGTCAAACCGGACGCCGAGCTCGGCCTCGAACGCCAGGACCTCGGCGTAGAGCTGGTCGATGGCGCCGTGGATGTCGCCGGCCGCGCAGAGGATCATGGGGCTTCCACTACCCGACGACCGGGGAACAGTCCAGTTTGGCCAGCGCTGGCCCTGAGGAGGTTCGTCGCCGGAGTGGAGCAGGAGCAGCAAGTCCTCTTCCGTCGCGGCATTGCGGCTGCTACCATCCTTCCTGTAGCTCAGGAGGGATTCAGGCCAGATGACGATCCCGAAGTCGCTCTGCCAAGGTCGGTACGTCGTCCGGAGCACGCTGGGCCAAAGTGAGCACAGCACCGTGTACGAGTGCTATGATCCCAAGCAAGAACAACGGGTTGCCGTCAAGGTCCTCGCTGTGAGCGGCGCCCAACCCGACATCGCCAGGGAGATGTTCCGTCGCGAGGTCGGAGCGCTGGAGGGCTTCGAGCATCCGCACCTCGTTCAGATGCACCGCTATGAGGAGGAGAGCGAGCAGGGCAGATTGAGCATCGTGCTCGACCTTGTGGAGGGCGGGCAGACCCTTGAGTCCCTGATCAACACGCTGCCGCCACCACCCGTTACCACCAGCCTTCGCTGGAAGTGTCAACAGCTGCTAGGGCTCCTCGAAGTGCTGGATCGGGCCCACCAGCGTGGAATCATCCACCGGGACGTGAAGCTGTCCAACGTCCTGTTCGATCCCCTGGAGCAAGTGCTGAAGCTGAGCGACTTCGGGATCGCGCGCATCCTGGAGAACTACGGCCACGCAGCGCGGGCAGCGACACTCCGCTCCTTCTACTCTCGGCCCTACGCTGCGCCCGAGCAGGTGCTCGGGCAGGACACCTCCTTCCCGGCCGACCTTCATGCGTTCGGCGTGGTTGCTGCCTCGCTGTTCGCCTGGCGCATACCTCCGCTCGATTTCACGGCGGAGCACCTCTCGGACTTCCTCCCCGCTCCCAGCGCCCCGGGTCTCTCTCCCGAACTCCATGGCAAGCTGCTCGCTCACTTGCGTCTTCTGCTCCAGAGTCCACCTGCGAGTCGCCCGCGCGTCCCCGAGGTGCAGCTCCTCCTCGGCCAGGTCGTGGATGCCTCGATCGACCGCCTGCCTCTGCGCATCCGAGTCACCACGGCGGCGCGTCGCAAGGCCGCCGAAGCCGGATTCGTGACCTTCACAGCGTTCCTGGAGGATCTGAACCAGGGGTTGCGTGTGTTGTACGAGCCGGAGAAGGAAGGCGCCACCTTCTCCCTGCTTTGCGTGGGACGGCGAGGGCAGGCGCGGTTGAAGCTGGACTCGGCGATCTCCACCAAGCTCGTGGTGATCGACGTGTTCGTTCCGCACGGTGCTGCCCACTCCCGGAAGCGCGAGGAGGCAGAACCGGCGCCGTTCTTGCTGGTGGAGGGCGATGGCTCGGGTCAGGCTCTGATCGATGTCGCCTGGAACGCCCACCAGAAGTCCGAGCGAAGTCGAACGGAGAAGCAAGAGCGGGAAAGCCGCTTGGCGCTGGCAAAGTTCATCCTGGAGAAGCAGCGCGAGCGGCTGTCCACCTTGCGAGTGAGGTTCCGCCTTCCCGACGAGGAGAGCGAGGGCGAGAAGGCGCCTGCCCCGCAGCGCGAGCGGCTGGTCAAGGTATCAACCGAGCACCTCCACCTGAAGGTGCTGGAAGTGGGGAGCGGTCCAGACCCCCTGGGACAGGAGCAGGCATCCGAGGGTGAGCAGCCGCTCCCGCCCGACTGGCATGACATCCTCGACTGGAACGTGAGCACCTTCGCCTTCAAGGACGAAGACTTCGGCACCATGCACGGCTACGATCCAGAAACCCGGATGTTGACCCTGCGCCTGAAGAAGGCCGTGCGGCTTCCGCGAGAGGGAGAAATCACGTGCTCGGATGTAGCGCAACGCACGGCCCTGGATCGGCAGGAGCGCGCCATCACAACCTTTTTGGACGAGGCAGGAGTCAATCCTCGCCTCGGCCGGCTGCTGCTCCATCCGGACCAGAACACCCTCGATGAGCGTGAGCCGGTGGAGCTGATCCAGCAGCTGGAACCAGCCGACCGGATCGCTGACATCATCAGCCGGGCGCTCAGCGCACGGGACTTCTTCTTCGTCCAAGGTCCTCCGGGGACGGGCAAGACGGCGCTGATTTCGGAGGTGATGGCCCAGCTCCTCTCGCGCAAACCCGGGAGTCGGATCCTGCTCAGCTCGCAAGCCAACGAAGCCGTCAGCAACGCCGTGGATGCCTTGCGCAGGGTGGCCGAGGCGCAGGATGCCTCTTGGCGGATCGTGAGAGACGTGCGCTCTGGCGCAATCGAGGCGCGGGCGGGCGAGGGCTTCGATCAGGCGTTCGCCGAGTGGGCAAGGACGACGAGAGAGCGTTCTGCCGAAGCCGAGTCCAGGTGGTTGAACGACGCCAGCTCGACTCCGCTGGGGGGCTGCGCCAACCCAGATCGGGGCAAGGACACGTCTGGAGACCAAGCGGCGGTGGAGACCGACGCTGCTGTGGTGCTGCGGTTGCATCACCGCAATCCGCGGCTCGATGAGGCGGATTGCAGGGCACTCCACATCTGGACCTGGGGTGCCTGGACGCCGGAGCGGGATGTTCCCTGCTCTGGCCAGGATGCCTTCGGTGCGGTCTTCGACCTGCCGCGTGGCTGGTTCGAGCCTGGCGCGACCATGGGTTTCAGGTTCAAGCAGGGCGCCGGCGTCAGCGGTCCCTGGCACGAGATGGACCGGAGCTGGACCGAGGGTGCTTGCGGCTGGGAATGCTGGATCCGCGCGGACGACGCTCAGTGCCATCGCAGCGCTTGTGAAGCCGGCTGGTCAGGCCCCGAAGACGAGGCACAGGTCCAAGGGTCGGCGACGGGAAGACAGGGCGGAGCCCCGGATGAAGCGGCCCGAACTGCCGTCAGCGAAGCCCTGGCCAACTGGCGGGACAAGCTGCCGTACCTGCCGGATGTGAAAACCGACTACGCCGAGTCCGTACAGGTCTGGGGTGTCACGCTGCTCCGTGCGCCGGCCCTGTGGAGGCGGTTGCGGGACGTCCGGTTCGACTACGTGATCATCGACGAGGCTGCCCGAGCAACCCCTGCCGAGCTACTCGTCGCGCTGATCATCGGCAAGCGGTTCATCCTCGTGGGAGATCACAAGCAGCTCCCCCCCTTCCTCGACTCGGAGACGATCGACGACCTGCGCGAGGCCCAACTCGACCTCGACGCCGCCCGGAAGCCCTGGTTTGAAGAGCTGTTCGAAGCTGCCTTGGTCGCCAATCGCGAGACGCTCCGGCGCCAGTTCCGCATGCACCACTCGATCGGGACCCTGGTCGGCACGCTCTTCTACCCGGAGATCGGAATCGAGAACGGTGTCCCCGACGAAGCGCGCTCCCTCTCGCTAAAGCGGTTCGGAGGGAGCGAGAGGGTCTTCTGGCTCGACGTGAGGGAAGGCCGAGAGCGCCAGACTCGTGGCCGAACCAGTCGCTGGAACCACGAGGAGGCGGTCGCGATCGAGCGCCTGCTCGTACAGATGGATGAAGAACTCCAGCGGAGTGGAGACCAATATTCGGTCGGCATCATCGCCGCGTACGCGGATCAACGGGAGAAGCTGCGTGAGAGGATCCGACCTGGGGGCAGCCGCTGGCGTCGGCTCTCGCTGCGGATCGACACCGTGGATGCGTTCCAGGGGAAGCAGGACGACATCATCATCTACTCGATGGTGCGGGCCAACACGGCCGAGACCAACTTCATCTCCGACCCCCGCCGGCTCAACGTAGCCTTCTCCCGGGCCAAGCGCCTCCTGGTGATCGTGGGCCACCGTGATACGGCCACCCAGAGTCCCAGGTTAGCCGAGGCGCTGCGGCTGATCCCCGAAGCCAACATCCTGGAGGCATGAGGTTCCCATGGGCGTGGATCGCAGACAGCAACTCCTCGCGGAAGGCTTCGAGAAGTGCGCGAGCAAGAGCGTGGCGCTGCCGCACACGGTCTGGAAGCTGGACATCGAGGTCGAGTTCGATCGGAGCCTGACACTCGCGGAGGAGACGATCCTGCGGCTCATCGAAGCCGGGGTCTCCGACCCCGAGCAGATCGCTCAGTTGATGGGCGTGGACCCCGGGGTCATCGTGCCGGCGACCATCGTCGCGCTATTGAGCAAGGGGCTCCTCGGGCAGATCGAACGACTGACCATCATGCCGCTGGGTAAGCAAGCTCTGCGAGATCAGCGGGTGAAGACCAGCCAGACCTATGAAGACGTGGAGGTGCGACACGACCCATACGAGGACGGCTTTCTCTGGAAGTACGATGCTGAGGAGTTCAAGGTTGCGAGGGCCGTGCGGGATGAGGGGCTCGAAGCACTCCCACTGGTCCGGGAGCTGAAGGGCCTCGAAGTCGAGGTCCGGCATGCCGAAATCCAGTCCTTGCTCGATCGCTTCGGGATGCCGTTCGAGACGGAGGAAGACCGGAAGAAGCACTCTACGCGAGACATCACCAGGGTCCGGGCCAAGCATTCGTACCAAGCGTGGAGGCCCGCGGAATTGGAGGTCTGGTTCAACAAGGAGCGTCAGGAGTGGGACTGGCGGCTCTTGTACCAGGGCGGAGAAGACCAGCACATCTCCGCGGTCCTGAGGCAGATGCGAGCCGACGGAATCGAGATCTTGCCCCTGGAGGATCGGCCGCGCGATGTGCCAGCTGGCCCCGTTGGCGAGCAACTGCATCAAGCCGTAGAGGTGGCTAGCCAGGCACCCAGGTCTGCCTTGCTGCAGACCGAAGAGCACCGGGACGCTCTGCGAGAGGCGATCCTCGATGCTCGTCGTGAGCTGATCGTGGTCTCGCCGTGGCTGACCACTGCTGCAGTGGACGGTGAACTGCTGGGTTGGCTGGACCAAGCCCTCAAGAAGCATCACGATCTGCGGGTCGTGGTCGGGTACGGGATCGAGCAAGACGCTGGGCAGCAGAACCGCAAAGCCTATGACCAGCGACAGGCCATCAGGCGTCTCAATACGCTAGGGAATCGCCATCGCGGTCGCCTTGAGACCATCGAGATCGGACACACGCACGAGAAGGTGGTCATCTGCGACCGGCGCTACGCGATCGTCACCAGCTTCAACTGGCTGTCCTTCAACCCCAAGCCAGGTAAGGGGATCCGAAGAGAGACGGGCTACCGGGTGGAGGACCCGGCTGCGGTCGAGGACCTGCGACGGCGGCTCGCACCTGAGCTGAAGCTCAAGGAGGACTGAGTCAATCAGTGGCATGGAGGACACGCTCCGGCTGGTGGCCCGCGGCGTGGTAGAGGCGGAGGATGGATCACGAGCCCGGCCCGCTCACGCTGACCGAGGCAGACCGCCGCCTCGTCGGGTGCTGGGCCCCCAGGAGGAGAGTGGTCAGAGATCCCTGTGAAAGGTGTAAAAAATGTCGAAAAGCGAGGACATGGCGAGGCGCGTGGCTGAAAGGCACTTGGCCAAGATCGATCGGTCCGATCCCGACCTGAAGCTGCCACCACCGGACCCGGATACGCATGAAGTGGACCCCGATACCGGCGAAATCATCGGGAACCCTGTCCCGGACCCAGCGCGCGGAGAGAAGCGCCCGAGGAGACGCTGAAGCCGTCACAGTCGGATGTTCCAGACAGCCTTCGGCTCTGCCGCCGACAAGGCAGCGACAACATGCCACGTCGACCTCCTGCACCTCCCTGTTTGGCGGGCCCTTGATCACGTTGACCGAGGAAGACCTCCGCCAGATCGGGCTCTGGGCCGCCGACTGCGCCGAGCGGGTGCTCCCGCTGTTCGAGGCGAAAGCTCCCGCGGACGCCCGCCCGCGGGAGGCCGTCGAGGGCATCAGGGCCTTCGGGCACGGCGGGAAGCGGACCGCGCATCTGCGCTCGCTCGCCCTGGCCGCTCTCGCTGCGGCGCGCGAGGTCGCCGATCAGGCGGCAGCAGCGGCCGCACGCGCGGCGGGCCTCGCCGCTTCGTCTGCGTTCATGCACGCGAAGTACAGCCCGCAGCAAGAGAAGCACGCCCTTGGTCCGGCTGCCTACGCTGCGCGGACCCGCGAGCTCGCTGCGGCCGACGACCCCGGCGCCGGCGACGACGAGATCGGCTGGGCGATCGAGCACGCCTCTCAGGCAGTCCGTGAGGTCGTGCGGAGGCTGCCTGCGCGGGCCCCCGGTCGCGGTCGGCTCGACGCCCTCATGCACCAGCTCGACGCAGGCCTTCGCAGCTGACCAGTGATCCGCGCCGCAGCGGTGCTGAGCTCGCCCCGTCATCGCCGGAGGTCGGAGGTTGGGTGCTCACGGTGCTTCGACCAGATGCTCCCTGTCATCGGCTCTCCAGAACCGCGCGCATCCGTTGAAGACCGCGGCCGCTCGCCATCCAGCCTGTCGACGCGCTCCCCCCGTGAAGTGCGTCGTCGCGATCCGCGTCCCGCCACCATCGAGCCCGTTGACGCGCCCCGCTCCCCGAGTGCGACAGCGACGCGCTGCGCCTCCTGCTGAATCGTTCAACTCCTAGAAAAGAGACAGGGTTTCGATGAGGAGGTAGGGTTGCGCCGCCGTCGGCCCTGACCGACTCCGGGTCCCGAATTGGCGTCCGCGCCCCGGAGGCGGCTTCCGCTGAACAGCGGCGCGACCGGGAGTGTGCCTCCTCCTGCCCGCTGCGTCCAGCCTGCCGACGAGGGGAGGCCGGCTGGAACCCGACTATCGCTTCTTCCTCTGCGCTGGCTGTCGTGGCCAGGTGCGGCTCTGCTCACGCTGCGACACGGGGCAGCAGTACTGCAGCCGGGCGTGCAGTCGTAAGGCCCGCCGGGCGTTGAAGCTGGCCGCGACGCTGCGCTATCAGCGGACCCCGGACGGTCGGGAACGTCACCGTCACCGACAAGCAGCCTATCGCGCCCGCCGACGGACCGCGCAGCGGCTCGGAGTGCAGGAGTGCGAAAGTGTGACGCGTCAGACTCCCCCAGCGGCGGAGGCCGTCCTATCCCTGGTCGCTGTGACCGGGGAGGAGGCGCCGTCGTCGGCCTCGCGACCCACCGCGGGGGTGGTGTGCGATGGCTGCGGTGTGCTGTGTCGCCCGTTCGCCCGCAGGGCCTTCCTGCGGCGACGTCGGCGTCGTCCCTCCCCCGAGCGCGGCCAGGGCGGAGTCCCTCGACCGCAGTGGGGTGAGCACGTTGATCTCACAAGAGCTTTCGCACCAAATCCTGCGCCTCCACCACGTTGAGAAGTGGCGGGTGAACACGATCGCCCGCCAGCTCGGCGTGCACCACACGACGGTGACCCGAGCGTTGCACGACGCCGGCATCCGGCCGGAGCGGTCGATCCACCCGTCGTTGTTCGACCCGTACCGGCCGTTCGTCGTGGAGACGCTGGAGAAGTGGCCGACGCTGCCGGCCAGCCGGCTGTTCCAGATGGTCCGGGAGCGAGGCTACCCCGGCTGCGAGGATCACTTTCGGCACCACGTCGCCTTGCTGCGCCCCCGCAAGCCGGCCGAGGCCTTCCTCCGGCTGCGCACCCTGCCCGGCGAGCAGGGACAGGTCGACTGGGCCTGCTTCGGCAAGATCACCTGCGGCCGGGCCGAGCGGCCGCTGGTGGCCTTCGTGATGGTCCTCAGCTACTCCCGTCGGCTCTTCCTGCGGTTCTTCGTCGACATGCGCATGGGCTCGTTCCTCGCCGGTCACGTCGCCGCGTTCGCCCACTTCGGCGGGGTGCCCCGGACCCTGCTGTACGACAACCTCAAGAGCGCCGTGCTGGAGCGGCAGGGCGACGCGATCCGCTTCCACCCGACGCTGCTGGAACTCGCCTCGCACCACCGCTTCGAGCCCCGGCCGGTGGCAGTGGCCCGGGGCAACGAGAAGGGCCGGGTCGAGCGGGCCATCCGCTACACCCGGACGTCGTTCTTCCCAGCCCGGAACTACGCCGACCTGGCCGACCTCAACCGCCAGGCCTTGGCCTGGTGCACGGGCCCGGCCGACGAGCGCACGGTGCCGGACGAGCGCACGCTGACCGTGCGGGAGGCCTTCGCCCAGGAGCAGCCCTTGCTGCTACCCTTGCCCGACGACGAGTTCCCGGCCGATGAGCGGCTCGAAGTGCGGGTCGGCAAGACGCCCTATGCCCGCTTCGACCTCAACGACTACTCGGTGCCGTACGACCGTGTGCGCCGCACGCTGACGCTGGTCGCGACGACGACGCGGGTCCGGCTGCTCGACGACGGCCAGCTGGTGGCCGACCACGCCCGCTGCTACGACCGGGATCAACAGATCGAGGACCCGGCCCACGTCGCCGAGCTCGTCGAGCGCAAGCGGGAGGCCCGCGCCGAGCGGGGCATGGACCGTCTGCGCCGCCTGGTCCCCACCAGCACGGCGCTGCTCTCCCTGGCCGCCCAGCGGGGCAACAACCTCGGCGGCACCACCGCCGCGCTGCTGCGTCTGCTCGACGAGTTCGGCGCAACGGAGTGCGAGGCCGCGGTCCAAGAAACGGTGACCCGGGACGTCCCGCACCCGCACGCCGTGCGGCTGACGCTGGATCGCCGACGTTCTGCCCGCAGCCTCCAGCCCCCGGTGGAGCTGTCCCTGCCCGACGACCGACGGGTACGGGAACTTACCGTTTCTCCTCATGATCTTCGGGGCTACGATGCCCTCCGGGAGGTGAATGATGACCACCTCGACTGACCGCGACCTGCGCACTGACGCCCAAGACCTCGGCCTGTGGGGCCTGCTCGCCGAGTGGGACACCCTCGTCCCGGACGAGGACGCCGCGCAGCGCGTCCAGCGTTGGATCGCTGCGGAGCAGGAGGCCCGCAGCCAGCGGGGCTTCGAGCGCCGATTGAAGATCTCGCGCCTCGGCCGTTTCCGACTGATCGACGACTTCGACTGGACGTGGCCCAAGCGCTGCGACCGCAGCGCCATCGAGGAACTGCTCCGGCTGACCTTCCTCGACGAGGCGACCAACGTCGTTCTCGCCGGACCCAACGGCGTCGGCAAGACGATGATTGCCAAGAACATCGCCCACCAGGCCGTCCGTCGGGGGCACTCCGTCTGCTTCATCACCGCCAGCGCGCTGCTCAACGACCTCGCCGCGCAGGACGGCTCCACCGCTCTGCGTCGCAGGTTCAGCCGCTACGTCAACCCGAAACTGCTCGTGATCGATGAGCTCGGCTATCTGTCCTATGACAACCGCCACGCCGATCTCCTCTTCGAGATCGTCAGCCGACGTTACGAGAAGAACTCGACAATCGTCACAACGAACAAGCCCTTTGCGGATTGGAAGGACATTTTTCCCAACGCCGCGTCCGTCGTCACCCTCGTCGACCGGCTCGTGCATCGCTCCGAGATCCTCGAGATCCAGGGCGAGTCCTACCGGCTCAAGGAAGCCCAGGAGCGGGCCGCCCAGCGAGCCAGCGAGCGCTCACGCAGCCATCGGCGCACCACCGAGGAGAAGCGCCGTGCCGGCTGATACACTGCCCTCCCTGCCTGCCACCGCAGCCACCTGGAGCCCCGACCAGGCCCTCGCCTTCGTCGCCCGCCTCGACGACCTCATCGCCGCGGTCTGGGCCCTCCACGGCGAGGCTATGGCCG
This sequence comes from Myxococcota bacterium, assembly GCA_034005005.1. Taxonomy (GTDB): domain Bacteria; phylum Myxococcota_A; class JAVEVO01; order JAVEVO01; family JAVEVO01; genus JAVEVO01. The sequence goes on from JAVEVO010000072.1 coordinate 26,738, forward strand.
CGGTGCTCCGCCAACGCGTTGAGGCTCAGATCAGTGCGGTGGTGAACCGCGCCGGATAGACGCGGTTTCGGTCAGCCGGCGACACTCCCGCAGGAACGCGACGATGGCCCGGATCACCGTCCGGCTCGCGGCGCTATCATCGAAGATATCAAACGCGTGCGGACCCGTCGGGTGGTTGAGGAGCGTCAGCGGCAGGTTGCGGGCCAGCGCGGCCGCGACGAAGGCATCGAGCGCGGCGTTGAGCCCGGGCGTCTCGTCCCGGCCGGCACGAGCCACCAGCAGGGGCAGATCCGCGGGCAGGTCCGCGACCGTCCGGCCCAGGGCCGGCGCCGCGAACCCGAAGGCGGCCTGCGCGGCGCTGACCTCGCCAACCTCGCCCTCGAACAGGTAGCCGTAGCAGAGCGCGGCGGCGCGCAGGCCACGGCCGGCCTGCGCCACGTCCAGGAGCGCGCCCAGCGCGACCGGGACGTTGCCCGAGCCCGACCAGAAGGCCAGGCGCGACGGATCGATGCCGAGCTCGGGACCACGCTCGCGCAGGAAGCCGAGCAGCGCAGCCAGGTCGGTCACCGGGTCGACGTAGCGGTAGGTGACCGCGGCCAGCCCCGACGCGGCTAGCAGCCGGGCCCAGCTCCGGTAGCCGCCCATCTCCTTGAGGTGCTGGGCGAAGAGGGGCTGGGGGAAGCCGAAGACGAAGATCACCGCGGGGAGCGGCGCGGTCGCGGCCGGCGGGGTGTAGAGGTCCAGGGCCCGCTCGGCCCCGGTCCCGGCGAAGGGGAGGTCCCGGCGGACCACGACCTCGCGCATCTCGGGGATCTCCAGGACGATGGGCATCCGCGCCAGCGCTTCACGTGCCGCCTGCTGATCCGCCTGCTCCTGCTCGCTCATGCTCGCTCCTCCGGCTCGGGCTCCGAGCAGCCCGTGGGCCCCGGCTTGTATCTACGCCTCCAACACAACATCTTCAAATTGCTGATGATCTGCCAGGACGCGGTCAAGTCCAGCCATCGATCCGCCAGATCCGTCGCGCGGACCGCCGGTTTGTATCTACGTCTCAGGGCATACGGCCATGGAATTGCAGGAGATCCTCTCGATCGTCCCACAATGCGTCTCGGTTTACACCCCTGGTTAACAGCCTTTCGGGCCTCGGGTTAACAGCTCGCCCCTCACAGACGCGATTGTATCTACCTCACAGAACCCGACCGCAGCGATATCAAGCCCTTGCCCGCCCGACCCTGTAAACCAGCCCTCTCGAACCTGTTAACCGCCCCTCGGGCGTCTCAGCCTCCGTCTGAGGCCTCTCAGAGCCCGATTTCGACCCCCGATCCGCCCTCCGCGCCCGCGCCGCGTTCTGTGGCCTTCCGGCCGAGAACCCACCCCGACCCCCTCCATCCGCTCGAACTGTCCGGATTCAGGCCAAGAAATGCGAAAGCCCCGCCGGGCAACCCGACGAGGCCTTCCTGTTCACCAAGGGGCAGGGCCAGTTCGCCTTGCCTCCATCTGGCTCGGGCTGCAGGACTCGAACCTGCGACCTAGTGGTTAACAGCCACCCGCTCTACCGATTGAGCTAAGCCCGAATGTCACCTCTCCAGCACCGAGACGAAAACCTATTCGGCCCCCTGCGGAGTGTCAAGGGCAAACAAGAGGGGTCATTGGCCCCCGGGCTGGTAGGGGGCGGGGTCGGGGAGGCCGTTGGCCGCGAAGCCCCGCAGGCGCAGGAGGCAGGCGTCGCAGTGGCCGCAGGCCGCGCCGGCGGGGTCGGGGTCGTAGCAGGTGCGGGTGAGGGAGTAGTCGACGCCGAGGCGCAGGCCCTCGCGGACGATGTCGGCCTTGGAGAGGTGCAGCAGGGGGGTGTGGACGGTGTAGCGGGTGCCCTCGACGCCTGCCCGGGTGGCGAGGTTGGCGAGGGTTTCGAACGCGGCGACGAACTCGGGGCGGCAGTCGGGGTAGCCGCTGTAGTCGACCGCGTTGACGCCGAGGAAGAGGTCGTGCGCACCCAGGGTCTCGGCCCAGGCCAGGGCGAAGGAGAGGAAGATGGTGTTGCGCGCGGGCACGTAGGTCACCGGCACGCCCTCCCCGACGTCGTCGAGGGGGCGGTCCTTGGGCACGGGAATGGCCGCGGTCAGGGCCGAGCCGCCGAAGAGGCGCAGGTCGATCTCCGCGACGACGTGGCCGGCCACGCCGAGCGCGGCCGCGACCCGGTGAGCGGCCTCGATCTCACCCTCGTGGCGCTGGCCGTAGCGGAAGGTCAGGGCGTAGGGCTCGAAGCCCTGGGCCCGGGCGATGGCCAGGCAGGTGGTGGAGTCGAGGCCCCCGGAGAGCAGGACCACCGCGCGCCGACCGGGGGCAAGGGGTACCGGGGTTGCATGAGATTCTTCCATGATTTCCGCAGCCTCTTCTCTGGTGGCGCTCATCTCCAGCGCCGGCTCCCGTCTGTCCTAGACCCTTTTGGTGCTCCGACCCAGGGGTCGCGATCGGTTGCCTGCTGTCGGGAGGGGCCGGGAGACCGGTCGGCACTCCGTCGAGGATCGGCGCGGAGGCCGGTCCCCACCAGTAGCTTCCCCGGATCATCAACCGGTCAAAGCCGCCGTACTGAAGAACTAGCCAGGGAGCACGGGGCCGTCAACCTCCGCCCGCCCGCCCTTCCCTCCATCCTCCGTCCCTCTACCCTCCGTCTCTCCCCCCCGGCGCCTCCTCCGGCAAGCCGAAGCGCGCTCCGGCCCGCCGGGCGATCTCCTCGCCGATGGGCAGGGACGCGGTGGCCGCGGGGGAGGGCGCGTTGAGGACGTGGATCATCCGCTCGCCCTCGAGGATGCAGAAGTCGTCCACGAGCTTTCCCGACGGGTCGAGGGCCTGGGCCCGCACTCCCGCGCCACCTCGTTGCAGGTCGGCCGCGGTGAGCTCCGGGATCAGCCGCTGCAGGGCCGCGACGAAGGCCGGCTTGGCGAGGGAGCGCCAGGTCTCACCCAGGCCCATGCGCCAGTGGCGCAGGGCCAGCCGCCAGAAGCCCGGGTACGTCCCCAGCTCGAGCAGGTCCCGCGCCGAGACGTCCCCCCACCGGTATCCCTCCCGGGCCAAGGCGAGCACCGCGTTGGGTCCGGCCTCGACGCCGCCCCCGACGCGTCGGGTGAAGTGGACCCCCAGGAAGGGGAAGCGCGGGTCGGGGACCGGGTAGATCAGGGACCGGACCAGCCCCTCCCGGGCTGGCGTGAGCTGGTAGTACTCTCCCCGGAAGGGCACGATCTGCAGCCTGGGCTCTTGCCCGGCCAGCCGCGCCACCCGGTCGCTCTGTAGCCCCGCGCAGTTGATCAGGTGGCCGACCCGGACCTCTCCCTGCCCCGTCTCGAGCACGAGCCCGTCAGGCAGCCGCCGCACGCCGGTCACCCGGCACCCGGTGCGCACCTCCCCGCCCCGGGCGACGAACAGCCGGGCGTAGGCCCGGGTCACCTCCCCATAGTCGACGATGCCGGTCTGGGGCACGAGCAGCCCCGCGATCCCCGCGGCGTGGGGCTCCCGCTCGCGGAGCTCCTCCGGACCCAGCCAGCGCAGGCCAGCGAGGCCGTTGGCCTCCCCGCGGCGCTGCAGCTCGGCGAGCGCGGGGAGCTGGCTTCTGTCCACCGCGATCACCAGCTTGCCGCAGCGCTCCACCGGCAGCCCCTGCTCGGCGCAGAATGCGAACAGCCGCTCCCTCCCGGCAGCGCTGAGCCGGGCCTTCAGCGAGCCGGGCGCGTAATAAAGCCCCGAGTGGATCACCCCGCTGTTGTGGCCCGTCTGGTGTGCGGCCAGCTCGGCCTCGGCCTCCAGCACGACCAGCGACACCCCCGGTCGCCGGGAGAGCGCCAGCGCGACCGCGCAGCCGACGATCCCGCCGCCGAGGATGCCGACGTCGAGCTGCCGGGAGTGGCCCCCGCTCATCTTGCCGAGCTCCCGGTGTGGATGCGCTCCCACCCGCCGCTCGTCCGCCCTTCCGTCCGGCCCCCCCTCCCGCCTCCTCTCCCGCCTCCTCTCCCGCCTCCCATCACGCCCCCCCTCCCGCCCCCTGCGTCCCCAGCGCCAGGCTCCCTCGACCGGTCCATATTTAGTCCTTTGGTGCTTGAATCAGTAGAAGTTCTGCGTGTTCCAGTGCCCTTCCACGGTGCCCACGCCGACGAAGGAGAAGCTGCAGCTCATGATGTTGCAGTGGTGGGACATCGCCGGGCAGTGCGGCTCGTCGGGGCCGGTCATGTACAGGTTCATCTCGCAGGCCGGATCGCAGCCGACCGCGCAGTTTTGCCCGCCGGGGAAGTCCTCGTGGTACAGCTCGCCCGCGTCCTTCATCTTCTTGCTGTGATTGCGACCGTGGGCCGACCACTCGACGCTGTACTGCAGCGGATGGTGGCACTCGGGCGCGCCCTGGGTCTCGTGGGTCGCCCGGGTGCGGTTGATCAGCTCGAACATCTCGCACTCCTCGGCGGTGGGTTCGAAGCTCAGCTCGAGGTCGCCGTCGTCGTCCACGTCGTAGCGGATCTCTCCGCCCTTGCAGACGGTCGCGGTGGGCACGCAGTCGAGCGCGAACCGGCTCGAGGGGGTGTAGCCCGTGGCGCAGATGCAGACCGCGATCCGCTCGTTGTCGTTGTCGAAAGAGGTGCAGATCCCGTGGTGGGAGCAGACCTGGCCCGCGCAGGGGTTGCCCGCGGCGAGGCAGTGGGGACCGAAGACGGTGTAGCCCGGCGTGCAGGTGCAGTAGGGCTGTCCACCCCGGGCGGTACAGCTCCCGTGGCCGTCGCAGTCGACTCCGGCGCAGGGGTCGTTGGACAGGCAGCTCAGCCCCTCCCGGCGGTAGCCGTCGTCGCAGACGCAGACCGGCTCGCCCTGCAAGGTGGCGCAGCGGCCATGGCCCGAGCAGGTGATCCCGGCGCAGCCCGTGGGCGTCTCCCCCTCGCCCTCGGAGCCGCTCCCCCCGCCCCGCCGGCGGTCCTCGGCGCAGCCGCCGGCCAGCACCCCGAGCATCACTGCTACCCCGATTCCGGCCCGGACCCCCGCAACCATGTCGCCTCCTGCCGCTCGCCGGGCGCCTCCCGGCCGCCCCATCTTAGCCAACTCGCCCGGGCTCCCCAAGTCGGCGCTCGGGGTGGCCACCCCCCGCCCCCTTCGCCCGGACGTGGATCCGTGCTACCAAGGGCACGGCCCGCCACCACCAGCCCGGGCCCCGGAGGAGGATCGTCCGATGCGTCCCGCTCACCAGCTCCCCTTCGCCGCCCTGCTCCTGGTGGTGCTGCTGCTCGCCGGCTCCCTGCTGCTGGCCCGGGATCGGGCGACCTGGGTCCTGGAGGTCTTCCCGATCCTGCTCGGGCTGCCCCTGCTGGTCCTGACCTACCGCCGGTTCCCCTTGACCTCCCTGGTCTACGGGCTGCTGGTGCTGCACTCCCTGATCCTTTGCGTCGGCGGGATCTACACCTACGCCGAGGTGCCCCTCGGCTTCTGGATGCAGGACTGGTTCGGCTTCGCCCGCAACCACTACGACCGGATCGGCCACTTCGCCCAGGGCTTCATCCCGGCGCTACTGGTGCGGGAGATCCTCCTGCGCACCTCACCCCTGCGTCCGGGCAAGTGGCTGTTCTTCCTCGTCTCCTGCGTCTGCCTGGCCATCAGCGCCGGCTACGAGTTCATCGAGTGGGGGGCCGCCGTGGTCCAGGGGGCCTCGGCCGAGGCCTTCCTCGGCACCCAGGGCGACCCCTGGGACGCGCACTGGGACATGCTGTTCTGTCTGATCGGCGCCTTGACCTCCCAGCTCCTCCTCGCCCGGCTGCACGACCGGGCGATCCAGGCCCTGGTCCCCGCGGTGTGGCGCGAGAAGCTCGGCGGCTTCGGGTTCGGTCTCGAGGGCTAAAAAGATTCCCTCCCCGCGCGGTTTCGTCAGATCCTTTCGTTCTGCCCGACGTTGATGACGGGTTGGATCCTGGCACCGGGGAGGAAGCCATGCGCCAGCTCGTGTACTGCGCCCTGATCTCGTGCGTGTCGCTCGCCGCGAGCCCGCTGGTCTTCGCCCAGCCTCGGCCGGCCGTGTCCCCGCCGACCGCCGCGCCCCTCCCGCCCCCGGCCGGGGCCGTCACGGTCTCCGCTCCCGCCACGTCTCCGCTCCCGCCGTCCCCCGCGGCCGTCTCCACGCCCACCCCGGCCGCGTCCCCGCCGGCCACCGCGTCCCCTCCGGGCACCGCGGCCGTCTCCACACCCACCCCGGTCGCGTCCCCACCGGCCACCGCGTCCCCACCGGCCACTGCGTCCCCACCGGCCACCGCGTCCCCTCCGGCCACTGCGGCCACGCCCGCACGCCAGCAGTTCGACTTCCCGCCCGACCTGCTGGAGGGTGAGCTCGAGGGCCCCACCGGCACCGTGGTGCCCGTCGTCCGCCACGCGGCCCCGGGGCCCCTGCTCCAACCCCGCACGGATTTCGCCAAGGAGCTGGTGGAGTCGGGGGGCGCCCTGTAGACCTCGCCCGAGCGCCTCCTCTCTCCCTGGCCCTCCTGCCCGTTCACCCAAGCAGCGGTTCCGCTCACCTGGTCCGCGGTCCTGCTCACCCCTCCGGCCCCCTCTGCTCACCTGGTCCGCTGTCCCGCTCACCCCTCCGGCCCCCTCTGCTCACCCTGTCCGCGGTCCTGCTCACCCCACCGGCCCCCTCGGCTCACCCGGTCCGCGGTGCCGCATACCCCTCCGGCCCCCTCGGCGCACCCCTCTCGCTCAGCGTCGATGGCCTTCCTCGGTTGGGAGGCGG
>JAVEVO010000073.1:0-32987 GCA_034005005.1 Myxococcota bacterium
GAGCGAGGGCGAGGGGGAGGGGAGCGAGGGCGAGGGGGAGGGGAGCGAGGGCGAGGGGGAGGGGAGCGAGGGCGAGGGGGAGGGGAGCGAGGGCGAGGGGGAGGGTGCGGAGGGGGAGGGCGAAGGGATCGCCCCCCTGCCCCCGCCGGTCCTCGAGCCCCTGCTGGACGTCGACCTCGGTCAGGAGCGGTGGGGCGCGGAGCTGAGCCACGACGGCAGCGAGGTGGCGACGGTCAGCTACGGGAGCGTCCTGCTCTACGGCCTCGTCCCGCCCCAGCCGTTGCGGCCGGCGCGCCGCCTGGAGCTCAACGATCACCTCGAGGAGTTCGAGGGCCTGATCTCCGACGCGGTCTTCTCGCCGCGCGACGAGCTCTTGGTGGTGCTCGATCAGGGGAACCACGTCACCGGCTGGGACACCTCGACCGCAGCGCTCGACTACGTCGGTGGGCTCCTCGCCACGGGCAGCATCCCCTTGCGCGGCGGGCTGCAGTTCAACGAGGCGGGCACCCGGATCATCGGCGCGTACGAGAGCAGCGCCCACGTCGTCCAGGTGGTCCCGGGGCTGGCGGACCTCTTCTACGAGGACGGCGACTACGGCTACCTCCCGCCGTCCCAGGCCATGTTCTACGGGCCCGACGACCGGATCGTCTCCCTCGAGGATCCCGAGACCGGGTTGCTGCGCCTGCTGGCGCCAGGCGGCGCGCCGGGCCAGCCGACCTGGGGGGAGCCCCGGTGGTTGGCGGTGAGCGAGCTGGCGCCGAGCTGCGGTGAGCTGCTCTGCCTGGCCGCGGCCACGGGGCAGGAGCGGATCGCCGTGTGCTGCACGGGCGGTGGGCTGCTCGTCATCGACGATCCTCACGGCGAGCCGCGCAGCTTCACCCTCAGTGCGGGCTTCCGGCCATTCACCGGGGCCGCTCTCTCCCGGACGGGGGGGCTGGCCGCGGCCGTGGCGGGCGAGACCCTCAGCGTCTGGCAGGTCGCGCCGAACGCCGAGGTCGCTCGGGTCGAGGTGGGGATCGCGGAGAACAGCTACCCGCCGCGCGTCCGCTTCGACGCCGCGGCCTCCCGGGTGGCCGTCGACCGGGAGAAGCGGTTGGTCGTGTACTCCCTCTCGCTGCCCTGAGGGAGGACGGCGCTGCGAATGGAGGGCCTCAGGCTGCTGGCTGGTTCTTCAGGACCAGAGAGACGGACTCCTGGGGTACCTCAGCTCTGCTTCTCCAGGAAGTTGTTGAGCCGCCCGACGATCAGCTCGAGCGCGACCCGGTTCTCTCCGCCCTCGGGGATGATCACGTCGGCCCAGCGCTTGGATGGCTCGACGAACTGGAGGTGCATCGGGCGGACGGTGGAGTAGTACTGGTGGCGGATCGAGGCGAAGGAGCGCCCCCGCTTCTCCATGTCCCGGCGGATCCGGCGGAAGACGCGGATGTCGGCGTCGGTGTCGACGAACAGCTTGATGTCGAACCGGGCGCGCAGCACCTCGTCGACCAGGATCAGGATCCCCTCCACGAGGATGATCGGCGCCGGGCGGACCTGCTCGGTCTGCAGCAGCCGGGTGTGGGTCGCGAAGTCGTAGACGGGCTTCTCGACGGTCTGCCCGGCCCGCAGCAGGTCGAGGTCGCGGATGAGCAGCTCGTTGTCGAGGGAGGCGGGGTGGTCGTAGTTGAGCTTCTCCCGCTCCTCGAACGGCAGGTCGGCGCGGTCCTTGTAGTAGCTGTCGTGGTCGAGGATCACCGTGGTGCCCGGGGGCAGGGCCTCCCGGATCTTCTTGGCCACCGTGGTCTTTCCCGAGCCGGTGCCCCCGGCGATTCCCATGATCAGCGGGCGAGCCATCGGTCCTCCTCGTGGCTGAGCCGCAGTATAGGAGCAGCCGGAGCTGGCGACAAGCTCGACGCTCCGGCGGGGGAGCGTCGCGGGGGGAAGAGGAACCGGGCGCAGACAGTGGACCGTGGGGCGCCGCGGGGTTACCCTGCGGCCAGGAGGCCGTCACCGGGGCTGGCGGTCGGGCCGGTCGCGACGAGGTGGGCTGGCGAGGTAGGTGCGAGGTCGTGATCAGCAGACTGCAGCAGCAGCACGAACCCTGCTTGAGCGCTTTCCTTCGGCAGGACCCGGTGAGCGGCCTGTTCTTGCTCGGCGTGCTCCACGCCACGGGGATCGAGGGCGCACCCGGGCGCTTCTACGGGGCGGGGCTGGCCGACGGGGTGGAGAGGGGCTGCGGGCGGCTGGGCGCGGTCGCCTACCTCGCGGACACGGGACTGCTGGTCCCGGAAGCCCGCGACCTGGCCCTGGTCGAGGAGCTGGTCCCGGTCCTGCAGTCCCTCTGGTGGGGCGTGCGCGTGGTCGTCGGTCCCCGGGAAGCGGTCGAGCTGCTCTGGCAGGGGTGCCACCGCTGGGGTCGCGACCAGCCGCCGCGCCTCTGGCGCGGTCACCTGCTGCACGGGCTCGAGGAGGCCGAGCTGGTGGACGGGCCCGAGGAGCGGGCGCTGCGGCGAGCCCTCCCCGGTGACCTGGACGAGCTCGTGGTGGCGGCCGCGGCCATGCGCCAGGAGGAGCTCGGAGAGGACCCCCTCCACAGCAACCCGTTGCCGTTCAGGAGCCGGGTCGCCCAGCGGATCGACGCGGGCATCTCGTGGCTGGTCCGGGATCGGTTGGGCATCGCCTTCAAGGTCGATGTCGGGACGCTCTGCCCCGAGGGCGCCCAGCTCGAGGGCGTCTACACCCGCCCGGACCGGCGCGGCGAGGGGCTGGCGGCCCGGAGCCTGCGACGACTGTGCCGGCTGCTGCTGGCGGAGGTGCCGCAGGTCACCCTCCACGTCTGGGAGGAGAACGCCCCGGCCCTGGCCTGCTACGCCCGTGTCGGCATGCGGGTGCGCGCCGCGTACCGCATCGCCCTGCGCTGAGGCGGCCGCATCCGGCCGTGACTCCCGACTGCTTTTCTGAATGAAAATCAGTCTCTAGTGGCTGTCCGGGCCTGCCTCGATCCGCGACATGCCGTTGCTTCGATCCGCTCCATCCCGCTGCATCCCGCCGGCGCGACGCTCGCTACTCCTCTGGTCAGTCTTCCTGCGATCACGAGCTGCTTCGAGATCCTCCGGGCGCATCCGCCAGGGGCCAGGTGGGCAAACCGTGGCAGACGAGGGGCTGGCGGGCAGTTTTCCGGTTGACACGTGGGATGGAGTGGGACAGAGTTGCCCCGATGCAGGAGCCGTTCCTGAACTCCTACTGGGATTTCAAGCTAGACCCGAAGAACCGGGTCAGCCTGCCCTCCCCGTATCGGGACGCCCTGCGCCGGCTCGGCGATTCCGAGGCGGTCGTGCTGACGGTGACGACCGATCGCTGCCTGTCGGGCCACCCGGCCGCGTGCTGGCCCGAGATCGTCCGGATGAGCCGGCGGCTGATGGAGCAAGGAGTCCCGGGCGCGGACTTCCACCGCCTCTTTCTGGCCCTGGCCCAGGTGGTGGAGCCCGACCCGCACGGGCGGATCCTCCTCTCGCCCCGACTGGTGGCCTTCGCCGGGTTGGAGCGGGAGGTCCATTTCGTGGGGATGGGCAACCGGTTCGAGGTGTGGGACGCCCGGAGGTTCGACGTCTTCCAGCGGGAGATCGACCTCGAGCTCCTCAAGGGGCCCTTCAGCGAGCTGGCGAGCTCCTTCCCCGTCGAGCCGTCACGGCCAGCAGAGCCGCTGCCTGCGGGCAGTTGAGCGCGCGGCCGGGAGGTGCTCCCCACGGAGCAGGGTCCCTGGGCAGTAGTCAGGCATTGACCGGAGGGGCTTTCCCCTTCTAGGGTCGCGATCAATCCCCATTCGGAGTCGACGGGCGGGAGCCGCGCGCGGAGGAGAGGACGATGGCCGCCAAGAGGACGATCTGGGCTGGACTGGACCTGGGGAGCGCGACCACGAAGATGGTCGTCGTCGAGTCGCTGGACGGCGAGCCGCGCATCATCGCGGCGAGCGAGTCCCTCACCCGGGGCGTCGAACGCGGCGTGATCACCGACTTCGCCAAGGCCTCGGCGTCCATCGGTCGAACAGTGGAAGATGCCGAGATCATGGCGGGTTTCACGCTCAAAGAGATCTGCCTCGGCACTGCGGCCGACTACTCGCGGGGGATCAACCGGCGCGGCATGGCCTGCGTCGACGGCGGCACCGTCCGGCCGCAGCACCTGGTGACCACGCGGCGGGTCGCGGTGGCGATCCCCTACGCGGCCAACGAGCGGCTGCTGGCCGCGATCCCCCAGAGCTACAGCGTCGATCAGAATGGCACCGTGCCTCACCCCCTCGGGCTGCGCGCCCGGCGCGTGGACGGCGTCTACCACCTGGTCACCTCCAACGTGCGCAGCCTGGAGACCCTCCTCCGCTGCTGCGAGCGCTCGGAGCTGAAGATCCTCGATCTGCACCTCAACCACGCCGCGGCCGCCGAGGCGGTGCTGGCCCGGGAAGAGAAGCAGCTCGGCGTCTGCCTCGCCGACATCGGTCACGGTACGGTCAACGTGGCGGTCTACACCAAAGGCGCCCTGGTCCACACCGCGGTGATCCGGCTCGGGGGCGGTGATCTCAACCAGGAGATCGCCCGGGAGCTCCGCATCACCCTCGAGGAGGCGGAGCGGATCAAGGTGAAGTACGGGTGCGTCCACGCCTCCCTGTTGAAGGACGGCGAGAGCTTCGAGGCGCTCCGGCTCGGTGGGGGGCCGCCGGTCGTCCTGCAGCGCGCCGAGCTGTTCTCCTTGCTTGAGCCCAAGGCCGCAGAGATCGTATCATGCATCCGGCGGGAGATGGAGCGGGTCGGTCCGCTCAGCGACCTGATCTCGGGGCTGGTCCTGACGGGCGGCGGCGCTTCCCTCGCCGGGCTGCCCGAGCTGGCCGCGGAGATCTGCGAGCGCTTGCCGGTCCGGGTGGGGGAGCCGCGGGGGCTCGGCGGCTTCCACAGCGCGGTGCGCCGGCCGGGCTTCGCCGCGGCGGCCGGGGTGGCCCTGCTCGCCGCCCACGGCGGGATCGGGCCTCGGTCGGGGGCGCGGCTCGGCCTCGTTGGCCGGACCCTGCAGCGATTCCGGAAACTTACCGGGGAGGTAGGGCCTTGACGGAGAGTGACTCGGGGGCTCCAGCAGGACGGCGGCGAAGGGCCCGGACGATCCGCGCCAAGCCGCTCTCCCGCGAAGAGCGGGATGCGTTGCGGGAGCAGTTCGAGCAACTGGAGGTGGCGCGGCCGCGCACTCGCCGGGACTGTCGCAACGGGATCCGTCCTTGTCCCTTCGTCTCCTGTAAGTACCACCTGTACCTCGACGTGAACCCCCGCAACGGGCACATCAAGTTCAACTTCCCCGACCAGGAGGTCTGGGAGATCGAAGAGACCTGCGCGCTCGACGTCGCGGAGCGTGAGCAGGGGATCACCCTCGAAGAGGTCGGGCGCTTCATGAACCTCACCCGGGAGCGGGTCCGTCAGGTCGAGGTCTCCGGGCTGACGAAGATCCAGGAGACCGACGCCCTGCCGGGCGACTTCGACGAGCTGGAGCTCTTCACCGACTAGTCCCTCGACACAAGGATTTCGACTGGTTGCCTGCTGCCGGGTGGGTGCCGGCCGACAGGTCGGCACTCTGCCCGGGACCGGCGTGCAGGCCGGTCGCCACCCGAAGCTCGACCGGTCATCTTCGCTGTGTCGAGGTACTATCGGGGTGGTGCGTCGGGGGGGCGTCAGCCGGCCAGCAGCCCTGCCAGCTCGGCCTCGGGGGCCGCGTCGAGCTGCGCGGGGAGCGCTGCGGCGGCCTGCCCCGCGAGCGGGGCCTGGCGCGTGGCCAGGAGGTCGGCGACCAGGGCCCCGCGCGGGCCGGCGAGCAAGGTGACCCAGTGCGCCCGGGTCTCGGCCTGCAACCCCTCGGGGTCGAGGAGGTTGGTCAGGCGTCGCGCCGGCGCCAGGGGCAGCCCGGCCTGCCGGGCGGCCCGGAAGGTCAGCCCGGCGGCCAGCCCGAAGCGCAGGGCATTGCGGTTGGCCTCGACGACCTTCTCGCCCTTGCGGGCGAACATGGCCACCACCAGGCTCTCCAGCAGCTCGACGGGCAGGCCCAGATCGGGGGCGGCCGCGCCGATCATGACGACGTTCTCGGCCCGGGCGCTGCCGGCTCGGCGGGCCAGGGCCCGCGCGTCCACGAGCACCAGCCGGGCGAGCTGCTCGAAGCGAGCGAAGAGGGTCGGCTCCGCCGGGTAGTCGGGGATGTTGACGTGGGGGTTGTCGGAGGAGACCACCGCCCCCGCCGGTGACAGGTAGTGCAGGTAGCGCAAGGCCTCCAGGGGCTCGACGCTGAGGATCAGGTCGGCGCGCCCCCGGGGGACCAGGTCGCTGCTCACCGGCCCCGAGGCGATGCGCAGGTGGGACTGGACCGCGCCCCCGCGCTGCGCCATCCCGTGGACCTCGGCCTGCTTGAAGTGGAGGCCGAGCTGCCCGGCCGCCTGGTCCAGCACCTGCGCGATGGTCAGGATCCCCTGACCCCCCACTCCTGCCAGGATGATGTTCAGCTCCATGGAGTCCTCTCTCGTCACCAGGCCGTCCCGTCTCCCGGAGGCTTCCTGGCGGTTGCCCGATCAGGCCGCGGGGGCCTTCTTCTGGATGCAGACCCGGCGGGAGACCACCACCGAGAGGCCGGGATGGGCGATCTCCTCCCGCAGCACGCGGAGGTTGTCCTCCTGGTTCTTCTTCAGGGGGGTGATGACCCGGAAGTGCGCCTCGGGCACGCCGAGCCCGAGCACCAGGCGGTCTAGCCGCTCGCCGGTGAGCATCGTCTGCTGGCCGCCGGTCATGGCGACGTAGTCGTTGTCGACGATGATCAGGGTCAGGGGCACGTCGGCCTTCGCCGCGGAGAGCAGCGCCGGGATCCCGGCGTGGGCGAAGGTCGAATCGCCGATGACCGCCACCACGGGGGACGCGCCGGCCTCGGCGGCGCCCAGGGCCATGCCGATGCTCGCGCCCATGCAGACGCAGGAGTGGATCGCCAGCAGCGGTGGCAGCGCGCCGAGGGTGTAGCAGCCGATGTCGGAAAAAACCTGGCTGCCGGGGTAGTCGGCCATGGCCAGGTTGAGGGTCTGGTACAGGTCGATGTGCGGGCAGCCCTGGCAGAGCATGGGCGGGCGGCCCGGCAGGTCGGTCAGCGCCTCGTGGAGGGCGGGCCAGGGCTCCTCGGCCAGGGCGGCCCGGACGAGATCCGGCGTCAGCTCGCCGGTGCGCGGCACGTGGCCCGAGCGCCGCCCCAGGACCTCCAGGCCGGGCCGGGGGCCGAGCAGGCCGAGCAGGTGGTCCTCGAGGTGGGGGTAGCCTTCCTCGAGGACCAGCAGCCGGTCGACGTGGGTCGTCAGCGCGCGGATCTTCTCGACCGGCGGTGGATACGAGCCGACGTGCAGGATCGAGAGGTCGTGGTCCGGCGTCAGATTCTCGGTCAGGTAGTTGCTCGCCAGGCCCGCGGCGAGGACGCCGAGTCGGCGGCCGCGCAGGGTCAGCTCGTTGCCGGAGCGGGTGGCTGACCAGCGCTGCAGCTCGGGCGTGAGCTCGACGAGCCGGTGGTAGCGCTGCCGCGCGATGGCGGGCAAGAGCGTCCACTTGCTCATGGCCCCTGCCGGCCGCAGGGGGTTGGGGGCACGGGGCGTCTCCCGGACCTGGACCGGGGCGCGGGAGTGCGCGAGACGGGTGACGATGCGCACCACCACCGGGACGTCGAGGCGCTCCGAGAGGTCGAGGCCCTCGGCCATCATCGCGTAGGCCTCCTGCTGGTCGCGTGGCTCCAGGCAGGGGACCTGCGCGAACGCGGCCAGGGCCCGGGTGTCCTGCTCGTTCTGGGAGGAGTGCATCCCCGGATCGTCGGCGACGACCACGACCAGCCCGCCGCCGACCCCGGTCAGCGCGCTGTTGACGAACGCGTCGGCCGCCACGTTGAGGCCGACGTGCTTCATGCTGACGATGGCCCGCTTGCCGGTCCAGGACATGCCCAGGGCCTCTTCGTAGGCGACCTTCTCGTTGGGTGACCAGCGGGCGTAGACCTCGAGGCCGGCCCGGGCCTGGCGCTCGACGTACTCGAAGATCTCGGTGGCCGGCGTCCCGGGGTAGGAGAAGGCGCCGCTGATCCCGGCGTGGATGGCCCCGAGGGCCACGGCCTCGTCACCCAGCAATACCTCGACTGTCATGCCTGCTCCTTCGTGGGCCGCCATGGGCGTGCCGCGGCCCATGGCCGCGCGGGCAGCCTAGGAGATGGGGGCCGGGTCGGTCAACCAGAATCGGGGTCGCGCCGGGCTACTCGCTGGCCTTCACCACGCCGGCGAGGAGCAGCCGCTGGATCTCCGCCTCCTCGAGCCCGAGCTGCTCCCGCAGGATCTCCCGGGTGTGCTGACCGAGCAGCGGGGGAGCCGGGCCCACCTCGGCCGGGGTCTCGGAGAGGCGCACCGGGCAGCCGGTGACCCGCACCGTGCCGGCCCGGGGGTGCGGGAGCTCGACGACCATCTGGCGGGCGAGGAGCTGGGGGTGGGCGAAGGTCTGGTCGAGGGTGTAGATCGGGCCCGCCGGCACTCCGGCGGCGTCGAAGAGGGCCAGCCACTCGGCCACCGGGCGGGTGGCGAAGAGGTCGGCGAGCACGGGGATGAGGAGCTCTCGGTTCTCGACGCGCTGGCGGTTGGTCACGAAGCGGGCGTCCGCGCTCAGCTCGGGCCGGTCGATCTGCTTACAGAACTGGACCCAGAGGCGGTCGTTGCCCACCGCCAGGTTGAAGTAGCCGTCCGCGGCTCGGAAGGTCTGGTAGGGGACGATGGTCGGGTGGCGGTTGCCCATCCGGCGGGGCACCTCGCCGGTGTTGAGGAAGCGCCCGGCGTGGTACGACAGCAGGCTCACCTGGCCGTCGAGCATGCTGATGTCCACCTGCTGGCCCCGACCCGTCCGCTGGCGAGCCAGCAGGGCGAGCAGGATCCCCTGGAAGCAGAGCAACCCGGCGAGCAGGTCGGCGATGGAGTTGCCCGACTTCATGGGCTCGCCATCGGGCTCGCCGGTGATGCTCGGGCCGCCGCCCAGTCCCTGGATCACCACGTCGTAGCCCGGCTGGCCGAAGTACTCGGGCAGTCCGGCGTGCCCGAAGCCGCTGATCGACGCGTAGATCAGGCGGGGGTTGGCCTCGGCGAGCCGGGGATACCCCAGGCCGAGCCGCTCGGCGGTGCCCGGGCGGAAGTTCTCCACCACCACGTCGGCCCGCGCGGCGAGCCCGTGGACCAGGCCGATCCCCTCGGGGCTCTTCAGGTCGATGGCGATGGACCGTTTGCCGCGGTTCACCGACAGGTAGTAGCACGCCTCGCCGCCGACGAAGGGCGGGCCGAAGGCGCGGGTGTCGTCGCCGCCCTTCGGCTCCTCCACCTTGATCACCGTCGCCCCCATGTCGGCGAGCTGCATCGTGCAGTACGGGCCGGCCAGGACCCGGCTCAGGTCGAGGACCAGGATGTCGTCCAGGGGTCGCATCGGCACTCCTTGCTCGGCACGCGGCGCCGGGAGCGGGCCGTCGTGGGCACCGGCCAGGTCCGCGCCTGGCCAGGTGCAGCCTAAAGGAAGGGCGCCACGGTCGCAACAGGCCGGCGGGCCTGGAGGCGCAGTCGTCAGCGGCCCGCGGCCAGGTTCTGCAAGGCCACGGTGTACAGGCGCGCCGCGAGCAGCAGTTGCTCGACGGACAGCTCCTCGTTCACCTGGGTCGGATCCCAGGTGGCGTTTGGTCCCAAGGGACCAAATATCGGCGCGGTTTTTAGTCCTTTTGCCGCACTGGCCCGGGGAGCGGTCAGGGGGAGCCCCTCCTGACGCGTGGCCTCCGTGTAGGAGAGCAGGAGGGAGCGGCTCGTCGGGTCGGCGCTGTCGAGCAGGTGTGGTGAGGCGCCGTGGCCGCTGACCCGCAAGGTGCCCCGGTAGGCCCGCGCCAGCTCGTCCGCGGCCGCCGTGATCCGCTCCCTGAGCTGGGGCAGCTCCAGGCCGGGGGGCCAGCTCACGTCGAGCTCGGCCCAGGCCTCGCCCGTCCCGTCCTCTTGCCAGCTCAGGACCTGCAGCTCCGTGGGGGGAAAGCGGGGGTGGGTGAGCTGCAGCCCGAGGCGGCTGCCGTCCGGGCCGGCGGTCACCCGCTCCGCGAGGAAGCGGGCCAGCCGGCCCCGGGAGTCGGGAAAGACGCCGAGCTCGCCGCCGAGCAGAGAGAGGAGCGGCGGCAGGGCCCCGGCCTCGGGGCGCAGCTCGAGGCGCAAGGTGCCGTCTCCTTCCTCTCGCACCTCCCCCGTCCAGGCCGACTGCTGGCCCGCCCAGAGGGTCAGGCCGCGGCGGATGACGGTCGCGGCCCGACCCGGTGGAGTGTCCCGGGGATCGAGGCGGGCGGCGAGCCAGCCCTGGGGGTCTCCGGGGGTCGCCGGTTGCCGCGTGATGCCGAGCAGCTTGAAGCCGGGGCTCCCTTCCAGGGGCAAGGTCGCGACGGTGTCCGGGGGAGCGCCGATCCGTAGCCGCGCCTGGCCGCGCTCGCCGATGGTCACCGGGAAGGCTCCCACGGCGATGAAGTGGCGGGGACCGAGCAGCTTGGCGGGCAGCAGCGGGACCTGTCGCTGGCGGCCCCGCTCGCCCGTGCCGACGACCAGCAGTTGCACGGGCGCAGGCAGCTTCAACCCCGCGTCCTGGATGGCTCGCAGCGCGTAGAGCGCGGCCACGAGGCCGCCCTTGGTCACGGCTCCCCGGCCGACGAGGCGGCGATCCCGCACCTCCCCGGCGAAGGGAGGGGCCTTCCAGCCCTCCGGGCTGGCCGGCGCGGTGTCGGCCACCGCCACCAGGGTCACCGGGCGGGCGCGGGCGGGGGCGGCGAGGGTCGTGGAGATCGCCAGCACCCGGCCCTGCTCGAGCCGGCTCGCGCGCAGGCCCCAGGCCTTGCAGAGCTGCTCGACCCGGTCGCCGAACAGGCGCCAGGCGGCCGGCTCCACCTCCAGGGCCTCTCCCTGCGCCACCGTGGGCAGGCTCACGAGCTCTTGCAGCGTCCGTGGCAGGGCCTGGTGATAGGCCCGGACCAGGTAGCCCCAGACGAGCAGGTTGCGCAGGTCGGGGGCCCAGGTTGCGGGCGGGCGGCCGACCTCCTCGGCGAGCGTGGGGTGGCTCTCCGCGAGGGCCCGGACGGTCGCGGCCTGGAAGCGGGCGAAGAGCTGGCGCCCGTCCTCCTGGGGGCCGGGCTCCCAGGGTACGGTCGGCGCGTTGAGCAGGCGCATCAGCGGGGACAGATCCCGGCCGGCCCGGGCCAGCAGGTCCTCCGGGGGCGGCTCGGCCGCGACCTCGCCGGTCGTGGAGCAGGCGAGCAGCAGCCCGGCGAGCAGCAGCCAGCGGCGGCGGGGGCCGGGGCCTCGTCGCCAGAGGCCGGGCGTCCGGGGGTGGTGCATGTCAACCTTCCTCGCTCGTCGCCGGAGCAGGCGCCGCCGGCCCGGGCGAGCCGCCGAGCCCGGCGCGCAAGCGCTCGAGCTCCTCGCGGATCTCCTGCGCCTCGCCCGGTGACCCCAGCTCATCGAGCAGCGCGACCAGGGCGTCCAGCCCCCGGCCGAGCTGGACCCGGTGCCCTTGCTCCCGGAGCAGCCCGACGGCCTGCTCCAGCAAGGGGCGGGCTTCTTCGGGGTGGCCGGCGAAACGCTCGAGCTCGGCGAGCGTCCCCAGGGCGGCAGCCAGCAGCCGCGGGGTGCCGAGCTCCCGGGCGTGGGACAGGGCCCGGGTGGCGAGGGGGCGGGCCTCGGCCAGCCGGTCGAGCCGGGCCTCGGCCAGGGCCAGGTTGCGCTCGCCCTCCGCGATCAGCAGGGGATCGCCGAAGCGGCGACCCTGGGCGAGGGCCTGCTCGGCCAGCGCCTTGGCCTGGAGGGGGTTGTCCTGCTCCAGCGCGAGGCCGCCGAGGTGGATCTGGAGCTGCGCTTCCCGGTGGCGGTCTCCGGTCTCCCGGACGAGGGTCAGGGCCTCTTCCCACAGCCCGGCGGCCCGAGTCTGCTCCCCGAGCTCGTGGAAGAGCTCGCCGATGGTGATCAGGGAGCTGATGACGTCGTCCAGCAAGGCGCCGGCCTTGCGCAGCTCGAGCGCCTCGGTGAGGCGATCCAGGGCTTCGGCGAAATCGCCACGGGCCGCGAGCACGACGCCGATGTTGTGCAGGCTCAAGGCGACGCCGCGCTGGTCCGCACGCTCCTGGCGGAGGACGAGCGCGCGCTGGTAGTGGTCCAGGGCCTCTTCCTGGTGGCCGCGCAGCCAGTGGACCTGGCCGACGTCGTCCATGCAGGCGGCGACCCCGGCGAAGTCGCCCGCGGCCTCGAAGAGCCCCCAGGCGGTCATGAAGCAATCCATGGCCCGGTCGAAGGACCCGCGCTTGCGGTGCAGCCGTCCGATCCGGTCGTAGGCCGCGCCGCCCTTGCGCCGGTGGTCCAGCAGCCAGGCCCATTCGAGCATCCCGGTGAAATACCCCATCGCCTGGCCGAGCTCGCCCGTGAGCTCGGCCAGGTCGCCGCGGTCGTGCAGCACGTCCATGAGGAAGAGTGCGTCGTCGGGCCGGGCGAGGGTCTGGGCGCGATCCAGCAGCTCCTCGGCGCTCTGGCGGTCCAGCTCGGCGCGGGCGGCCCGGGCCGCCTGCTGGAAGGCCCGGGCCGCGGCCTCCCCGTCTCCGGCCTCCTCGAGGTGGTGGGCCTCGAGCAGCAGCCGGCCGGCCGTGAGCTTTGCCGGGCGGGTCTGCTCCAGCCACTGCGCCAGCAGGTGGTGGTAGCGGCGGATCTCCTCCGGGCCGAGGAGGCGCAGCAGGCGCTGCTGATCCTCCTCGCGCACGAACGCGTAGGCCTCCTCGCCGGGCAGCCGGGCGTCCTCGGCCGGCGCGACCACCCCCCGCTCCTGGAGGGACTCGAGCCGGCTCCGGACTCGCTCGAGCCAGGGTGTCCGGCGCCAGAGGTACCGGGAGCCCTCGCGGCGGTTGGTGGCGCGCGCCAGCAAGGCCAGCCCCTCTACCCAGAAGGTGGCGCCGATCACCGCGGCCCGGGCGAGCAGGGTGCGGTCGTCCGCAGTGAGCTGCTCGATCTGGGCCTGGTCGAGCAGTTGCCGGCTGGAGACCACCCGGTCGGGAGAGAATGCGTCCCGGTCGAAGACCCACGCGGCGCCCTGATTGCGCACCGCCCCCGAGGAGATCAGCCCGCGCACGAACTCCAGCAGCAGGGCCGGCAGGCCGCTGGTCCGGGCGTGGGCCAGGGCCGCGAGGTCGGCGGGCACGCCCTCGACGCCCTCGAGGAGCTGCTCGAGCAGGGAGGCCGAGCTGGACTCGGACAGGGGCGGCAGCTCGAGGATCTGGACCCCCGTCGCCTGGAGCTTGCTCAGCTCCAGCCGGTCCAGCAAGGCCGGCGTGGCCGTGGCCAGCAGCAGGATCGGTCCCTCCTCGAGGGAGGAGCTGAGGTACTGCAGCAGCTCGAGGCTCTCGTCCCCCGTCTCCTGGAAGCCTTCGAGGGTGAGCAGCAGGGGCCGGCGCCGCGCCTCCGCCTCGAGGTAGTAGCGGTAGGCGGCAAAGGAGAAGCCGTGGCCGTCCACCTCCTCCGGGGTCGTCGCCCGTGGGCCGGCGAGCTCGGGGAGGCCGCCGATCTTCGCCAGCATGCGGAGGATCTCCGCGGCCTCGCCGCCGTAGGTCGTGGTCACCTCCTCCGTGATCGCCGCGAGCTGCGGGGGGATCGGTGTATCTTCCCGAAAATGATAGCGATTTCGGGTGAGACGCTGGAAGAGCGGGTAGGGTGCCGGCGGGCTGGCGTCGCTGGAGTAGCCGCGACAGACCAGCACCTCGTCGGCCTGGCGGACCCGGCGGATGAACTCCGTCACCAGCCGTCGCTTGCCGATCCCGGTGGGCCCCAGGAGCAGGAGGCTCTGCGGCGTGCCGTGCTCCACCACCTGCGCGAGGCAGCGCTCCAGCTCGGCCAGCTCCGCCTTCCGGCCGGCCAGGCTGAGCAGGGGACGGGGCGAGCTCTCCCCCGCACCGTCTCCGGGGAGGTCGGCGAGGGCCTCGTCGAGGGAGTCGTTGCAGCACTCGCAGGTGCGCAGGCCCGGCGGGTTCTCGAAGTGACAGTGGCTGCAGCGCATGGCTAGCGTTCCTTCAGCGGGTCAGGGCAAGCCGGCGCGGCCGACCGTGAGGCGGCGCTCGTCGCGTGTCCGGGAGTCCGGGACCGGCAGAGCTCGCCGGCGAGCCCCAGGGAGGCTCGGGGAGACCGGGGAGCGCGAGCGGAGAGGTCGCGTGCGCGCGGCTCAATCGTCGTTGATCCGCTCGCGCAGGTCTTTGCCCACCTTGAAGAAGGGCAAGCGCTTCGCCGGGACGTGGATGGCGCGGCCGGTGCGCGGGTTCCGTCCGGTGTAGGCCCGGTACTCCTTGGTGATGAAGGAGCCGAACCCCCGGATCTCGATGCGCTCCCCCTCGATCAGGGCGTCCTTGAGCGTCGTGAAGATCACGTTCACCGCCTGCTCGGCGTTCTTCTTCGAGATCTCGGATTGCTCGGCCACCAGCTCGATGAGCTTGGACTTGTTCATCGCCGCTCCTTCGCACCGCTGCAACGTCCCGGTCGACCGTGGGCACCTGGGGGCGCCATCCCCCTCGGGAAGATCCTGACATACCAAAGACCGAAGCCTACCTCCCTCCACGGGCGAGGTCAACTGCCCCCGTGCGCGTCCCCGGCGCGCCGCGGCGGTCCGGCTCCCGTCCGGGAGCTTCCTCCGCGTGGCCGATTGCGGGCACGGGCGCCTGTACGCGGTCCGGCGGATCGTCTACAGTCCTCTCCGACAGCGGGGCGCACCGAGCGGCCCGCGCGCGTCCCCGAGCCCGGGGAGGAGAGGTGGAGGTGGTCGGGATCCTGTCCGGGAAGGCTGGCGAGCCCTTGCTCGTCGGGCCGTGCCCGCCCGACGCGCGGACCGGCGCCGCGGCGAGTCTCGTGGGAGGAAAGGCCTCCACCCTCTTTCGACTCCGGGACCTCGGTCTCCGTGTCCCCCCGTTTCTGGTCCTGACGACGGCCCTCTTCCGGCGGCTCGACGCGGAGCCCTGGTTGCTGTCCCGGTTGTTGCCCGCGATCGAGGCTGCGATCGGCTCCTGGGGCGGCGGCCTGGTCGCGGTGCGCAGCAGCATGAGCGTGGAGGACGGCCGCGCGGACTCGTTCGCCGGGGTCTTCGACAGCTTCCTCGGGGTCCCTCCGGCCGAGCTCGAGGCGTCGGTGCGCGCTTGCGCCGCCTCCGGGCGCGGGCCGCGGGCGGCCGCCTACCTGCGGGAGCGTGGCCTCGCGGCCACGGTGGTCCAGCCAGCGGTGATCGTCCAGCGGCTGGTCCGCGCGCGCTCCGCCGGCGTCACCTTCAGCCGGGCGCCGTTGGGCAACAGCGCTCTGCTCTGCACCGAGGCCTGCTGGGGGCTCGGCGAGGGGGTCGTCGCCGGGGACGCGGCGACCACCCGCTACTGGACCGACCGCTTCGGCCAGCTCGTGCGACGACAGGCCGCCCCCGCGCCGGTCGACTCCGCAACCCGCACCTCGGCCTCGCCGGATGCCGGCGCGACCTCCCCGGCGGAGCCACTCGCGGCGGCCGAGCTGGCCGGGCTCCACCGGGAGGTGCTGCGTATCGAGCACCGGCTCGGGAGCCCCTGCGACGTGGAGTGGTGCTTCGACGAGCAGGGCGAGCTGCACTTCCTCCAGGCGCGGCCGATCACCCAGACCTTCCCCCGGCTCCGGTACTACACCGACACCAACCTCGTGGAGAGCTACCCGGGGAGGGTCAGCCCGCTGACCGCCAGCTTCGTCCAGCGGGTCTACGCGACGGTCTTCCGGGAGAGCGCCCGGCTGCTGGGCGGGCACGCGGTCGTGCCCCCCGTGCTCGACCGGGCGTACGGGGAGCTGATCGCGTGCTTCGGTGACCACCTGTACTATGATCTGGAGAGCTACTACACGGCCCTGCTCGCCCTGCCGGGGGGGGCGGCCAACATCGACGCCTGGCACCGGATGATCGGCGGTCGCCCGACGGAGAGCCTCCGGCCCGAGGCCCTCTACCAGCCGTCGCTCCGGGAGACGCTGCGCACGATCGCCGGGCTGCTGCGGCTGATCATCGGCCACGAGCGCATCTATAACGACTTCGATAAGTACGCCGCGCGGACGATCGGTGAGCTCGAGGGCGAACTGCAGCGGACGCGCGGGAGCCGCCCGCTCGCTCGGCTGCTCGCTTCCTGCTTCACCAGGGTGTCGGGCTTCTCCCTGACGATCCTCAACGACCTGCTGATCATGGTCGGGTTGAAGGCCTTGCTGCGGCTGCTCGCCAGCGCGGGAGTCGGCGAGGAGGCGCTCCCCGTCCTGGTCCGCACCCACGGGGGCGTCGACTCGATCCAGCCCTTGCACGCGCTGCGGCGGCTGGCCGCGTCCTGGGACACGACGCCTGCGGCGCGGGAGTGCTACCGGGAGCTCCTCCGGACGGGGGACCCGGAGCAGCCCGCCGCGTTCTACGAGGAGCTGCAGCGTCGGCTCGCCGGGATCGCACCCGCGCTCGGCCAGCAGCTCCTCGACTACCTGGCGCGCTACGGCGACCGCTCCTTCGAGGAGCTCAAGCTCGAGAGCATGACCTTCGTCCAGTCGCCGACCGCGTTCTTCGAGCTCCTCGAGTGGGAGTCGCGACACGCGGCGAGCGCTCCGGCGGAGGCCGCGGGGACGGACGCACCGTCGTCCTCACCGCCTGCCGGGACGGCCTCGGCCGCGCACGCGGTCGAATCCCTGCTCCGGCGTTTCCCGCTGCCGACCCGGCTGCTGCTCGGGCGGGTGCGCGGTTTCACCGAGCGGGCCATCCGTACCAGAGAACGCTCCCGGATGGTCCGTGGTCGGTACTATGGTTGGTTCAGAGCTGGCTTCCTCGAGCTGGCGCGTGCGCTCGGCCAGGAGGATCCCGACCTCTTCGCGCACTGCGCACGCCGAGATTTCTTCGCGCTCCGGTTCGCAGAGATCGCGGACTACGCGCAGGGAACCTTGTCCCGTGCGGACCTCGCCGCCGCGATCCAGAGGCGGCGGGCGGCCCCCCGGGCGACCGCGTGGCCCGAGTTCTTCTGCCACCCCGAGGACCCCGCGGGCGAGGTGCCGCCCAGCTTCCTCGAGGGGGAGGCGTCCGTCGCCGAGGCCTCTGCGCCTGGCCAGCTCCAGGGGACAGGGGCTGCGGGTGGCGTGGCCACGGGGACTGCCCTGGTCGTGCGCGCCCCCCAGGAAGCCCTGGCCGCGGGCGACCTCCACGCGACGATCCTGGTGACCACCAGCACCGATCCGGCCTGGATCTTCATCCTCGGCCGCTGTCGCGGCCTGATCGCGGAGAAGGGGAGCCTGCTCAGCCACACCGCGATCATCGGCCGTGAGCTCGGGGTGCCGACGGTCGTCGGCGTGCCCGGGGCGACCCGGCTGCTCCGCTCGGGGCTGCGTCTCGGGATGGATGGGCGCACGGGCCGGATCTGGGAGGAGTAGCCTCCCCGGGAGCCAAGATGGAGCTGGAAGCGGTCGGGCGGTGGGACGAGGCCTTCTTCGGGCGCTTCGCCGGGCTGGGCGAGGCGCTGCAGGCCGGCCGGCCGGGGGCCCTCGCGGGGTCGGTCGCGGATTTTCGCGTCCTGTTCGGCGACGGCTCTCCCTTCGGGAGCATGCTGCGCTGGGAGGCGCTGCTGGTCTGCGCGTCCCCCGGTGGCCCGCCCCTCGCCCGGCTGATCGTGTCCGCGAATCGCCTGGCGGCCGCCCCCTGCCTCGCGTGCGGCTGGCTCGCGTGCCGGGCGGACAGCCCGGAGGCTGCCGCCTTGCTGTTCCAGCGGGCCGAAGCCCAGGCCCGCGCGTGGGGGTGCCCGGTGCTCAAGGCGCCCCTGCAGGGCCACTTCATGCACTCCTACCGGCTGAAGCTGCCCGGCGGGGGCGACCCCTTCCACGGCGAGCCCGACGACGATCCCCTGCAGCACCGGCTCCTCCAGGAGGCGGGCTTCGAGGTCACCGGTCGCTGGGACACGATCCGCATCGATCCGACGCGGACCCTGCTGAACTTCGAGCGGATCCGCCGGTCCCTGACCCGGCGCACCACGAGCTACGCGCAGGTGCGGACCCGGCCGGTCCGGCTGTGGCGCTGGGAAGAGGACCTGCGCATCGTCTACGACCTGATCTCGAGCGCGTACACGCAGATGCCCGAGTTCGAGCCGGTCACCTGGGAGGCCTTCCGGCTGCTCGGCGAGTCGTTCCGGTACGTCATCCACCCCCTGTCCTCGTTCATCTTCGAGTACCGTGGCGAGCCAGTCGGGTTCGCGATCTGCTACTTCGATCCCCTGCCGGTGCTCCAGCAGCGGGCTGCGGGGCGAGGGCTCGTCCCGGCCCTCCGCGCCCGGCTGCCGGCCCTCCTCGCCGACCTCGTGGGGCCGCGGCTTGCGGACCTCGAGACCCTGGTCCGGCTGAAGCTGAACAGCCGCCGGCTGCTGCTGGCCTACGTCGGGCGGGTCGAGCCGCGGGACGGGGCGAGGATCAAGGGGGTGCAGTCGCTCGTCTCGCGACCGCTGTACTTCCTGGCGAAGCTGCTGCGGACCGACGACATCCTGGTGACCTACCTCGCCGCGGGCTCCGCCAGCCGCAAGTCCTACGACCAGCGCTTCGTGACGATCCACTCGAGCTACGTCCTGTACGGCAAGCAGCCCGCGAGCTGAACCTCACGCGGGCGTCAGCAGATCCCCGAGGCAGACCGGGACCAGCACGCCGTCGCGGATCGTCGCGTCGGGGCACTCGCGGCAGTATTCGATCGCGCCCTCGGGGGTCAGGTTGGGGCCTTGCTGGAAGGTGAGGCTCTTGTGCTGCAGCCGGCTGCCCCGCGCCAGCCGCCCTCCGAGGAAGCGGGCCGTCTGCAGCAGGGTGCGGGGGCTGGCCGCGGCGAGCGCGTGCAGCACCCCGTACGCGGCCGCCCGGGGCTCGTCGAGGAGGTCGGCGAAGGAGTAGGGGCGCCCGAGCACCCGGGCGAGGCCGTAGCCGAAGCGGGCGACGCGGCCGAAGGCCGGGCCGAAGTGCAGCAGGGCCGGCTCCCGGGCCGGGCGGTGCAGCGTCAGGGAGTAGTAGAAGATCCAGCGCTGCTCCTCGAGGCTCCGGCTCGAGGCGACGTAGGCGAAGGGCTCCATCCCCAGGCTGTCCCGCAGCCGGGCGATCACCTCCTGGTTGCCGACGGCCTCGGCCGCGAGGGTGGCGTCCTCACCCTCGCCCCCGGGCCAGGCCGTGGCCGCCCGCTGGCGGGTGCCGAGGAGCTCGCCCTCCCGGAACTGCTCACGCAGGCCGGTGAGATCGCCGCAGCAGGTCACCAGCAGCCGGGTGATGGCCGGGTGCGTGAGGGTGAAGCGGACCAGCTCCGGCAGGTCGGGGAGGGTGGCCCGGTACAGGGTGACCGCGAGGGAGCAGGCGATCCCGGAGGCGACGACCCGGGTCGCGATCTCGGCGCGCAGCCGGCAGAGCTCGGGCTCGCGCTTGCCGCCGGCGAGGTCGGCGCGCTGCTGCAAGGAGTCGATGTGCAGGAAGAGCTCCTTGAGACCGGCGTCCGCGTATCGGCGGAGCAGGCCGTCCGGGAGGTCGTAGCCGTTGGTGAGGAGCTGCACGGCCACACCCCGAGCGGTGATCGCCCGGATCACCTCGGGCAGCTCGGGGTGCAGGGTGGGCTCGCCGCCCGCGAGGGTGATCACGCGCAGGTCGCGTAGCTGCAGGGCCTGATCGACCTCCTGGAGGATCTGCGGCAGGGGCTTGGACTCGCCGGTCTTCGACTTGTAGCAGGCGGTGCAGCGGATGTTGCAGCGATTGTTGACCTCGATGACCAGGTGGGGCACCCGCCGGCCAGCGTAGGGCATGCGATAGGGGGTTGGGGTGCAGGACATGCTGGACTCCTCTCGCCTCGGGGCTCGGGATCAGGGGCGGGGCGGGATGAAATCGTCCGGGATGCGGACCGCCACCACCTCACCGCGGGCGCAGACGACGCCGGCGGCCGTGAGGGTCGTGCCGACGACCACCTTCCGGCCCTTGATCTCGCGGACGGTGCTGCGCAGCTCCAGGGGGATCCCCAGAGGGGTCGGCGCCAGGTAGTCGACGTGTAGGGAGGCGGTGACGAACCGCAGCGCGGGCAGGGTGTCGAGGGCGCGGCCCTCGGCCCGGTAGGCGGCGGCCGCGGCGGTTCCGGTGCTGTGACAGTCGATGAGCGAGGCGATCAGCCCCCCGTAGACGACCCCGGGGACCGCCAGGTGCTGGGGGCCGGGGGTGTAGGTGCACACCGACTCCTCGCCATCCCAGCGGCTCAGCACGTGCAGGCCTTGTTCGTTGGCCGTGCCGCAGCCATAGCAGCGGTCGAAGGGGGCGGGATAGTACTCCTGGAAGGCTCGGTCGGGCATCGTTCGCTCCCTGGTCAACGCCAGCTCAGCCCGCGGGCCACGACCAGGGCGCCGATCAGCGCCAGGGGGGTGAGCGCGGCGAGGAGCATGGCGTAGGGTTCGAGTCGGGTACGGGCCGGTGTGGGTGCCAGGGCGGCCAGCAGGCTGCGCCCGAGCAGGAGGAGGGCCGGCAGCGTCAGCAGGGCCAGAAAGCC
Organism: Myxococcota bacterium; assembly: GCA_034005005.1. Taxonomy (GTDB): domain Bacteria; phylum Myxococcota_A; class JAVEVO01; order JAVEVO01; family JAVEVO01; genus JAVEVO01. Next base: position 20,577 of record JAVEVO010000073.1, read on the forward strand.
CCAGCCCAGGTGCCACCTCGCACCGAGGCCGACGAGCAGCCCGGCGGCGAGCAGGCCGGCCAACCCCGGGAACAAGGCCGCGGGACGCAGGCCCAGGGCCTGGGAGTACGTGGGGTAGACCGTCTCGGCGGCCGGGACCCGGACCTTGCGCCCGACTTCCCAGGCCGCGAGGGGGAGCCAGCAGGCCAGCAACAGGGGCAACATCCACCAGCCGAGCCCCGCGGGCCCGTGGTCGGCGAGGTGCACCGTCAGGACGTACAGGGCGCCGACCAGCGCGAGGGGGTTGTGGGTGAGGAAGGCGAGCAGCAAGCTCTGCTGGATTCTGGGAGAAAAGTACCAGTTGAGCGAGCACCAGGTGAGCAGGAAGTACCCAACGAACCCCACCAGCGGCCAGGGGCAGCCGAGGGGGAGGTTGATCCCGCACAGCAGCACGGTGACCACCCAGCGCAGGCGGACGATGTCCTGGAGCAGGACCCGGCCGGTGGCGAGGGGGCGATGGACATAGCGGGGATCGCCGGCCGCGGCCAGCCGCAGGTCGCCGGCCGCGTCCTTCAGCTCGTCGTAGACGCGCAGCAGCAGCATGAAGAGGACCAGCGTGCAGGCACCCGCCAGGGATCGCCCGGTCACCACGAGGGTCGTCGCGCCCGATCCGGCCTGCAGGGCGAGGTACAGGGAGTAGAAGCTGGCGAACCCGTAAGGGATCATCAGCGCGGGCGGGAACATCTGCAGCAGGTAGATCCAGAGACGCCGGAAGGTGGAGCCGGGGGGCTGGGGGCTGGGGGCTGGTCTGCCGGACAAGCGTCCTCCAGCGTCGTGCCCACGTGCGAGCGACTGCCCCGCCGGGGAGGTCCGGTGCCGGGGCTGGAACGAAAAAAGGGGCTGCGACCCCTCGGTCGCAACCCCTTGATTTTTCAAGTACTCCCGGCGCGATTCGAACGCGCGACCCCCGGTTTAGGAAACCGATGCTCTATCCACTGAGCCACGGGAGCAGCTCGCCGAGGGGGTGCTAGTATCAGTCCTCCTCGTCGGGGTCAAGCCGGGATGTGCGCAGCCGTCGTTGCTCCACCGTCCGCAGCCGGGGCTTCTTCTTGGCGCCGGCCTCCTTGCTGGGGACCTTCTCCACGGCCCGGTCGAGGACCAGCCGGTCCCAGCCGAAGGGGTCGAGCAGCGAGTGGATCAGGGCCCCCTGGACGTCGGGGGGGAGCGCGCGGACGAAGCGGGAGCGCTCGGGCCCGACCCGCAGGCGCAACCCCCGCGCGGCCTGGCGGAACTCGTTCATGTTCAGCCGGCGGACGTAGTACTCCGCACCGCGCTTGACCGCGGCGTCGAAGGCGTGCTGACCGACCAGGAAGACGGCCTCCTGCTCCGGCGTCCCGAAGTTCTCCACGACGATCCTCCCTAGGCGTAGCTCAGCAGGGTGACGACCCGGGGGAGGTCGAGGAGGGCGCGCCCGCCCAGCGCGGCCAGCTCGATGAGGAAGGCCGCCCCGACGACCTCGCCTCCCAGGGCCCGGACCAGGCGGGTGGCCGCCAGCGCGGTCCCGCCGGTGGCGAGGAGATCGTCGACGAGGAGCACCCGCTCCCCCGGCTGGATGCCATCCTCGTGGATCTCGAGGCGGTCGGTGCCGTACTCCAGCGCGTAGCTCTCGCTGCGGGTAGCGCCGGGGAGCTTGCCCGGCTTGCGGACCGGGACGAAGCCCGCGCCGAGCCGGAGCGCGACGGGCGTGCCGAAGAGGAAGCCGCGGCTCTCCATCCCGACGACCTTGCTCACCGCGAGTGCCTCGAAGGGAGCCGCGAGCGCGGCGATGGCCTCGGCGAGGTGGGGGGGGGAGGCGAGCAGGGGGGTGATGTCGCGAAACAGGATCCCCGGCTTGGGGAAATCGGGGATCTCACGGATCAGCGGGTACAGGTCCTGCATCGGAGCTCCTCTATCTGGCCGTCAGGGTCGGTGGTGGCCCGCTCAGCAACGGGAGGGGGTCGACGGGCTTCCCCTGATCCCGGATCTCGAAGTGGACGTGCGGCCCGGTGGAGTGGCCCGTGCTGCCCAGCTTGGCGATCGTCTGCCCGCGGGCGACCGGGTCGCCCTCCTGGACCAGGTTCTGGTGATTGTGCGCGTAGACCGTCACGAAGCCCCCATCGTGCTTCAGCAGGATGAGCTTACCATAGCCGCGGGCCAGGCCGGAGTAGATCACGCGCCCGGCGTCGGCCGCACGGATGGGCGTGCCGAGGGGCGCGGCGAGGTCGATCCCCTCGTGCTGTCTTCCCCAGCGGCGGCCGAAGCGGGAGCTGAGGCGGCCCTTGGTCACGGGCCAGAGGAAGCGGCCGCCGGTCGCGGTGGCCTCTTCCCGGTGCGTGGGCCGAGAGGCGTGACCGCTCGCGCGCGCCAGACGGGCGGTGCTGCTGGTGGCGCCGCGCCGGACCTCCCTGGCGCCCGGCACGAAGAGATCGTGCCCCGCCAGCAGCAGATCGGGGTCCGGCAATCGATTCACCTCGACGAGGTCCTGCGCGGGGACCTCGTACAGACTCGCTAGCTGGTGGAGGCTCTCGCCCTCCGCGATGGTGTGCCAGACTCCCGACAGGCTCGCGCCGGGGAGGGGGGGCGCCGCGAGCCCGGGCCCCCTCCCGCGCTGGCTGCTCCCCGCGCATCCGCAGGTCGCGGTGGCGAGCGCGGCGACCAGCAGGAGACCGGCGGCGAGGGGCGAGCAGAGCCCTGGCTGGCGGCTGCGCTGGGCTCTCGGCCTGGTCACCGGGGTGGTCTCCTCTGCCGCCACCCGCTGCTCGTTCCTGGCGCAGGTGGACACTGGAGGTATTTTACCTACAATGTGTGCAAAAAGAAAGGAAGTCGTCGCGTCGGGGCTCAGGGAGAGGTGAACTGGGCGCGGAGTCGCTCGAGTCCGGCGGCCGAGGTGAGGTCCAGGCCCAGCGGCGTGAGCGAGGCCTGGCCGGCGCGCAGCGCGGCGTGGTCGCTGGCCGGGTCCGGGTCGATCTCTCCGAGGTCACCGCCGAGCCAGCAGAAGCTCCTCCCCCGCGGATCGGCCAGGGGGACCACCCGGGGGAGGTAGGCATGCCGGCCCTGGCGGGTGATGCGCCAGGGCAGGGTGGCGCCCTCGCCGGCACCGCAGCGGGGTACGTTGACGTTGAGGAAGGTGCGCGGCGGCAGTCCCGTGCTCTGCAGCAGCGGCAGCACCTGCTGGCGGACGAACAGGGCGACCTCGTCGTAGAAGGTCGGGGCGTGGCGATCGCCGGCCGACACCGCCACGGCCAGCGCTCCCCAGTCCGCGGCCTCCATCGCGGCGCCGACGGTGCCCGAATAGGTCACGTCCTGGGCCAGGTTCGGGCCATGGTTGATCCCCGAGAGCACCAGGTCCGGTGGGCGTCCGGCGAGGAGATGGTGGAGGGCGAGGTAGACGCAGTCCACGGGCGTGCCGTCGACCGCGAAGCGGTCCGGGCCGGCTTCCTGGTAGTGGATCGGCCGGTCCAGGCTGAAGGAGCGCGCCGCGGCGTTGCGCGGGGTCGCGGGAGCCACCACGAACACCTCGGCCAGGGGGCGGAAGGTCTCTTCGAGGGCGCGCAGGCCGGCGGCGGCGATGCCGTCGTCATTGGTGAGCAAGATCCGCAAGGTTTGGTCCTGAAACAGAAACGGCCCGGCCCACCGAGTGGGTCGAGCCGTTCATGGTCGGGGCGAGAGGATTTGAACCTCCGACCACTTGCACCCCATGCAAGTGCGCTACCAGGCTGCGCTACGCCCCGGTCGCAGTGGGAACCGGTGAGGCATCTGACCTCACCGCTCCCCGGAACGAGGCTGCCTTTTAGCACCAGATCCGTCAGGGGGCAAGGTTCTTTTTCAGGGGGGAGCAGCGGATCCGCTCTCGGCGGTGGTGGGGGAGGGGCGCGAGCGCCCAGGCTCGCCAGGGGCTAGCGGTTGCCGTTGTTCAGGGCGTTCTTGAGCACCTGGCTCGGCTTGAAAGTCAGCACTCGACGAGCGGAGATGGTGATCTCCTCACCAGTCTGCGGGTTCCGCCCGACGCGGGAATTCTTCTCGCGGACGACGAAGTTGCCGAACCCGGAGATCTTGATCTTCTGACCTTCCTCCAGGGTCTCCTTCATGGCGTCGAAGACGATCTCGACGATCTCGGCGGCCTCCTTCTTCGAGAAGGTGCCCAGCTTTTCGTAAACCGCCTCGATGATGTCGGCCTTGGTCATCGACCCTCCTCCATCGCAAGTGATCCGCACTCGCTACGCCTGGCAACGCTCAGCTCACCGACCGTCGATCGCCCAGGCCGAGCGACTCCTCCAAGGGCTTCGGGTTGTAACGAATCCCCGGGAGAAAGTAAAGGGAAACGTGACTCGTCCACAGGCGGGATCCCTTGCCAGGGCCCCGTTCGCTGGGCCAGTGCGGAGCTCGGGGGGGGATCTCGGGGAGGGCGAGCGTGGAGCTATCAGACCCGGGCGGCGGCCATCCGGCAGATCTGCCCGAACGCGGGCTTGTCGTTGACTGCCAGATCGGCGAGCACTTTGCGGTCGAGCTCGATGTGGGCCTTGTGCAGCCCGTCCATGAGCCGGCTGTAGCTCAGCCCGTTGATCCGCGCTCCCGCGTTGATGCGGATGATCCAGAGGCTGCGGAACTGCCGCTTGCGCTGGCGACGATCCCGGTAGGCGAAGCGCATCGCCCGCTCGAGGATCAGCCGCGCCGTGCGGATCAGCCGGGCGTTGTTGCCCCGGAAACCCTTCGCCCGCTGCAGGATCCGCTTGTGACGCCGTCGTGCCTTGGGTCCAGCCTTCACTCGCATGGAACACTCCTCGGGGGCGACGAGCCGGCGCGGGCCTCCGGCTCCTGGTCACCCCGCATGCCCGGGAAGGGGATTGCTGCCTGGTCGCGGCGACATGCCCGCCAGGCTCCCTCCGCCGACAGGGCCGGTTCGTCTCCTCGGTGGGAGACGATCGGCGGCCCGCGCGGTCTCGACAGCGCCCGGACTGGCTAGCAGTACGGGAGCAGGATCTTCAGGTTGCCTTCGTTGGCCGTGGAGACGAGGGTGAGCTGGGTCAGCCCCCGCTTCCGCTTGCGGCTCTTCTTGGTCAGGATGTGGCTGCCGTACGCCTTCTCCCGGCGGAACTTGCCGCTGGCGGTGCGGTGAAACCGCTTGGCCGCGCTCCGGTTGGTCTTCATCTTCGGCATGTGCTCACCCCACCGCCTCGGCGGATCCACGACCGCCAGGCAGGATTCGATTGATGACCCTCGGTCGATTGGCTGGGGCTCCCGAGGGGAGACCCCGGAGGAGGAGCTCAGCGGGCGACCTTCGGGGCCAGGATGAGGTGCATGTTGCGCCCCTCCTGACGGGGAGCCACCTCGATGGTGGCGATGCCTTCCTCGACGACCTTGTTGGCGATCTCTTCTAGCTGCGCCCGGCTCCGTTCGAGGTGGAAGATTTCCCTGCCACGGAACATCATGGTGACCTTCACCTTGTTCCCTTCGGCGAGGAAGCGCTTCATGTGCTCCATCTTGAAATCGAGATCGTGGTCATCGGTCTTCGGCCGGACCTTGACCTCTTTCAAGACGTGCACGTGCTGCCGGGAGCGAGACTCTTGCGCCTTCTTCTTGGTCTCGTACTTGTGCTTGCCGTAGTCCATGATCTTGCAGACCGGCGGCACGCTCTTGGCGGCCACCTCGACAAGATCCAGACCCTGCTCCTCGGCCAGCGTCACGGCGGCCTGGGTGAGCATAATTCCGAGCTGCTCGCCCGAATCGCTGATCACGCGGACTTCTCGCGCACGGATGCGCCAGTTGACCCGCAATTCCTGGGTATCGGCGTTCTCTTCGGTCCGCTGAATCAATGGCACCTCGCAGTGCAATCCCTTGGTTACGACGCCTTCTCTTGGGTAGGCACGGAAGGTTTCGAACCTTCGACCCCTGCCGCGTCAGGACAGTGCTCTTCCACTGAGCTACGTGCCCAAAAGCGGGAGCAGGTGTACCAGTCGCCCCCCCCACTTGTCAAGCGAAAAGGTGCGCAGTACAGGATGCCGATGCGACGCATCCCTCTCGACGCTCCCCTGCCCCTAGCCGACCTCCTGGCGCGCGTCCACCCCGAGCTCTGCCGGTCGCGCCCACAGCCCGATGCGCTGGCGGACGCCTGGCGGGAGGCTGCGGGCCCGCTGCTCGGCCTCCACACCCGGGCGCTCCGCCGGGAGGGGCCGACCCTGGTGGTGGAGTTCGACGATGCCGGCTGGGCGCGGGAGGCCACCCGACACACCGCCGAGCTGCTCGCCCGACTCTGCCGCCAGCCCGAGCTGGAGATCCGGGCCCTGCGCCTGCTCCCCGCGGAGCCCGTGCGCGCGCCCCGTGCTTCCCCGCGGCCGGCGGCGCGTCGGAAAGGACGCTGAGCTGCCCGGGCCGGCTCCTGCTCCCTCTCGTTGACAGAGGGGCCACCTCCCCCCAGAATGGGCCCGTCATCCACCTGGGCGAGACGTCCCAGGTCCCCACATCCCGGGTCGAGGCAGGCTCCAGGCCCGGGGCTGGTCGCGGCGGGCACGAGGGAGACCTCCCCCGGCCGGGCAACAGGATCTTGCTATCATGGACCAAGTGCTGTCGGAGGAGGTCGCCATCCCGGAAGGCGTGACTCCCGAGATCACCTTCGCGGATCTGCCGCTGTCTCCCCCCGTGCTCCAGGCGCTGGCCGATCTGGGGTACCTCACGCCGACTCCCGTGCAGGCCGCAGTCGTCCCCCTGGCGCTGTCGGGGCTCGATCTGATCGTTCAAGCCCAGACCGGCACGGGCAAGACCGCCGCCTTCGGGCTGCCGATCGTGGAGCGCTTCTCGGGCCAGCACGCGGGGGTCGTCGCGCTGGCGATCACCCCGACGCGCGAGCTGGCCCTGCAGGTGGCCGCCGAGGTCGATGCGCTCGGCAAGCACAAGGGGATCCGGACGGCCACGGTTTACGGCGGCGTGGCCTTGCCGCCGCAGGTGCGGAACATCGCGCGGGCGCAGCTAGTCGTCGGCACCCCCGGACGGCTGCTCGATCACCTCCGCCGCGGCAGCCTCTCCCTGCGCCAGGTCGAGATCTGCGTCATCGACGAGGCGGACGAGATGCTCTCCCTCGGGTTTCTGGAGGACGTGGAGTCGATCCTCGAGCATCTGCCGGAGAAGCGCCAGACGTTCCTCGCGTCCGCGACGATGCCCTCCGACGTGCACCGGCTCGCCGAGCGCCACATGGTCGCCCCGGAGTTCGTCACCCTCTCCTCGGACGCCGTCGCCGCGGAGAAGGTGCAGCACTTCTACTACCTCTCCCTCGGGCGCAGCCGGCTGCAGGATCTGCTCCGCGTGATCGAGGTGGAACACCCTGAGAACGCTATCGTTTTCTGCAATACCCGGGCCGACAGCGCGCTCGTCGCCAGCCACCTGCGCGCCCAGGGCTACGACGCCGAGGTGATCAACGGCGATCTCTCGCAGCCCGAGCGGGAGAAGATCATGGCGGCCTGCAAGGCCGGCAAGCTGCGCTTCATGGTGGCCACCGACGTCGCCGCACGCGGGATCGACGTCTCGGGCCTGTCCCACGTGATCAATTACATGCTGCCCGAGCAGGCCGAGATGTACATCCACCGCACGGGGCGGACCGGTCGGGCCGGGCACAGCGGGCGGGCGATCTCCCTCGTCGCCCCGCAGGAGATGGGCTCCTTCTACTTCCTGCGCAAGAGCTATGCGCTCGAGATGGTCTACAAGGAGCTGCCGCCCGAGGAGGGGCGCGATCCCTTCGCGGGTGCCCTCGATCGGGCGCTGCAGGCCGAGCGCCGACTGGCGGCGCGAGCGGCGCGTGGCCAGGGGGAGAGCGGCGTCGAGCATCCGCCGGCCGAAGGGGAGGATCCCGCGGTCGGGCGTGAGGAAGGGGCGCGCAGCTCCCGGGGGCCTGGTCGTTCCCGGATGGGGCGGCGGGAGGAGGGTGCGGGACCCCTGGCGAGCCGGCCGCGACGGCGCGCGGCCGGACCGGGAGAGGAGGAGCGGCCGCCACGCGGGCGGGACGCCGAGCGCCGTCGCCGCGCTCCCGTCAGCGAAGCCCGCCACGCCGACGCCCCCGCCCCTGCTGCGGCGGCCGAGGGGGAAGGTGGCCGGCGCGGCGCCCCGCGCCTGGCGGACGCCGTCCGGCTGCACCTGAACGCCGGCCGGGTGCACTTCCCGGGCGGACGGGCGGAGCTGAAGGCCCTCCTCGTCGAGCGCGGTGCACCACCGGCGAGCCTGGGGCGGATCGATCTCCACTCCAGCTACTCCTTCCTCGAGGTCGAGGCCTCCGAGGTCGAGCGGCTCGTGCAGCAGCTCGGTGGGATGGAGCTGGCCTGCGGCCTCGTCCTCCAACTGGAGCAGGCCCGAGAGCGAGGTGCGCGATGAGACGATCGCTGTTCGAGGGACGGCTCCTGGCGCGAAACCTGGCGACGAGCGCCGGCTTGATGCTCTTGCTCGCGGCCTGCAGCGGGCCGAGTCCGCAGCCGGCGGGCAGCGCCGATGCCGGCCTGCCCCCCGTCCGGCTCAACTTGCCGACCCCGCCCCGCATCGTGAAGCCGGCCATCCCGCTGATCCACCCGGACGGCGCCATCTCCGTGTATGGGCTGCGCCAGGACTCCCGGGCTTACTTCGGCAAGGAGATCCGCGTCCGGGCGACGGTGGTCGACGTCTACGTCTGCCCCTGGGCCGAGGAGGAGGCCAAGGAGCAGGAGGCGGCCGAGAAGGCACGCCGTGCGGCCAGGCCGGTACCGCCGCCGAAGACGACGCATCCGCCGTGCAAGGAGCCGTACTTCTTCGTCGCCGATGTCGTCAGCGCTCGCCAGAAGCTCCTCGTCGTCGGCTACGATCCCGCGGAGCTGCAGCCCCCGGAGAAGGGGCAGGCCGTGCTGCTCACCGGGCGCTTCGCCAACGAATCGGCCGAGGGCTTCATGTCGCCCGAGGGGCTGCTGATCCTCACGGCCTGGGAACCGCAGGTCGCTGCCGACGGTGCGGCTCCCGCGGTCCCCTGACGAACAGCCCCCCGCCCGCGTCCTGCCCCGCCCCCGTCCTGCCCCCCAGCGCCCGACCTGCTGCCGTCCCCTGCGCCTGGGCTCAGGGGGTCACTGCTTCTCGGTGATCATCAGGATGGTCCGGGCGGACGCGCCGAGGAAGGGGAGGGGCGCCACGGACGAGCCGAAGACCTGCTGGACCTCGAGCCCGAGCACGCGGAACAGGTTGTTCAGCTCGTGCAGGCTGTAGAGGCGGACCCGGATCTCGTCCTGGCGCTGGCGCCCGTCGCCGTGGGCGAGCTGGCGCTGCACCACGAGCTGGCTGCGGGCGTAGTCGAAACGTCCCTCCTCGAGGACGATCACCTGGCCCGCCTGGTACCAGTTGCGGATCGGCTGCTCACCGAGGACGAAGTCGCGGTTGAGGAGGTCCAGGACGAAGCGCCCCCCGGGGCGGAGGGCCGCGGCGACCGCCTTGAGCACCCGGACGTTGGTCGTGTCGTCGAAGTAGCCGAAGCTCGTGCCCAGGGAGAGGATGGCGTCGAACTGGCCCTCGCTCTCCATCCCGCGCATGTCGCCCTGGACGAAGTGCGCGTTCTGCAGCCCCTCGAGGTCGGCCCGGCTGCGGGCCTCCTCGAGCAGCGGCTCGGACAGGTCCAGCCCGGTGACGTCGTATCCCCGCCCGGCCAGCTCCCGGACGTGCGCGCCGAGCCCGCAGCCGAGATCGAGGATCCGTGCGCTGGGCGGCAGCGCGAGCTGCTTCTCGAGGAAATCGACCTGCCGGACGATGCTGCGCGTCGAGCGGCGGCGCGCGAGATCGAGGTAGCCCTCGTCGAAGATCCGGGCATACCAGGGGACCGGGGCGTCGCTCTTCAGCTCCTCGGTCTTCAGCCGCGCGGTCGCCCGCTCGCTGCTCCGCGATCGTTCACCGCGGCGGGGGCTGGGCTTGAGCGCCACGGCCGGCGGCGGCGGGGGGAGGGCGCGAGCCTGGCCGGACGGACCTTCGCCGTTGGCCGTCCCGGAGGGGGGCGCGGTCGTGGCCGCAGGTGCCTCTGGCCAGCTCGTGGCGACGCCGCCGCCGGGCACGACGGACTCGACCTCGGCCATCTCCTCCGCGGTCAGGGGGAGCTGATCGCTCTCGTCGAGGACCAGCTCTCCTTCCGGGTCCGAGTGCAGCCGCTCTTCGCCCAGATCCAGATCGGACAGCAGGTCGGGACCGGCGATGAGGCTGGGCTCGAGCAGGTCCTCGACCGCGGGGGCCGGGAGCCGCTCGGCCTCGTCGCTCGGGGGGAGCGGCTCGTCGGCCGTGGGCTCCCGGTCGTCCGGGGCGGCGGCCTGCTGCTCGTCGTGGGCGAGGGGCTCCGGCGGGCGGCCGGCGGGGGAGGTGTCGTCGGCGGCGGCCGGCGGGGACTCCTCCTCGGTGGCGGGTAGCGGTCCGCCGGGCAGCTCGGCGTCGAGTGGGGCCGCCGGTGGCGCGCCGGGCTCGGCCGGGTGGCCGTCGTCCGCGGCGCCGACGCCCTCGTTGACCGTCGCGGCGCCCTCGGGCTCCGGGGGAACCGGCAGGGTGGCAGTCGTGGTCGCGGTCGACAGGGGCCGTTTTTGCTCTGCGCGAGGCTCGGGCGCAGCTTCCGGCACGTCGGCGCGCCGGGGCGTCTCGTCGACGTCCACCGCCGGCGGGGCCGCGGGGGCCTCCGGCAGGGGATCCGCAGCGCTGGCCGGGGCTGTCGGGGCCGTGGGCGGCGTCGGTTCGCCGGCCGGGGTCAGGGTGAAGCCGTCGGCGACCGGCGGTGGCGCGGGGAGCGGGTCCAGCGTCGCGACCGCGCCGGCCGCGTAGGCGCCCACCTCGGCGATCGGCACAGGGACCAGGACCGGCGGCAGGCGCTGCGCGGCCGGCTCCTCGTCGAGCGGCTCGGAGGTGGTCGCCATGGACGACGGTGGCACCAGCGCGGCCCCCATCTCCTGGAGTTCGTCTTCTGAGAAGCGCAGGTCCCTGTGTTCCACAACCGGTTCCACCACGTTGGTGAGGACAGTGTACCAGCCGGGGGAGCATCCCGACAAGCTTTCGGCCGTCGGCCGGGAGCTGGTGCGCTGGATGGCTGGCCGGGCGAAGGGGGGAGCGGGGTGGGGGGGAGGTGGATCAGCCGGCCACCAGCAAGGGCTGGCCCATGCGCACCACGTTGCCCTCCGGGACGATCGGGTGCAACCCCGGGCGCTCACAGATCACGACCACCGTGGAGCCGAGGTGGAACACGCCCAGCTCGTCCCCGGCCTGGCAGGGCCGGGGCGGGGAGAGCGTGACCTGCGCCGCGGGGTGGCCCGTGCGTGCGTTCGTGACGATCGGCGCGTAGCTGACGCTGATCCGGCCGACGGCCAGCGCACCCACCATCACGATGCTGACCCTGCCCAGGGTGGGGCTGGCGACGTGGGTCACCAGGCGCTCGTTGATGGTATAAAGGTCCCGGACGTGTCGCTGGCCTGCCGGATTGACAGGGAACAAAGTACCAGGAAGGTACCGGTAGCCGACGATCTCACCGCCCGCCGGGAAGTGCACGCGGTGGTAGTCCCCGGGAGCCAGGTACACCGTGGCGTAGCTCCCCCGCTGGAGCGATTCCTCGGCTGCGGGCTCCTGGAGCAGCTCGTGCAGCGAGTACCGCCGGCCCTTGACCTGCAAGAGTTGGCGCTCCTCGACCTGGCCGCAGGCCGCGACGCGTCCGTCGGCCGGCGAGACGAGCCCGTCGGGCAGGTCCGTCACCGGTCGCACCCCCGGCGCGAGCTGCCGCGTGAAGAAGGCGTGCAGCGACGGGTACTCGGTCAGCGGCAGCGAGGCCTCCTCGACCGCCGCGCCGAAGCGCGCGGCGTACAGACCGAGGATGCGCGTGCGCAGGGGCCGAGGGATCGGCACCTCGCTCACCCGGCCGAGCCAGTGGCTGTACAGGTTCTTCGGTGCGAGGCGCAGCAGATCGATCAGCAGCCGGTCGTTCATCGTCGTCCTGTCAGCGCTTGGTCCAGGTGGCCGTCCCCGTCGAGTTGGGCGAGTCGTCCTGGTTGAGGGTCACCCAGGTGCAGTTGAGCTTGGCGCAGTCCGCGGAGAAGGTGCAGTCGTAGGTGCCGTGGCTGGAGTTGTCGTCCATCCGCCAGGCCCAGTCGAGCCCGTCCGCGGTCATGGTCACCGTGCCCGACCACCAGTACTCCTCGGAGCTGTCCGTGGCCTGCGCGCTGATGACACCGCCGGCCTCGGTGATGGTGATCTTCGAGGTGCCGTTCATCGGCATGCCGTCGACCGAGGAGCTGCCCTGGTAGGTCTCGTCCCAGACGCCCAGGGCCGAGCAATTGGTGATGCCCTCGCCCTCGCCCTCGGCGCCCTCGCCCTCGCCCTCGGCGCCCTCGCCCTCGCCCTCGGCGCCCTCGCCCTCGCCCTCGGCGCCCTCGCCCTCGCCCT
>JAVEVO010000255.1:0-6801 GCA_034005005.1 Myxococcota bacterium
TGGCCGAGGCCGTCGACAACCTGCTGGACGACTTCGTGGAGGTGCTCGACGGGCAGCACGCGCGCTACCTGGAGGCGCGGCAGCCGGACGAGACCCTGAAGGCCTACCTGCTGGCCCACAAGCAGGAGGTCGCGGAGAGCCTGCTCGCGATCACCGACCGGCGGCAGGAGGCCTCCACCCACAAGACGGTCAAGGGTGCGTACGGCAAGCTCCGGCCCCAGGCCGCGCTCCACGTCCAGGAGGCCCTCCCGCGGGTCGCGGACCTGCTGGAGCGCCACCTGGCCCGCCCACGGCCGGCTTGAGCCACCCCGCCTCCGGGAGCGGGCGGCCGATGGGCCCGCGCGTCCTCCGGGCCGGCGCCCTCGCTCCCTCCCTGCGCAACCGTCGGCGGCTGCTCGGGCTGCTGCTCCTCGGCGCGCTCGGCACCACCGGCCCGAGCCTGGCGGACCCCGGCGCCGACCCCTCGCCCGTCGCCCGCTCCCTGCTGACGGATCGGCGGGTCAAGGTGCGGGTGCAGGCGGCGCTCGCGCTCGGTCAGCAGCGCCCCCTGGGAGCCGCTGTGGCGTTGCGCCAGGCCCTCCTCACGGATCCGCACCCCGCGGTGCGGGTCGCGGCCGCGGCCTCCCTCGGCCTGCTCGGCGACGAGGAGGCCCGCCCGGCCCTGCAGGAGGCGGCCGCCGGCCCGGAGCCCCGGGTGGCCCAGGCCGCCCGCCGGGCCTTGCAGCTCCTCGAAGAGCGCGCGGCCGCCCCGCCCCTGTCCGCTCCGGCCGCGACCACGGAGCCGATCATCACCGGCCCGGGCCTGCGCTCCAGCCGCACCGAGGCCGAGGTCCAGCAGGGGCTGGCCGCGATCGAGCCGCAGCTCCGCAACTGCCTGTTGCGGCAGCGCAAGCGGGACCCCTCCTTCACGGGGGTGGAGCTGCGCTTCAAGGTGCTGCCGGACGGCCGGGCCGCGCCCGGCTTCTCCGCCCGCCCGCGGCTGGACGAGCCGCGCTTCGTCACGTGCCTCCAGGAGGCCCTGACCGCCTTGCGCCTGCCGCCGGCGGCAGGCGGCGAGCAGACCATCGAGCTACCGCTGGGGGTGAACCCATGACCCTGCAGAAGCACCGGCGCCGGCTGCGCAACTTCCTCGTGGACCAGAGCTTCCAGCTCCGCACCTGCCTCACCTTCCTCGTGGTGACCCTGCTGCTGACCGGCTCGTTCGCGGCCCTCGTCTACCAGGAGGCGCGCGAGGCGTCGCAGGTCACCCTGCTCGGGCTGACCGAGGTCGACTCGGCCATCGCCGGCCTGCTCGCCGCGGAGGATAGTCTGCTGCTGGGCAAGCTCATCGCGGGGGTGGTGCTGCTCTCCCTGCTGCTCACCGTCGCCAGCCTGGTCAAGACCCACCGGATCGCGGGCCCGGTCTTCGTGATCGGGCGCGCCCTGCGCGAGCTGGCCGCCGGAGGCTGGCCGCCCGTGCGGGACCTGCGGGAGAAGGACGAGTTCCGGGGGCTGGGCCAGGACCTGCAGGCCCTGGTCCGGGCGCTCCGGCAGCACCGGGAGGAGCTGGCCGACCAGCTCGAGGAGCTCGCGGCCGCGACCACGCAGCCCGAGCTCCGCCTCCGCCTGCAGCAGCTCGCCCGGGCCGAGCGCCCCCCCGCCCCGGCCGGGCCGTCCGCGGCCGACCCGACCCCGCCGGCCGAGCCGACCCCGCCAGCCGCGCCGTGAGGGAGGTGTCCGGGATGCGCGCCGGCCCGGACGGATCACGAGCGGCCCGGCTCCCGACCGGAGCTCAGTCGGCCTCCTCCACCGGCTGCAGCTCGGGCTGGGGGACGGGGGCCGGCACCGGGGCAGGCCTGACCTTGCCGCCCCGCTTGGCCTCGCGCTCGGCCGCCTGCTGCGCCTCGCGGCTGCCCGGCAGAGGCGCATCGAGATAGGGCCGCAGGTGCTCGGCCATGCGCTGGAAGCTGCGCGGCCGCTCGGTCGCCTGCCGCGCCTCCTCGGGCACCGCGGGCAGGGGCAGGCTCTCGGGGGGAGCTGGACCGAGCTGGGCCTGGTAGCTGACCTCGTCGCCTTGCCGCTGCTGGGCGATCGTCACCGCGAGCAGCGTGCCCCGGGCCGGGTCGAGCAGCAGGGTCCCCGTCGCGCCGGCCTGGCCGCCGAGGAGCTGGAGCCGGGTCACGGGGCGGCCGTCCTGGGTCGCCGGCGCCGCGGTCGCGCCCGGCTGCAGCCCCAGCGAGGACGCCAGGGAAGACCAGGCGCCGAGGTCACGCCCGATCCGGGCGGCCCACTCGCCCTCCTCGGGATAGGGTAAAAAGGTCCCATCGCCCCCGCGCAGCAGGTGCACCCCCCGGTCGAGCCGATCCTCGCTCTTCCGCTCCACGGAGGCCTCGCCGGGCGCGGAGTAGTGGATGGTGCTCTGGCGCAGGGCCCCGCCCTCCGGGTCCCAGATCACCGTGACGATTTCGGTACGTTCGGCCCCCTCTGGGGTACGAAGGACATAGGTCGACTGGAACCGGGCCGGCAGCAGCTTCGCGGGCACGAACGCGGGCGGCGCGGCCGCGTCCCCGGCCCCGGCGTCCGCGTGCTCGGAGAAGCGCAGGTTGCCCAGGGGCTCCGGCGAGCGGCAGGCCGTGAGGCCGCAGAGCAGCAGCGGCAACGACGCCAGGACGAACCGGTGCGGCATGTCGCCTCTCCGCCCCTCAGTCGAGGTGGTACTCGAAGGAGACGAGCCCCTCCAGCCCGAAGGCCCCCTGGCTCTGTTCGCCCGCGGAGAGCCCGAAGGTGGTGGCCAGCTCGACGCCCAGGGCGAGCTGCCGGTCGAAGAACTGCCGCAGCCCCGCGGCGAGGCGCACTCCGACGGCGAGGGTCTGCTCGCCCGCGGCAGCGCCGGTGAGCAGATCCACGGCCAGCCCGGCCTTGCCGTAGGGCACGAAGGGCAGACTCGCGAGGTGCAGGTCGTACTTCACCCCGGGCACGCCCCGGAGCACCAGCAGGGACTCGTACAGGCCGACGAAGGCCCCCAGATCGAGGTGCAGCGGCCCGGTCAGGGAGTAGTTGTACGCGTGCCCGAGCACGAAGGAGGTCGGCACCCCGGTCATCCCCAGGGAGCTGCCGCCGAGGATCGACCCGGAGGTGGTCCCCTCCTCGGCCTCGGGGAGGAGGGGCACGAACTGCGCCCCGGCCACGGCCGGGAGCAGGCCGAGGCCCAGCAGCAAGGCGAGGGCCAGAGACCCGCGCCGGCAGCGAGGGAGCAGGGAGCGGAACATGCTCAGGCCTCCCGCAAGACCACCTGGTTGATGTGATCGGCCAGCCGGTTGGCGACGTAGGTGACGACGCTCATCTCGCCGGGGGTGAACGCGTCGGTGCCGGTCTTGTTGATCAGCTCGACCGCGCCGTAGCAGCGCCCGTCGGCCTCCACCGGGGCGCAGACCACCGAGCGGGTCTCGAAGCCGATCTGCTCGCCGATCTTCCGGTAGAAGCGGGGGTCGCGCGCCGCGTCGCCCACGGCCAGGGAGACGCCCTCCTTGGCGCAGAAGCCGACCAGGCCCCGGCCGATGGGCACGCGCAGGTCGAGGATCTCCCTGGCCTTGGGCCCGCGGGCCGAGGCGAAGTACAGGCTGTTGGAGGGGATGTCGGCGAAGAGCACCGAGCCCGCCTGGGCCGGGATCTTCTCCATGAGCAGGTCGAGCGCGAACTCCACCGAGCTCTGCAGATCGGTGTCGTAGTCGTAGATCCGCTGGGCGTCCATGAAGACGTCCGCGAGCACCTCCTCGGTGGAGAACAGGGCCTGCCGGGGGGCCAGGGCCGGGTCCTCGGGCACGGGGACCGACCGGTCCTCTTCGAGGATCTGCGAGGAGGGGTCCGAGGAGACGGCCTTCTTCTCGTCGGCCGCGAAGGAGAACGGCCGGGTGTGCATCCGGGTCGGCTCGGTCGCCGCGGCCGCGGCGGTCCGGGTGGGCTCGACCGCCACTGCGGTGACCGTCGGCTCGATCGCGACCGCGGGGGCCGTCGGCTCGATCGCGACCGCGGGGGCCGTGGGCTCCGCCGGGACCTCGACCTCGGAGGCGGTGACGGGCGCCGCCCCGGGGTCGATGCGCACGGCCGGCTGCTGGGGCGGCGCGGGCGTGGTCGGCACGGTCGGCGGGCTCCAGGCCTCCATCATGACCGTGGCCAGGTTCTCGTCGGCCGCGGCCTGTGCCTGGGCGGCCGTCGGCTCCGGCGGAGTCGGGGCGAAGATCTGGGTCGGCTGGGCCGCGACCGCGGCCGCGTGCCGCGCGGCGGCGTCCTTGGCCGCAGCTTCCTTGGCCGCAGCTTCCTTGGCCGCAGCTTCCTTGGCCGCAGCGTCCTTGGCCGCAGCGTCCGGCGCCACCGCGGCGCCGGCCGGCAGCTCCTTGATCTCGAAGACCCGGCGGGTCTTGGGATCGCTGACCTGGATCGTCCCGTCGGGCTGGATCGCGACGATCACGTTCTTGATGACGTCGCCCTGCTCGCCGAGCTTGCTGAGCCCGGAGCGCAACGCGGAGATCCAGTTCGGCGCCTCCAGCTTGAGGGTGATGTTGAAGCCATCGGCTTTCAGGGCGGGGATGAAGACCTGGTACAGCACGGCAGCGAGCCTCCTTCTGGAATCCACCGCCCCCTGGCCCGGGAGTCGGTTCGGCCGAACAGGAAGGTCGGGTTCTTCTTCCTTAGCCTTGCAGACGGGGAGACGTCAAGCAGCGGTCAGCGCTCGGGCGCCGGAGCGCCCCGGCGCGAGGTCCCCGTGAGGCGGGCTCAGGAGCAGCCGAGGCTGGTGCCGCAGTTGAGGCACTTGTAGCAGGCGCCGTTGCGCACGGTCATGCTGCCGCAGTCCGGGCAGGGCGGCGCGTCGTCCTGGGCCCGGGCGCCGAGGGCCGCGAGCACCCGCGGGCTCCCCGTACCGTTGGCCTTGCCGTTGCCGTGGCCGTTTCCCGGCGTCGGCGTGCGCGCCGCGCCGGGCAGCCCCAGATCGCTGGCTCGCCGACGCGGCTGGCGCTCCCCGGTCACGGGCGGCGGCGTGAGGGACTCGGCGCTGCCCCCCGCGGCCGGCGGCATCAGGGGCAGCTCGGTCTGCGCCACCTCGCCGTCCCGGATGCCGAAGCGGAAGGCCATCCAGCGGAACAGGTAGTCGATGATCGACTTGGCGAAGGGGATCTCGGGGTTCCCGGTGAACCCCGAGGGCTCGAAGCGGACGTGGCTGAACTTCTCGATCAGGTCCTCGAGGGGCACACCGTACTGCAAGGCGATGGAGATCGCCGTGGCGAAGGCGTCCATCAGCCCGCCGATGGTGCTCCCCTGCTTCGCCATGACGACGAAGATCTCGCCCGGGCGGCCGGTGTCGGGGTACATCCCGACCGTCAGGTAGCCCGAGTGGCCCCCGACCTCGAACTTGTGGGTGATGGAGGGCCGCTCCGAGGGCATGGGCCGGCGCGACGTGCTCCGCCCCGCCGACTCGGGGACGGCCACGAGCTCGTCCACGACCTCGGCCACGATCGACCGCGGCGTCGCGGAGGTGTTCAGGGGCTGGGTGCGCTTGCAGCCGTCCCGGTAGACCGCGACGGCCTTCAGGCCGAGGCGCCAGCCCTCGAGGAAGATCGCCGCGATCTGCTCGGGCGTGACCTCGTGGGGCAGGTTGACCGTCTTGGAGATCGCGCCCGAGAGGAAGGGCTGCACCGCGGCCATCATCCGCAGGTGGCCCTCCGGGAGGATGCTGCGGCTGCCGTGCGCGGGCCGCAGCGCGCAGTCGAAGACGGGCAGGTGCTCGGCCCGCAGGGTGGGGCAGCCCTCCACCGTGCCCTCGCGCTTGAGGTGGGCGAGCACCTCCTGGACGGACTGGATGCCGTAGCCGAGGTGAGTGAGGGCCGCGGGCACCACCTGGTTGATCAGCTCGAGCGTCCCGCCGCCGACGAGGGTCTTGTAGCGGACCAGGGACAGCTCCGGCTCGATGCCCGTGGTGTCGCAGTCCATCATGAAGCCGATGGTGCCGGTGGGCGCGAGCAGGGTCACCTGGGCGTTGCGATACTCGGGCCGGTCCTTCGTCTCCTCGGCCAGGCCGGACCAGGTGGACCGCAGCTCCGCGAAGAGGGCCGGCGGCACGAGCTGCCGGTCGATGGCGTCCACCGCCTCCTCGTGCTGGCGGACGACCCGGGCGAAGTCCGCCCGGTTGTCCGCGTAGGCCGCGCAGGGGCCGAGGCGAGCCGCCAGCGCGGCGCTCGCGCGCAGGGCCTCGCCGTGCATCAAGGCGGTCAGGGCCGCGGCGTGGGCCCGCCCGCCGTCCGAGTCGTAGGGCAGCCCCAGGGACATGAGCAGGGCGCCGAGGTTGGCGTAGCCGAGCCCGAGGGGCCGGAACCGGTGGCTGTTGTCCGCGATCTGCGAGGTCGGGTACGAGGCGCGATCGACCAGCACGTCCTGCGCGACGATCAGCAGCCGGACCGCGTGGCGGAAGCCGGCCGCATCGAAGGAGCCGTCGGGCCGGGTGAAGGCCAGCAGGTTGAGGGAGGCCAGGTTGCAGGCCGAGTTGTCGAGGAACATGTACTCGGAGCAGGGGTTCGAGGCCCGGATCGGCCCGCTCTGCGGACAGGTGTGCCAGCGGTTGATGGTACTATCGTACTGCAACCCGGGATCGCCACACACCCAGGCCGCCTCGGCGATCTCCCGGAGCAGCTCACGGGCCGGCACGCGCGTGACCACCTCGCCGCTGGTGCGGGCGACCGTCTCCCACTCCCGATCGTCGAGCACCGCCCGCATGAACTCGTCGGTGACGCGCACCGAGTGGTTGGCGTTCTGGTAGGCGATGGTCTCGTA
>JAVEVO010000256.1:0-6786 GCA_034005005.1 Myxococcota bacterium
ATCTCCGGCCGGCTCAGGTGGCCCTCCGGCCAGCCGAGCCCGCCGGTGGCGACGCGCAGGCCCGCATCCCGCAACCGCTCCACGAGCAGGGCACGCCCGCTGGTGCGCCGCCCGACCAAGACGACGTCCCACTTCTCGGGGAGCCTCGCGACGGCGGGCAGGGGCGCGGTGGCCCAGGGCACGTCCCGGGTGGTGACGTAGCGGTCGTAGATACGGCCGAGCTCCGCCCAGGTGGCCGCGGTGTAGCGACCGGCGAAGATCTCGTCGTCGAAGGCGTAGCCGACGAGCCGGGTGCCGAGGCGCCGCAAGGTGGCCGCGACCTCGGCCGTGAGGTGGTCATAGGGCGGGTGGGTCACCAGGGCTGCCGGATGTTCCTGCCGGCAGAGGTCGATCAGCAGCTCCTGGTACGCGGCCGGCCCGAGCAGGTGGACCAGCTCCTGGGTTGGTACCTTGGTCATGGTCCAGCCCGGGGGCAGATCGACCCAGTCGTGCATCGCGCCATCGGGGTCCACGGTCATGGAGAAGAGCAGCCCGGGCATCACGGCCTCTCTCGCCCGTCAGCCCGCGGTCCCCCGGTCTCCCGGGAAGGACGCGGCCGCCGGGGGCGCAAGACGGTGGGGAGCCGGCGGCCGGCAGGGGGCGCGGGACAGATCGTCGAAGAGCTGGTCGGGTGACCGGGGCGGCTCCACCAGCCCGTTGGCGAGCAGGCGGCTGTAGAGCAAGGCGCCACCGGTGATCGCCAGGGGCATGAGCAGGAGGTTGACCACGGGGATCCAGAGCAGCAGGGCCGCGGCCGCCCCGAGGCCGCTGGAGAGAGCCCGCTGGCGGCGGATCAACGACGCCTTCTGCCGCCAGGTGAGGCGGCGGCGGGTCAGGGGGCCGTCCATCAGGTCCCGCCCGAGGAAGAAGGAGGTGGCGATCACGCTCCCCAAGGCGGAGAGCACGGGGCCGACCACCGGCACGAAGTCGAGCAGGAACAAGGGGACCATGACCAGCAGGTAGATCAGCAGGTTGAGCAGGGAGTGCCCCACGGAGACCACGGTATCCCGGGCCATCCGCCGCCAGGAGAGGGGCTCGATGGTCGGGCCGAGCAGCTCCTCGACGACCTTCTCCGACAGCAGGTCGTTGAACGGGGTGGCGACGATGCCCGCCACCGCGTAGCTCAGCGCGAGCGCGACCATGATCAGCAGCAGGCCGGTGAGCACCGCGGTGATCACCCAGAAGACCTCCAGCACCCCGTCCGCGGGGCGCGTCCACAGGAGGTTGACGACCGTCGGCGCCAGCTCCCAGGCCCCCCACAGGGCGAGCCCGAGGAGCAGGAGGTTCACCAGCAGCGGGGCCAGCAGGTAGATCCACAGGGGCGGCCGGAAGAGGAGGAAGGGAACGGCCCGGAAGGGACAGCCGAAGCCGACCGCGAAGCGGGCCAGGCTCTTGCGAGGCAAGGGGCCGAGCAGCGGCGAAGGGGCCCCTCCCGGCAGGCGGCGGAGGTCGCCCGGCACCAGACCGGAGGAGGTCGCCGGCGGCGGGGCCTCGCTCACTGGCGCCTCGCTCACCGGGGCCTCACCCGGTGCCGCACTCACCGGAGCCTCGCCCGGCGCCTCAGCCACCGTCGGCCTCCCGCAGCCGGCGACGGAGGTGCTCGGGGGTGAAGCCGTGATACTCCAAGCAATCCGGCAAGTTACGAAAGGAGGGGCCCAGCCCGGCCGGGTGCTGCCAGAGCACCCGGGGGTGCAGCCCCGTCGCGGCGAGCACGGTGCAGAGCAGCGCGTGCAGCCCCCCCGGGCCCGTATCGTCCTCGAGCACGAAGACCAGCTCCCGCGGGGCCAGCACCTCCCGCCAGGAGGGCAGGTGGGGTGGCGGCCCGTAGACGCTCTGCAGCAGGATCGCCCAGCCGGCGAACTCGGGCCGGGCGAGGCAGTCCAGCGCGAGCCGGGCCGCGACCGCGCCCCCGACGAGGAAGACCCGCGACGCGTCCGGCGGCCCGAGCAGGAGGGGACGGTCGAGCTCCGCGGGGCCGGCCTCCTGCCGCAGCTCCTCGGGCGTGGGGCAGCAGGCCTGCAGCAGGGGATGCGCGTCGAGGCCGAGGTCCGTGCGCCGCAGGCGGAAGTAGGTGGGGCCGGCCGCGCCCCGCACGGCCCAGCGCAGCAGCCGCGCGGCTTGCCAGCCCGTCGCCGGATCGAGCACCGTCATCCCCGGCAGGGTGTTGAAGAGGCTGACGTCGGCGAGGGACTGGTGGGTCTTGCCATCCGTGTGGTAGCAGAGCCCCGCGTAGTGGCCCGCGTAGATCACCTTCAGCCCGCCGTTGCCATGGAGCTGGTCGTAGGCCCGCTTGAAGAAGCTGGCATAGGTGTGCACGACCGGCAGCCGCCCGGCGAGGGCCAGGCCGCCCGCGACACCCACCATGTCCTGCTCCGCGATCCCCAGCTCGAGGAAGGGGTGGCCCGCACGAGCGAATCCGTCGATCCCACAAGGCTGGGCGAGGTCCGCGTCGAGCGCGACCAGGTCCGGCCGCTCCGTCATGAGGCGGGCGAGCTCCCGGGCGAAGGCTGCACCGGTGGAGCCGGCCTTGGCGGCAGGCGGGCGGAGGGGCGGCGCCACGCGCCGGGCCAGGAACTGCCGCAGCTCCGCGACGAGGTCCGGATCACCGCTGGCGAGGGCCTGCTCCTCGAGCAAGCGAAGGTAGGTCGCCTCGTCGGGCACGGTCGAGTGCCAGCCCCCCGGCGCCCGGCCGGCCGCCGCCAGCTCCAACAGCAAGGGGCTGCCCCCGGCCTTGCGGGTCCGGGCGAGCAGCAGCCGCGGACGGGCCGGCGGCTCGGAGAGGCAGGCCAGCAGCTCGAGGGGCGAGCTGCCGTCGATCTCGCGGACCGAGAAGCCGAGCCCCTCGCCGACCGCCGCGAGGTCGGCGATGCGCTTCACCGCGCTCACCGGCCCCGCGGTCTGCTGACCGTTGCAGTCGACGATCACCGTCAACCCCGTCAGGTTGTGCTGGACGACCGTCTGAAAGGCCTCCCAGCACTGCCCCTCCTGCAGCTCGCCATCGCCCAGGACGACGAACAGGGATCGCTCCCGATCCGCGAGGGCCAGCCCCGCGACACGGGACAGGGCCTGGCCGAGGGAGCCGGTGTCCAGGAGGATCCCCGGGGTGCGGCGATCGGTGTGGGCCTGGAGCGCCGCGGGCCGTCCTGGTAGGCGAGCAGTTGCTCCCGCTCGAGGAGCCCGAGGCCATAGAGGCAGGCGTACTGCATCGCCGCGGCGTGGCCCTTGGAGAGCACGATCTGGCGCTCACCGCAGCCGAAGTACAGGGTGGTCAGGATCTCGGCCACGGAGTAGGAGGCCCCGAGCCAGCCGTGGCCCGCGCTCTGGATGCAGCTCGCCGCGACGAGGCGGTTCAGCGCGGCCAGCCGCCGCAGCCACGCCTCCGCCGGGAGCGCTCCCCGGCCGTAGCGCGCCCGGTCCGGCACGAACCAGCAGGCCGCGGCGGCGGGGCTGGCGAGGGCCGACGGCAGCCCGCTCAAGGGTGCGCCGGCTCCGGCGCCGGGGGCAGGTCCACGAGGTCGCCGTTGAGCACGTAGCGGTAGTGGATCGTGGTCTGGGGCTTGAGCATCGCGGCCACGGAGCAGTACTGGGTCCGGGAGAGGTCGATGGCCCGCTCCAGCTTGACCCGATCCACCTCGCCGGTGAGGTGGAAGATCACCCGCAGCTCGGTCCAGCGCTTGGGGTGCTCGGTCGCCTTGTGGATCCCCTCGACCTCCACGGAGAAGGAGGTCACCGGCTGCCGCATCTTGCGCAGGATGCTGATCACGTCCATGCCGGTGCAGGCCGAGAGCCCCACCAAAGGCAGCTCGCCCGGGCGGGGGCCGGTGTCCGTGCCGCCCACCTCGGGCAGGGCGTCCATCACGACCTCGTGGCCGCTCGCGGTGCGGGCGACGAAGCGCATGCCGGTGAGATCGTTCAGGACGGAGGTCACGACGATGCTCATCACTCTGCTCCTTCGGGACCAGGCTCGACCGTATCGGGGGCGTCCGGCGCGGCCGCCTCGACCACAGGGACCTCCTCCGCAGGGGCCTCCTCCGCGGGGGCCTCCTCCGCAGGGACCTCCACCGCAGGGACCTCCTCCGCAGAGGCCTCCTCCGCGGGAGCCTCCTCCGCAGGGGCCTCCTCCGCAGGGGCCTCCTCCACGGAGGCCTCCTCTGCGGGAGCCTCCTCCGCGGGAGCCTCCTCCGCGGGGGCCTCCTCCACGGGCTGCTCCGTGTCGAGGTTCTCGGACGCGGCCGGGGGGGGCGGCGACGGCTCGTCGAACTGGATCTCGTCCAGGCGGCGCGTCGCGTCCCGCACCTGCTGCTCCAGCTCCGGGTTGTCGAGGATCGAGCGGAGCTGGTTCGGCAGGTTGGCGATCGCGCCGGCCACCGTATCCCCGATCCCCGCGCCCCGGGCGCGGTCCGCGAGCGCCGCGAAGCGCCCCTGGACCGCCTGCTGGACCTGCGGATCCGCGCTCAGGCTGTCGGTGAGGGTGGTACGCAAGCCCTCGAGCATCCGCTGCAGCCCATCGAGCACGGCCTGGGAGTGGTCACGCACCTTCTCGAGCTGATGGGTCAGGACCTCCCAGCCCTCCTCCTCGGCCGGCGGCTCCTCCTCGGCCGGCGCCTCCCCCTCGGCCGGCGCCTCCCCCTCGGCCGGCGCCGCCCCCTCGGCCGCGGGCCCCGCGGTCAGGTCGGCCGGCGCCTCCCCGGCGGCGGGCGCCTCCTCCCGGACCGGGCTCGCGGGGGCCGGCCCGGCGGCCTCCTGCAGCCACTGGGCGGTCCCCTGCAGGAAGCGCGTGGCCTGGAGCGCGACGTTGGCCATCTCGTCCTTGGCGAGCTCCTTGGCCCGGGCCGCGGGGATCTCGTACAGGGCGACCCCGTCGGGCGCGACGTCCAGGCGGCCGCCCTTCAGGGAGCGCAGCAGCAGGTCCCCCGGGGGCAAGACGGTCCCCACGGGGATCCAGAAGTAGCGCTGGAGGTCGGGGGTGGCGTACAGCTCGCGCTTCTCGCCCGGGAACAGGTCCCTCTCGTCAGCCATCGTGCTCTCCTCCGGGCCCTGGACGACGAGGCGCCGGCCCAGCCGTTCGACGAGCGAGCAACGATCGGGGCATGGCCTGGCCACACTCCCGCCGCCCCCGCTCAGCTCAAGAAGCTCCGCAGCAGCCGAGCGACTCGCTCCGGCTGCTCCGCGACGAGATCGTGCCCTGCGCCGGGCA
Organism: Myxococcota bacterium; assembly: GCA_034005005.1. Taxonomy (GTDB): domain Bacteria; phylum Myxococcota_A; class JAVEVO01; order JAVEVO01; family JAVEVO01; genus JAVEVO01. The sequence continues at coordinate 5,237 of JAVEVO010000256.1, forward strand.
GGATCTCCAGTCGACCGGCCGGGAGCACCTCGGCGAGCCGCTGGGCGTTGACCAGCGGCAGCAGCCGATCCTCCGTGCCGTGCAGGATCAGGCAAGGGAGGTGCACCCGCCCGAGGGCCGGCCCGGGATCGTGCAGCGCCGCGGCCGCGAGCTGCCCGAGGAGCCCGGCCACGGGGACCGGCCACAGGTCGCCCAGCTCCTCCCAGCGCTGGATGACCCACGTGCGACGCTCGCCGGGCGGCAAGCTCAGGGTGACCTCGGCGACCAGCCGCCGGCGGAGGGCGCCCGGCAGCACGAAGGCCGTGAGCAGCTTGCTCGCCCCCACGGGGTCCAACCGACCACCGAGGCGGGGGCCCGGGCTGCAGCAGCCGATCGCCAGGCGCGCGACCCGGTAGGGGTACCGTAGGGCGAGCTGCTGGGCCACCATCCCCCCCAGGGAGAGGCCGAAGACGTGGACCGGCGAGAGGCCGAGGTGGGCCAGCAGCCGGGCGAGGTCGTCGGCCATGGCCGCGGTGGTGTAGGGCGGGGGCGGCACGTCGCTGCCGCCGACCCCTCGCGTGTCGACGAGGATCACCTGGTGGTCCCGGGCCAGCTCGTCCTCGAACCCCAGCCAGTACTCGGCGCAGCGCGCGAGCCCGCGGATCAGCAGCAGGGGCGGTCCGGCGCCGATCACCCGGTAGCGCAGCACCGTTCCCCCGAGATCGGCGTAGGGCATCAGCGGCCTCCGGCCCCCAGATCGTAGATGCGCAGGTCGTCGAACGTCAGCTTCGCCTGCCAGCTATTGAACGCGAAGTAGCGGTGCTCCGCTCCCAGCAGCGGCCGGGAGTCACGATACCGCAGATGCGGGCGGCCGTCGATGAAGAGCTGGAGCGTACCGGCCGTGCGGACGAGGGCCAGGCGGTACGTCCGCCCCGGCTGGACGAGGTCCTCCCGCTCCTGGCGCCCTGCCTCGTGCTCGTCGCGGCGGGCGATGACGCTGCGCGAGTTGTTCCAGCCGCCGAAGACGACGATGTAGCCGCTCTCGTGGAGCACGCCGTCGCCGAAGACCTCGAACTTGATGTCCCCGCTGTCGCTGTCGGAGCGCGCGGTGAACTCGATGCGGACCCGCTCGGGCAGGGGCACCGTCAGCCAGAGGCCCTGGTTGCGCTCGCCGGAGGTGGTCAGCGCCCCCTCGACCACCTGCCAGTGGCCTCGCCGATCGGCCTCGCTGCGTGCCCCGCCGCCCTTGTTCGCCGGCCCCTCGACCTTGCCCACCCGCCAGACGGAGGCCAGCTCGGGGCGGGAGAAGGTCTCCTCGAAGACGAGCTGCCCGCCGGTCAACCCCTGGCGCGGGTCCCGGCAGCCGCCGCCGACGAGGGAGAGCCCCAGTAAAAGCGAGACGGACGAGACCAGGACGCGGTCGACCATGACCTTCGTACCTCCTACGTGCATCGTCACTCCCCGACCCCTCCGGGGTGCCGCCCCGGGGGGAGGGAGGGGGTCGCGGCCGCGTCGGCCGCGGCCAGCAGCTCGCCGGTCGGGCCGTAGGCCACGAGCTGGAAGGGGTGCTC
>JAVEVO010000074.1:0-32447 GCA_034005005.1 Myxococcota bacterium
CCTCCGGGCGGGCTGGGGGGGGGGGGGGGGGGGGGGGGGGGGCCGGGTTCATCCGACCTCCCCCGCGTCCGGCGAGGGCGTCGCCGGGGACGCCGCCGGGGCGACTCCGGCGGGAGCGGGTGCGGGAGCGGGCTCGCCCCGGAGCAAGGAGGCGGTCCGGGAGACCCCGGGGTCCGCGGGCTCGGCAGGCGGCGCCCCGGGCGCGGCGGGGAGGAACACCGTGACCCGCGTCCCGAGCCCCACGGCGCTCTCCAGCTCGATCCGGCCAGCGTGCGCGCCGACGATCTGCCGGGCGATGCTCAGGCCGAGCCCGGTGCCCTGCAGGCTGGCGTCGCGACGGGTGGCCTCGCCGCGGAAGAAGCGGTCGAACACGCGCTTGCGCTCGTTCGCCGGGATCCCCTGGCCGTGGTCGGTCACCTCCACGAGCACCTGCTTGCCGCCCTCCCCGGGCCGGAGCCGGATCTGCGCGCACCCGCCCACCGGGCCGTACTTCACCGCGTTGTGGATGATGTTGCCGAGGGCCTCACCGAGGGCCCGGCGGTCGCCGAGGACCGCGGGCAGGGGGGCTTCCACCTGCAGGTCGAGCTGGCAGCTCTGGCTGCGAGCCAGGCCGGACACGCTGGCCAGGGCCTCGTCGACGATCTCCGCCAGCGGCTCGGGCCGGCGCTGGAGCGGCTCGCCGCCCGCTTCCAGGCGGCGGGCCTTGAGGATCCGTTCGATCTGCCAGCTCAGCCGCTCGGTCTCGGTCGCCAGGGCGTCGAGGCAGAGCCGGACCTCCTCCTCCGAGGCGGCCCGGCCGAGGCGCAGCGTCTCCACGAAGAGCCGGATCGAGGTCAGGGGGGTGTTCAGCTCATGGGAGATGTTGGCCATGAAGTCGGCCTGGAGGCTGGCCAGTCTTTGATACTTTCGTAATAGGACGATCGTTCCAATCGTCCCGCCGACCACCATGGCGGCGAACGAGATCACGAGGACGCCGATGACGATGTCCGAAGCGTCCTGCCAGAGCGCGAGGGAGACGATCCCGGCCGAGATGGAGAGCACCGTGGGGACCAGGACGGCCCCGATCAGCAGGGCCACGGCCCCCTGCATCGAGAAGCGGCTGCGCGTGGCCCGGGCCCGGGCTTGCCCGGAGGACATGCTCAGGGTTTCGCCGGCGTGGGGTCGCTGGTGCCGGCTGGCGATTCGCCGGGGCCGCTCCGGTCAGGTGGCGGAACCGGGACCTCGGCGTACATCGGCATGACGAAAGCCGCCTCCCGGACCTCCCCCCGGCGCTTCGGCCGGTACGGGTCGAGGGGCGGTCGGGTCGGCGGCGCGGCCGGGGTCTCGGCCCGGGGGGAGAGGCTGACCGAGGGCTCGGGCGCCACCGTGGCCGGGGGGGCGGGGGGGGCGGTCGGCGCTGGCGTGGGCGGCGCCGGAGGCTCTTCCGGGGTCGCGGCCCCGGCGGCGTCCGGGGGCGTCTCCGGGGAGGCCTCCGGGGGCGCGGCGGGCGAGGGGCTGGCCGAGGTCGAGGGGGTGGGGGCGCTCTCGCTCAGGCGGTAGACGGTGTAGCGGCGCTCACCTTCCCGGACCACCCGGCCGGACGCGAGGAGCTCCTTCATCAGGCCTGGCCAGGCGAAGTCGGAGAGCCCCAGCTCCTGGAGCAGCATGCTGCGCGCCCGGGGCTGCCCGTCGGCCAGCAGCGTCAGCGCCCGGTCGAGGAGGCAGTCCTCGTGGCCGGCCTCTGCCACCCGGTCGGCTGGCCGTGCCGGCTCCTCGTCGGTGGTGGCTCGCGGCGGGCCGCTGCTCCCGCGCGGCGGGCTGATCATGGCCTGGATCAGGCTGCGTCCGGGCTCTTTGAGGCGATAGGTCGAGGAGCGTCGCTCGCCCTCGAGCAGGACCCAGCCGGTGGCGAGCAGCTCCTCCGTGACGACCCGCCAGCGGTAGGCCGAGATGTTCAGCGGGTCGGCGAGCTCCCGGCGGGCGTGGGGCAGACCGTCCACCAGCAGGTCGAGGATCTGGCGTGCCTCCGCGGAGAGGCTGTCGTAGGTGCTCGTCCCCGGGGTGGTCCGGCTGCGCCGCGCGGGCTCCTGGGAGGGTGCGGGCTCGGTCAGCGGGGCTACGGGCGGGCGGGCGGCGGGGCGGGCCTCGGCGCGGCTGGCCGGCAGCGGGCGGGAGGCGGGCGGCACGGCGTCCGGCGCCGGGGAGATTGGTGCATCCGCGGCCGTGAGGCCGAGCTCCTCGGCGAAGAGCCGGAGGACCCGCTGCTCGTCGGGTCCGAGCTGCCCGCCCGGGCTCCGCAGCCGCTCGGTGAGCCGGCCCAGCCGTGCTTCCGGGTCCTGGGGCGGTGCGGGGGGGAGGCCGGTCAGGGGCTCGGGCCGGTCCCGCCAGCGCTCCCAGTCGAAGGGCAGCCAGAGCACCGGCTCGCTCTGGCCGCGTGGATCCTTGCGCACCAGGTAGCCCGGGGCCTCGCCCAGTCGCTCCCGCGCGGCACGCGAGCCGGCGAAGATGGCCGCTCGCCCCGTCTGCTCCTGGAGCCAGAGGGTCCCGGCGGCCTCGCGCTGCTTGCGGGGGTGCTCGGCCAAAACACGCACGGGCACGAACCGGGTCAGGGCACGGTGCACCGGCTCGTGCAGCATGAGCTCGATGAGCGCCGCCTCGAGGAGCCCCTCCAGGAGCAGGGCCAGCGCCCCGGGCGGGGGAGCGGCCGAGCTGGCGTACTCGGCCACCGCCTGCAGGAAGCCCACGGGCCCGACGAGGGGCTGGGTCCCGCTGTAAGTCGCCCGTCGCACGAGGGGCTCCAGGGTCTCGGCCGGCTCGGGCTGGAGCAGGGTCGCGTAGGCGAGCTGCCAGACCGTCACGAACTCGCCGAGGCGCACGAAGGGGTTGCCGGCGGTGCGGGGACCATCGAAGCGGCAAGCGAGGATCGTGCGATCGTCCACCTCGAGCAGGCCGGCGAGCAGGGCCACCCGGGAGGCCATGGTCGGCGTGCCGGCGCCGAGCGGGCCCTCGGCTGCGGGGTGCGGCTCGCCACGGTCCCGGTAGGCCGCGTACAGCAGGGCGGTGAGATAGCGCACGAGGCTGTCGGCCAGGCCGATGAGCGCGGCGCGGCGCGCGGTCGAGCCCCGGGTGGAGCTCCGAAAGCGGCTGACCGCCTCGGCGAGCACCGTCGGGTACTCGGTATCGAGGAGCTGGGTCAGGGCCTGGATGTCGCGAGCATCGCTGAAGGGCATCGGGTCTCCTGCACGAGATTTGCGCGACCCCGCGGCAGAATGGGCTGCCTGCGTGTCGCATATCCTCGGTGAACGAGATGCGTGTATCTCGGGTCTTGGTCGGCGATCTTCGGTCACGCGTCCTTCAACTATCGGTTCCCCGAGCGGCTGTCAAGCCTGGGGCGAGCGCCGGGGTGAATCCGGGCCGGAATGCATTGATGATAAAGAATTCTATAAATAAATAAATCATCCCATGGTCCAGCAGCGTCTATCGTGTCCCCGCCGATATCGAGACTTGATCCTGGTCGGCGATGGGGTAGGCTCCCTCGGGACGAGCCTCCCGGGGTGGTGTGGGAGGACTGGAGGAAGGTGATGGAGACGACTCTGGCGATCATCAAGCCCGACGGGGTGCAGCGTGGGCTCGTGGGGGAGATCGTCACCCGGATCGAGCGTGCGGGGCTGCAGATCTGCGCGCTGAAGGCGACCCGGCTCTCTCGCGCCCAGGCTGCGGGCTTCTATGCCGTCCACGAGGGCAAGCCCTTCTTCGCCGACCTGGTCGAGTTCATGAGCTCGGGGCCCGTGGTGCTGCTCGTGCTCGGCGGGGACGAGGCCATTCGTCGGTGGCGGGAGTTGATCGGGGCGACGGATCCGGCCAAGGCCGCGCCGGGCACCATCCGCCGGGACCTCGCGCTCAGCCTCGGCCACAACACGGTCCATGGCTCCGATGCGCCAGAGACGGCGGCCTTCGAGACGGGCTACTTCTTCAGCGGGCTCGAGCGCCTGGCCTAGCACTCCGTCACCGGGGTCTCGATCCGTTGCTCGGGTGGGTGCCGGCCTCCGCGCCGGCACCTGCGCGACCGGCGCGGAGGCCGGTCGCCACCCGAAGCTCGACCGGTCATCTTCGCGGTGTCGAGGTACTAGGCGGAAGCGTCCCGCCGTCCGTGTCTGGGCGTGGGGGCCGCGCAGGGGAGGACGTCGATGATCTCCTGGTCTGGCCTCCGTGGATTGCTGGTGGCGCCGGCGCGCTCTCCCTGCCAGCCCCTGCTGGATCGGCTCCACCAGACGGGGGTCCAGCTCGCGTTCCGGGAGCGCGCGCCGGCCGGGGAGCAGGAGGCGCTGTTGCAGGCCGTGGCGGCCGAGCTCGGCGCCCCCCCCGACCTGCTCCTCTGGTCGACCCTCGGGAGGTTCGCGCGGGACCCCGGGGCGCCAGCGGAGTGGGGCCCGTGGCTCGACCAGGAGGTCGCGGCCTGCGCGGCCCTCTGCCTGAGCTTCCTCCGGACACGACCCGCCAACCGGGATGCCCGGATCGTGCTGCTGTTCGCGGCGGCCCTCACGGAGCCCGCCCCCGACGACCTGTTCGCCGCGATGGTCCAGGCCGCGCTCCAGGGGCTGCTGAGCGCCCTGGCGCGTCTGGGGGAGCCGCGCTTCACGATCAACGGCGTGCAGCTCTTCGATCCGGTCGACCCCCGGGGCGCGGCCGGCCTCGGTGCGGACGAGGAGCTGCTGACGGAGCTCGTCCGCACCCTGCGCTTCCTGGTGGAGGAGGGCGATTTCGTCTCCGGAGTGCTGATCCCCCTGGACGGCGCCCGGAGCTCTGGCGAGGGCTGAGCAGCCGCGGAGACTGGACCCGTGGGACCGGCTCGTTCTAGTCTCGGGGGTGGGATGAGCGAGAGAGCCCCGACCCGGAGCCGGACGAGGAGTGCCTGGGACGCCCGGGCCGCGGTGTGGCTGCTCTTCCCGTTGGTGGCGTGCGTCGGCCACCTGCCCCGCGTCGGTGAGGCGGCCCCGCTGACCGAGCCCTTGCTGCCTCCGGTGGAGCGGCTGCGAGTGGCCCTGCCCGCGGACCCCCTCGACCGGGTCTCCACCAACGGGACCTCCCTGGGCACCGTCTCCGAGGGCCGGTTGCTGGGTGGCCGGCAGCTCCCGCTGGTCGGTCCGTCCTTTGCGGTGCTCGCGGCTCACCGCAGCCGGAAGGGGCTGCACCATGGGACCGAGGAGCTGGTCACCCTCGTGCGGGACGTGGCGGTCGCGGTGGCCCAGCGCTTCCCCGGCGCAGAGCTCGCCGTCGGCAACCTGAGCTGGAAGCGGGGCGGTGACAGCCCGTACTCCATCTCCCACAACTCGGGCCGGGACGTCGATCTCGCGTTCTTCCACCAGCGCGGCGAGCCAGGACACCCCTACGTCCCGAGAAACTACCTGCGGCTGCTCCCCGACGGCCGGGCCGAGGGCCAGCCGGCCTCGGGCATCCGCCTCGACGTGCCGCGCACCTGGGCCCTGGTCGAGGCCTTGCTGACCCACCCCACGGTGCAGGTCCAGTACCTGCTGATCCACGAGTCCCTGCGGGCGCTGCTCCTGGAGCACGCCGTGGCCAGCGGCGTCGACCCGACCCTGGTCCACCGCGCCGAGCAGGTGCTGCAGCGGCCCGCACGTGGTGGGCCTCACGACGATCACCTCCACGTCCGGATCTTCTGCGCCCCCGACGATCTGCTCGATGGGTGTCGGGAGACAGGCCCGCTCTGGCCCTGGATCGACCGCTACGAGGACGTGCTCGCCCAGCGGGTCGAGCAGCTCGTGGCCGTCGCGGCCGGGTCGCGGCTCCCGCGGGCCCTGGCCGCCCTGCAGCGGCTGGAGGAGATGGAGGCCCGGGAGGTCGCCGGACAGCTCGTGCCGCTGCTCGAGGCGCGTGAGCCGCCGCGGCGGGTGGCGGTCGCCCGCACCCTCGGGCGGCTGGGTGATGGTCGCGTCTGCCCGGTGCTGGTCGCCCGCCTCGCCCGGGAGTCCGATCTCCGGGTCCGGCTCGCCCTCGTCGAGGGCCTCGGGCTGCTCGGCGATCCCGCGGCGATCCCGGCGCTGCTCGCATTGCTCACCCCCCCGTCCCCCGTCCGCGCGGGCCGGCCCGCCCGGGGTGCCGACCAGGCTGCTTCGGCTCTGATCGGGGCGGCCGCCGGAGCCCTCGCCGCGCTCCAGGCGCAGGAGGCGGTCCCACTGCTCGCCCGGAGTCTGCCCACGGTGGCCCCGCGGGAGCGCGCCGCGGTCGCTCTCGCCCTGCAGGTGTTGACCAACCACGCCGTGCGGTCGACTGCCTGGTACCGGGGACGGCGCTCGTCCGTCCAGCTCGCCCGGGTGCGTGACCAGTGGCTCACCTGGTGGGAACACCACTGCCTCGAACCCCGCTCCCGCTGGCTGGCGGCCGGCTTCGCCGCGGCCGGCTACCCGCTCCAGATGCCCGCGGATCTGCGGCAGGTGCCCAGGCTGCTCGCCGCGCGGAGCGACCGGCGGCTCCACGTGCGGCAGAACGCGGAGGCGGTGCTGCGCGACCTCGCCACGGAGCACCCCCTGCGCCCCGGCGAGCCGCTGCTCCCCGTCGACTTCTGGCGCTCCTGGTGGAGGCGACAGCAGGCGCTCTCCCGCCTCGCCGGTTGAGCGCGACGTGCGCGCTTGCCCAGCGGCAAGGCTCCTGCTAGAGGATCTCCGATTTGCTGGCCGGGGGTTGAATAGCCCCCCGTGGACAGCGTCCAATCGGCAGCCCCCGCGAAAGGACTCTGCGGGGGGCGGTGAGGCGAAGGGATCGTGAGCGAACGGCCGCGAGCCGAGCTGGCTGGAAGGTACCAAACAGGAGGTGCAGGATGATGCGAAAGTTGTTGCTGTCCATGACGCTGGCTGCTCTGGGTCTCTGGGTGCTGCCCGCAGGTGTGGCCTTCGCCGGGGAGAACGCGGCGGCGGACCTCTACAAGAAGCACTGCCAGATCTGTCACGCCAAGGACGGCAGCGGCAAGACGACGCAGGGCGAGAAGACCAAGACCGTGGACTGGCGGGACGGTACCATCTGGGCCAAGGTCGACGACGCCACCTCCAAGACGATCATCCTCGAGGGCAAGGGCGAGATGAAGGGCTACAAGGACAAGGTGCCGGCCGATCAGGTCGACGCGCTGCTCGCCTACTGCAAGTCGTTGACTCCGGCCACGCCCGAAGCGACTCCCCCGGCCGCACCCTGAAAAACCCTCCGGCACCCCGATCGATCCTGCGCCGCTCGCGCCGTCCGCCAGCCCCTTGACCCCCGCCCCGAACCCCTCCATGCTGCCCAGGCCGGCCCTCGTCGGGGCCGGGCGAAGGAGCGCGAGGATGCACCCACCCCTGGAGGCCGGCGAGCTCGCCCGGTTGCTGTTGACCACCCTGCGGGAAGCCCACCTGGCGACCTGCGATGCCGGCCAGCCCCGCTTGCGCCCGGTGAGCGTCGCGCTCGTCGAGGGCGCCGCCCTGTACATCGCCTCCTTCCGCCGTTGGGGCAAAGTGGCGGAGATCCTGGTCAATCCCCGCGCCGAGCTCTCCTTCCTCGACCCCTCGGGGCGGCACCTGCGGCTCACGGGGGAGGTCCGGCTGCGCGAGGAGCCGGCGCTGCGTCGTCGCGTCTGGGAGACGTTTCCGATGATGCAGCGCTACTTCGCCGATCCGGCCGATCCCGACTACGCCCTGCTGGAGTTCTGCGCCCAGCGAGTCCGGGTCAAGGACGGCTGGGAGCTCGAGTACCGCGAGGTCCCCGTCGCGGCCCTGCAGCCGCCGGGCTGAGGCGGGGTCCTCCCCGCCATGGCCGCGCCCCCCCTCCCCGGGCTGGTGTCCTGCTGCGCCGTGCTGCTGCTCGGCCTGCTGCCCGCGCGCGGTCACGCACAGGAGACGCGGCCCGGGCGCCAGCTCTTCGCCGCCGGGATCGCGCAGGAGCAGGAGCAGCAGTGGGAGCTGGCCGCGGCCCTGTTCCGGGAGGTCGTGGACGACCACCCCGGGGACGACCTGGCCGATGACGCGCTCTTTCGCCTCGCGGAGCTGAGCGAGACGCGGCTCGGACGCCCCCGGGAAGCCCTCACGCTGTACCAGCGCCTGCTCACGGCTCACCCGGCGTCCCGGTACGTCCGCCGGGCGGGGCTGCGGGTGGCGGAGCTGGCCGCCGTGGCCACGGCGGCGCCGAGCGCGTCCCTCGATCCGGCCGAGGAGCTCGCCGAGCTGCTCGCCGCCGGCGAGCGGGACGACGAGCTGCGCGCCTGGCGACTCGAGGCCTTCCTCTGGCGCCAGCCGCGGTTCGCCGGCTGGGGGCAGGCGGTGCTCGCGCTCGGACAGCTCTTGCAGTCCCTGGGGCGGACCGCGGAGGCCGAGGGGGCCTTGCGCTGGGGGGTGGCGCGCCTCGCGGCCGGGCCGCCCGGCAGCGAGTGGGAGCGGCGAGTGCTGGCCGCCCTGGGCGAGCTGCTGCTGGACGAGGGGCGGCTCGACGAGGCCGAGGTGCTGGCCCGGCGCCTGCTCACCGCACCGGACCCCGCGGATCGGCGCTGGGGAGGCTATCTGCAGGACGCCACCGACGAGCTGCGGCGCTTCCGGCGGATCGGCACCGCCAGCCTCGGCGGCGTGCTGGCCCTCTCCTTGCTCCTGGGGCTCGCGAGCCGGCCCTGGCGTGCGCCCCGTCCGTTGTTCCGGCTCCACGACGAGACCCTCTACCTGCTGCCGGTGATGTTGCTGTTCGTGGCCGCCGGCTACCTGATCCCCGATCTGCCCCGCCAGGTCGCCGAGGCCGTGGTGCGGATCGCGCTCGGTGCCTTGCTGTACCTCCAGGCCAGCGCCAGCTTCCTGGCGGCCTGGCCCGGGCCGCGGTCCGTCGGGCAGCGGATCCTCTTCTTGACGCTCCCCGTCTTCGTGGTCGCCGCCCTCGTGGTGGGCTCTTTCGAACGCAGCGGGCTGCTCCAAGAGCTGCTCGACACCCTGCGCGATGGTCCGGAGGGCTGAGCCCATGTCCCGGTCCGCCGATCGTCCCCGGCTGCCGGGGTTCTACCACCGGCTAACCCGGCATTGCCTCACGATCCGGCCGGGCTTCAACCCCAACAGCTCCTCCCTCGGGTTCGACGTCAGCGCGCTGGTCGCGGGGCTCGCCGGCGTCACCCTGGCCACCCTCTGCGCCTCGGCCTGGGTGCGCTTGCGGGGCGGGCGTCGGGTGGGCGAGCCGCCCGCCACGGGGGAGGCGGACCCGGCCCCCGCGCTCCCCGCCGGCGAAGAGGCCGCGGGGCCGTCGCCGGAGCCGGAGGCCATCGACCGGCAGGCTCCCCGGTGAGGTTGCCGGCGCCGGCCCGCGTCCGCCTCCTCCTGCGGCGGCTCGTCCAGCGGCCGATCGTGCGGCGCGAGGGCTTTGGCTGCCTCGTCTCCCTGGAGCACCCGCCGCTGCTGCTCTTGCTCGATCACCGGGCGACGCGGCGGCTGGGGCTGGCCGACGCCAGGACCAGCACGCGCCTGGCCACGAGCGCCTCGCCGGGCGACCCCCTCCGGTTGCGCGCGCCGGTGGAGGCGCACCTCGCGCTCACCCGCCGTTGCACGCACCACTGCCCGACCTGCTACATGGACAGCCTGCCGCCCGCTCCCCCGCCCGCGGGGGAGCTCGAAGAGGCGGGCTGGCGCGCGGTGCTGCGGATGCTGGCCGGGGAGGGGGTGCTCCAGGTCGCGCTCGGCGGGGGGGAGTCCCTGCTGGTGCCCTACCTCGCCTCCCTCGCCCGGGAGGCCCGATCCCTGGGCCTCGTACCCAACCTGACCACCGCCGGCGGAGAGATCGACCGGGGCTGGTGCCGGACGGTGGCGCCACTGTTCGGTTGCATCCACGTCAGTCTCGACGGTCCGGCGGCGGTCCACGACCGGCTGCGGGGCGCCGGCGCGTGGCAGGAGGCCCAGCAGGCCCTGGCGCGGCTCGCGGCGGTCCATCCGGCGGTCGGCGCCAACTTGCTGCTCACCCGGCAGGGGCTGGCCGCGCTCGAGGAGGTGGCGCGGCTCGTCCGCCGGTCGGGGGGGGTGCAGCTCGAGCTGCTCCGGTTCAAGCCCGTGGGGCGAGCCCGGCAGAGCGAGCCGGCCCTCGCCCCGGGCCCGGAGGAGCTGCTGACCTTGTGGCCGCGCCTGCAGCGCCTCGCCTGCCGGGAGCGGGGGCTGCGGCTGCGGGTGGACTGCTCGCTGATCCCGTTTTTGGTCTCTGCCGGGGCCGCGGACCCCGGGCTCCTGCGACGGCTGGGCGGGCTGGGGTGCGAGGCGGGGCACTGGCTGGTGGCCGTGGACCCGCAGGGGCGCCTGTCGGGGTGCTCGTTCTTCCCGCCGCTCCCCGGCGCACCCGATGCCCGGCTTCCGGGGGCCCTGCGGGCTGGTGACCCCTTCGCCCCCTTCACGAGCTTTCGCACGGCTCCCCCCGCCCCCTGTCGAAGCTGCGACGCCTTCGCGCTCTGCCTCGGCGGCTGCCGGGCCGTGGCCTTCGCCCGCACGGGCGATCCCCGGGCTCCCGATCCCGATTGTCCGCGTGTCCTCGGCCTCGTCGGCCGCCCGGCCGACGCCGCCGGCTGGCCGAGGTAGCCGCTCAGGGGGTCGCGGGGTGGCCAGCGAGCGCGACCGCGATGGCCGCGGCCGAGGCGGCGTTGTGCTCGAGCAGGGCCAGGTTCGCGGGGAGGCTGCGCCCGGCGGTGAGGTTCTGCAAGCGCTGCAGCACGAAGGGGGTCTGCTCCTTGCCCCGGATCCCGGCCGCGGCGCACTGCTCCACCGCTCGCTCGGTCGCTTCCTGGATCTGCTTGAAATCGCAGGCATGTTCCCGAGGGACGGGCTGGGTGAAGAGCACGCCGCCCGGGCGGCCCAACTGCTCCCAGTGGATGCGCAGCAGGCGGGCCGCGGTGGCCGCGTCCGGGACCTGGTGCTCCAGGTGCAGGCCGCTCTCCCGGGAGAGGAAGCCGGGGAGCTCGTCCGTCGCGAGGCCGACGACGGGGATGCCGAGGGTCTCGAGCATCTCCAGGGTGGCGGGGACGTCGAGCAGGTTCTTCACCCCCGAGCAGACGACCGCCACCGGCTGCCGGGCGATCTCGTGCAGATCGGCGGAGATGTCGAAGGACTCACGAGCGTGGCGGTGCACCCCGCCGATGCCCCCGGTGGCGAAGAGGCGGATCCCCACTCGGGAGATCAGCGCCAGGGTGCCGGCGACCGTGGTCCCGCCCTCGCGGCCGAGGGCCATCAAGCAGGCGAGGTCCCGGGCCGAGGCCTTGGCCGCGCCCGGCGCGAGCTGGCGGATCTCCTCCTCCGTGAGCCCGATGTGGACCCGGCCCCGGATCAGGGCGACCAGCGCCGGGACCGCGCCGCCGGCGCGCACCGCCTGCACCTGGCGGCGGCTCGCCTCCATGTTGTGGGGGTAGGGGAGACCGTGGGTGATCGCCGAGGACTCGAGCGCCACCACGGGGTCGCCGTGCTGCAACGCCTCCCGGACTTCACCGGAGAGGATCAGGTCGGATCGCTCCATGCTGCTGCCTCGCTGCGGGGACGGGTCTGCCGGTCGAATCCGGCAGGCCGTCCCCCCTGCCTGCTCCCGGATGGGAGCAGGAGAGCATTCTAGGGGCGGGGCGGGGCCAACTCAACGGCATCTTCGGACGCGGCCCGGGCGGTCGCAAAGTCGGTGCATCGATAAGGAGCACGGGGCATCCCGCATTCGTCATGGTGCACCAGCCACGACGAGCACGAGCACGAGCACGAGCACGAGGCAGGACCATCGACGAGTCCGTTGACGAGTCCCTCGTGGCCTGATACAAGACCTGTCGAGTTCGCAGCGCCTGGGAGCGTGGCGGAATCGGCAGACGCAGAAGACTCAAAATCTTCCGTACTTACGTACGTGGGGGTTCGACTCCCCCCGCTCCCACCATCCCCTCCCGCTTCGCACCGCGGCCCACGTCCGGGCCTGGCTCCCTCCTTTCCTCCTGGGCCCGCCCTGGGCTACCATCTCCCGGCCGGCTCGATCCCCCGGCGAGGTGTCGATGAACCGCCTTCGCCTCCGTGTCCTCGCCTTCCTCCTCCTGGCCCTGACGGGAGGCAATCTGACCACCCCGGTCGCGGCCCAGCCGCGCCCCGCCCCGGAGGCCCCGGAGGCCCCGGAGGCTCCCGCGGCCCCCGGCGACCCCGGGCCGCCCTCCCTCGGGCCTCGCTACTCCCGGCCCCTGGCCGCGCCCGTGTCCCCGGTCCCGGTCAGCCGGTTCCCGTCGGCCCCCGCCGCGGTCGCCGACCCCGGGGAGCCGTCCGTACCTCCGGTGCTCCGCCCGACTCCGGCGATCGAGCTCCCGTCCCAGTCCGAGGTCGATCCCCAGGCCGGCTTCATCAAGGGGGACCTGGCGCGGGTGGGCGCGATCGAGCTGCGCAGCGATTTCGACCGGGTCGCCTTGCACGCCGGCGTCCAGCGCATCGGCCGGGAGTGGCTGCTGACGGCCACGCCGCGCCTCGATCTGAAGTTCCTGGAGAAGTACGTCCGGCTCGGGCTCGCGGTCCCGCTGCGGACCCTGCTGCTCGACGAAGCGGCCGCGGACCTGGACCGCAGCGGCTACCGGGTCAAGCTCCGGCAGGAGGACTGGGACGAGCCGGGCGACTATCTCAAGGTCCTCCACCAGCTCACCATCGGCTCCAAGGAGGAGGAGTTCTTCCTCGGCCTGGGGCAGGGGCAGCCCGTGACCCTCGGCCACGGCACGCTGGTGCGCCGCTACTCGTCCAACCTCGACCTCGACCACACCCGGACGACGGTGGAGCTCGACCTGTACGACCGGGTCCTCGGCATGGAGGCCTTCATCGGCGACCTCGCCTCGCCCTCGGTAGTCGGCGCGCTGCTGTTCATCAAGCCCGACGGCCTGCTCAGCCCCTCCCTGACCGATCGTCCCCTGAAGCGTCTCTCCCTGGGTCTGTCCCTGGCCAGCGACGTGAGCGCGCCCCTCGCCCTCTCCTCGGTGTCCCGGGACGGGGCGGAGTACCTGGCGGTCGACGAGACGGGCAACCCCCTGTTCCGGGAGCAAGCCGTCACCGGGCTCGGCGTCGACGCCGAGCTCAAGCTGGTGCGCACGGCCCACGTCGACCTCAAGCCCTACCTCGACCACTCCTGGCTGCTCAACCACGGCTCGGGCACGACCCTCGGGGCCCTGGCGCGCTTCAGCGTCGGCTCCTCCCCGCCCTTCCAGGCCTGGCGGCTGCGCGGCGAGCTGCGCACCTTCGAGGCCGACTTCCTGCCTGGCTACTTCGATGCCCTGTACGAGTTCCAGCGCTACCAGTACGTCACGGGGCAGAGCCCTCGCCAGGGGTTCGTCCCGACGAAGCTCGCCTGGCTCCAGGAGCAGGTTGGGGGAGCGCGGCGCTTCGGCTATTACGTGGAGGCGAGCTGGGCGCTGGTCGGCTGGGTCGCCCTGTCCGCCGCCCTCGAGGACTCGACCGCCCCGTTTGCCAAGGGGTTGACCTTGCACGCCGAGATCCCGGCCAACCGCTTCCTCACCCTGTTCCTCACCTACCACCGCCGGGGAGAGGACTCCTTCGCGGTCCCCTTCGATTTCGAGGAGGATACCGAGATCTTCTTCTGGGCCGTGCGCTTGAAGATCCTGCCGATCCTGGCGATCAACTACCGTTCCCAGCGGGCCTTCGCGGTGAACCGCTTCGCGCAGGCGAACCTCGACCGGCTGTACGACAACGTCTTCCACTTCGCGGTCGACCTGGAGCTGGGGTACGAGTTCTGACGCGGGTGCCGGCGCCGCGGGGTGGGTTGCGCCGATCTCGGGTTGCCCGCGCGGGGAGGGTCCACTATCTTGCAGACGTGACCCGGCTGGTGTGCCGCCTCCTGATCCTCGCCCTGGTGCTGCTCCCGCGCCCGAGCGCGGCGAAGGTCATCGACTTCCCCTACCGGGATCGGGAGCTGCTGCTCCCCGGGCAGAAGGACGGGGGGCGGATCTGGCTGCCCGATTCCGCGGTCAAGGGTCGCAGCTACACCCTGGTGGTGCTGCTGCACGGGCTGAACCAGCGGGGCGCGATGCAGCCCCTGCTCGGGAGGGACCGGGTCGACATCGCCCGGGTGGCCACGAGCCTGATCCGGCAGGGCGCGGTGCGGCAAGACTTCATCCTGGCCGCGCCCACTCAGACCCGGAACGCCGCGACGGCACCAGGTCTTTGGTACCATTTCGATCTCCAGGATTTCACCAGAGCAGTCCGAAAGGCCTTGCCGCGCGGGATCAACCTGGCCGGACGGTCGGTGGTCATGGGCCACTCGGGCGCCGGGTGCACGCCCAGCAGCGGCATCTGGTGGGTGGCGCGGCAGCACGGCGGGCGGCTGCGGGCCCTCGCCACCATGGACACCTGCATGACCGCGGCCTTCGGGCGAGACCTGTGGCGGTACCTCTGGCCCAAGGCGGGAGACCGGGACGCCCGCGGGCTGGCGGGCGGGCAGACCTGGCTCATCAACTTCTGGCAGGACGGGTGGGAGCGGGACGTCGCCGGGTTCGAGGAGGCGCTCCAGCTCTCCCTCCTCCAGGACTCCGGGCCGCGCGGGCTGCAGCAGCTCAAGCGCAACTCCCGGCGCTGGCTGTCCGCGCGGGTGAAAAAGCCCCACGACAAGCTGGTGGAGAGCATCTTCGACGAGGCCTTGCGGCGCCTGTTCCCGACGCCGGCGCAACTGCGGCAGCTCGAGGCCCAGCTCGCGCAGGCGCAGCGGGAGCGCGACCGCGCCCTGCGGGCCGAGGCTCAGGCGCGCAAGAAGGCGGAGGCCCAGCGGCGCAAGGCGGAGGTGCAGCGGCGCCAGGCGGAGGCGCAGCGGCGCAAGGCGGAGACGCAGCGGCGCAAGGAGGAGGCCCAGCGGCGCCAGGCGGAGGCGCGGCGTGCAGCAAGACATCCGCCGGCCCCTGCGCCGGCCCCCGCCTCCTCGCCGCCGCCCCCGCCCGCGACCGCCCCGGCGTCGGTCCCCCCGCCCGCGCCGGCCCCCGCACCACCGCCCGCTTCCGCTCCCGCACCGGCCCCCACACCGGCCCCCGCGCCGGTCCTCGCACCGGCCCCCGCACTGCCCCCCGCGCCGGTCCCCGCACCGGTCCCCGCCCCTGCCCCTGCGCCCCCGCCCCTGCACCCGCTCGCTCCGACGCCGGCCCCCGCACCGTGATCGCGCCGGATCCCACCGGTGCCCGCCCACCCGGCTGGTCGCCTCCTGCCGGCGTGCGTCGCGCCGGGCCGGCCTCCTGGGGGGGGGTGGTCCTCGTCCTCTGGCCGCTGCTGGGGGTGGGCTGCGCCCACGGGGAGCGGATCGTGACGGTCCCCGACCTCCAGGAGCTGATCCGCCAGGAGCCGGTCCCTGCCGGTCACGTGGCCTGCGCCGTGTTCGATGCGGACGGGACGCTGTGGGACTTCGACCTGAGCGGGACCCTCGTGGAGCAGACCCTCGAGGCCCGTCGGGGCTCCGACCAGGGGCTGCCCCCGCTCAACGACCTGCTCCAGACCTTCGACCTCCCGCCGGCCGCGGACGTCCACGAGGCCCTGCGCGCGCTCGGTGCGGCCTGGTCTTCCGGTCGGCTCCAGGAGATCGGCCAGCAGCGAGGCTGGGACGAGCAGGCGGTCAGCCTGCGGGTGTGGCCGAGCTACAACTGGCTGTATCTCGGGCGCTCGCCTGCCGAGCTGGCCGTGCAGGCGCGACTGCTCTTGCAGGAGCAGAAGTACCAGACCCGGATCTTCGCGGGCGTGCGCTCCCTGGTGACTTCACTGCGCGCCGCGGGCTTCCGGGTGCTGGTCATCAGTGCCGGGGTGCACGAGTTCGTGCAGGCGGCGACGACGGACCTCGGGTTCGCCCCTGCAGAGGTGCGGGGGCTGCAGGTCGCGGTGCAAGACGGCCGGCTCACGCAGCAGGTGCTCGAGCCGATCCCCTACATGCAGGGCAAGGCCGTGATCGCCCGGCAGCTCTGCGGCGGGAAGCCGATGTACGCGTTCGGGGACTCGGTGGCCTCGGGGGATGCGGCCCTGCTCGAGCTGGCGGCCTTCCCGGTGGCCGTGAAGCCGCACGGGCGGCATCGCCAGGCCGCCCGGCAGCGCGGGATGCGGATGCTGGAGCATCCCGCGGGACCCCCCTGAGGACCGACTCCCGGCGCGGGCCGGCGGTGCTTCCGCACCCTGGCCGCCTTGACCCTCCGTGCCCGGGGCGCGTAGAGTCGGCCGGACCTGCGCCGGAGGAGCAGGCCCGGGAGCTGGCCAGATGAAGCGAGGCAAGACGGGGAAGCGGCTGTTGGTGGGGTTGGCGTGGACCGTCCTGCTCACCCTCTTGCTCGGCGTCGCCGGCGGGCTCGGGCTGCTCTGGTACCACGGGCAGGACCTCCCCAACCTCATCACCGTGGAGGACTACCAGCCGCCGCGCGCCTCCTCCGTGCTCGCCCGGGACGGCACGGTCCTCGCCCGCTTCGGCATCGAGCGGCGCACCCTCGTCCCCATGGACCGCATCCCGAAGGTCATGCAGCAGGCGATCGTCGCCTCCGAGGACGCCGAGTTCTACAGCCACAAGGGGCTCGACTACATCAGCATGCTGCGGGCGCTCATCGTCATGATCCGCCAGGGCGGGCGCATCACCCAGGGCGGCAGCACCATCACCCAGCAGCTCGTCAAGACGTTGATCCTCACCCCGGAGCGGACCCTCAGCCGCAAGGCCAAGGAGATCCTCCTCGCCCGTCAGCTCGAGGCGAACCTCACCAAGGACGAGATCCTCTACCTCTACCTGAACCAGGTCTACATGGGCCACGGCTGCTACGGCGTGGAGGAGGCGAGCCGCTACTTCTTCGACCACGGGGCGGAGGCGCTGACCCTCGGCGAGGCCGCCCTGCTCGCGGGGCTGGTCCAGTCGCCGGAGCGGCTCTCGCCCATCCGGCACAAGGATGCGGCGCGCTCGCGCCGGCACTACGTCCTCAACGAGATGGTCAAGTGCGGGTACGTCGACGAGGCCAGCGCCCAGCGGATCGACTCCGGACCGCTGGGGGTGGTCGAGCGCAAGGGCAGCGACCAGCCGTTCGAGCTCGCCCCGCACTTCGTCGAGGCCGTGCGGCTGCAGGTGCAGCGGGAGCTCGGGCAACAGGCTCTGCTCGAGGGCGGGCTGCAGATCCACACCACCCTCGATCCGGGGCTCCAGCGGCTCGCCAACCAGGCGGTGATCGCCGGGCTCGACCGGGTGGACGCCCGGCAGAAGCTGCTGCGCGTGCCCCACCGCAACCCGGCGAAGGCCACGCGGCTGCTCGCCGAGGAGCTGCGGCGGCGAGATGGCAAGGCTCCCCCGGCCGGGCGGGTGGTGCGCGGGGTGGTCGCGGGCGTCGAGCCGGAGCGCGAGGCCTATCTCGTGGACCTCGGGGGAAACCAGCAGGGTCGCCTGGAGTTCTCTTCCCTGGCTCGCTACGCGCAGCCGGGCAAGGGCAAGAAGGAGCCGGTGACCCCCGCGAGCCTCTTCACGGTCGGCGACGTGCTGCGGGTCCGCGTCGTCGCCGAGGGTGGACCGCAGGACCCCCTCTTCTCCCTCCAGCCGGCCCTCGGCCCCGAAGGCGCCCTGGTGGCCCTGGATCCCCAGACCCGGGAGGTGCTGGCCTTGGTGGGCGGCGATCCCCGTCTGCCCGGCCGCTTCGATCGGGTCCTGCAGGCCCGGCGCCAGCCCGGCTCCGTGTTCAAGCCCTTCGTGTACGCAGCGGCCCTCGGGCTGCGCCGCAAGGATCTCACCCTCGCCACCCTCGTCGACGACTCCCCCAGCGTCTACGTCGGCGAGGACGGGCAGCGCTGGTCCCCGCGCAACTACGACGGCAAGTTCCGGGGGCCGATCCGGATGCGCGAGGCCCTCGCCGACTCCGTGAACATGGTCGCGATCCGGCTGCTCAAGGACGTCGGTGTGGCGCGGGTGGTCTCCCTGGCCCACGAGATGGGGATCACCTCGTCGCTGGACCCCTACCTCTCCCTCGCGCTCGGCTCCTCGGCCGTCCGGCCCCTGGAGCTGGTCAACGCCTACGCCACCCTGGCTGCCGGCGGCAAGTTCGCGGATCCACTGCTCGTCCGGCGGATCGTCGGCCCGGACGGCGGCCTCCTCGCGGCGCAGATCGCCGAGCTGGTCCAGACGGTGCCGGCCGATCTGAGCTGTCTGACCACGGACGCCCTGACCTCCGTCGTCCAGGAGGGCACCGGGGCCCGGGCCAAGAAGCTCGGGAGGCCGGTGGCCGGCAAGACCGGGACGACCAACGACGGGACCGACGCCTGGTTCGCCGGCTACGTCCCCTCCCTGGCGACGGTCGTGTGGGTGGGCCACGACGACAACTTCACCCTCGGCAAGGGCGAGCAGGGGGCGCAGACCGCCTTGCCCATCTGGGTCCAGTTCATGGAGGGAGCCCTCCGGGAGAAGCCCGCCGAGCCCTTCCCCCCGTGTTCGGGGATCGTGGAGCGGCTCATCGACCGCAAGACCGGCCTGCTCGCCCCCGAGGGGCACCCCGAGGCGGAGAGCCTGCGGGAGCGCTTCCTCGAGGGCACCGAGCCCGTGGACACCGTCACCCTGCCGGGCGAGCTCGGCCCCGACAACTTCCTGCTCCAGGAGACCGGCCGGCCGACCACGGCCGCGGACTCGTTCGCCGGTCCCCCCGAGCCCCCGTCGCCGTCGCCCGCCATCCTCCCGCTCCCGCTTGCTCCCTCGCCCGTGGTCGGCCCGCCCCCTCCGCCGACCGTTCCCCGGGAGCCTGTTCCCCGGCCGGTCCTCCTCCCACCGCCGGACGATCCCGACGATCCCCTGGACGAGCTCGACATCCCCTCCCGGGACCCGGATCAGCCGGTGGAAGACGAAGAGGACCTTCCCGAATAGCCCGTTCCGGGCCGCGGCACCTTCCTGGCTGACGCGGCGCCTGCACCGTGCTACCCTCCACTCCGACCACGAGGTCGGGGCGTCGATCCCCCGGCCGGCATCCAGGGGAAGGACAGCATGAACCTCAGTCGCGCCGGTGGGCCTTGCTCTTTCATCCTCGGCTTCCTCCTGGCCTGGCCCCTGGTCGCCGCGGCCCAGGGGACCACCTCGCCGGCCGCGCCCGCGGCCCCGCCACCCGCGGCCGCGGTCCCGACCACCCCGGCGGCGGCTCCGGCCGCCCCGGCCGACGCGGCCCTCGCCCCCACGGCCCCGGCGGCGGCTCCGGCCCCGGCGGCGGCTCCGGCTCCGGTGGCGGCTCCGGCGGCGGCGGAGGCTCCGGCCCCGGCGGCGGCCCCGGTGGCGGCTCCGGCTCCGGTGGCGGCTCCGGCGGTGGCTCCGGCTCCGGTGGCGGCTCCGGCCTCCCCGGCCGATCCCGCCACTCCGGCTGCCGCCTCCCCGGAGGCCTCGCCCTCCCCGGACGCGCCGGCCGCGCCCGCAACCGCGACCACCGCCGCCTCTCCCGGCGGCACGGTCCTCGCACCCGTGCTCCCCGAGCCCCGGGTCGAGCCGGCGGGTGACGAGCTCGACGTGCCCGAGTTCGAGACCTACCCCTACCATCGGCTGGGCATGCTGCGACTGGCGCCGGCGCCCGGGATGGAGGTCGCCTTGCGCTCCCGCATCCAGGCCTTCGGCGGCTGGGTCGGCGACGATGCCGACCTCAACCTCGGCGATCCCATGCAGGAGCCGGGCTTCCGGCTGCGGCGCGCCCGGTTCGGCCTCGAGGGGAGCCTGATCTCCGACGTCTTCTTCAACCTCGAGGTGGACCTGTACGACGAGGAGCGGCTCGGCGGTCCCCTGTACGAGGCCTGGGTGGACGTGCCCCTGCCCCTGAACATCGGGGCGACCATCGGCGTCCAGCCCTTGCCCTTCTCACAGGGGATGGTCCTCTCGTCCGCCTACCTCACGCACCTCGATCGCCCCCTGGCGGTCCAGGCCCTGTCTCCCGAGCAGGCCATGGGACTCGTGCTCCATGCGCCTCTCTGGAAGCAGTACCTTCTGGCTAGTCTCGGCCTCTTCAACGGCATCCAGCGCAAGCCGACCTTCCTCGCGGGCTACCAGGGGGTCGGCCAGACCCTCGGGAACCGCCTCGAGCGCTTGCTCTATGGCGCCAAGCTCGACTTCGTCCCGTTCGGCGCCGTCGGCGAGCACGTCGCCGACACCGCGGCCCGCCGGAAGCTGCGGCTCGGAGCCGGCATCTCCGGCTTCTACAACGACGGCGAGACCGTCGCCTCCCGGTCGCTGGGCGGCTACCTCCACGCCAAGTGGCGCGGCTTCCACCTGCTCACGGAGGTCCTCGCCGAGCACGCGGAGCCCCAGGAGCAGCCGACCGCGGTCGACAACCTGCTGGCGGGCGAGGTCGACCGGATGGCCGCCTATGCCGATGTCGGCTACATGATCGTGCCCCGCCGCCTGGGTGCCGCGGTGCGGGTCGAGTGGTTGGACTCCCACCTCGAGCGGGAGGACGAGGGCGACGAGGTCGTGGTCACGGGGACGATCACCTACTTCATGGTGCGCGACCTGGTGAAGCTGGTCCTCGAGGCGAGCCACCGGGAGGAGCTCTACGGGGCGAGCCTCGACAACGACGCCGTCCTCGGCGGCCTCCAGCTCGCGTTCTGAGCCGAGGAGAGACCTTGATGACGCGCGGCTACACCTCTCCTCTCTTCTTGCTGTTGCCTCTGCTGGCCGGGCTCGGTGGCTGCGGCGACGGGGCGAGCAAGGTGCGGGCGAAACCCGTCGAGCGGGCCGACGAGCTGATCGGCGGCCCCTCGGCGAAGGGCAAGGTCGGCGACCTGCTGCTCGAGAACGACCAGCTCCGCGCCATCATCGCGGGCCAGGGGCAGACCTGGCTCGGCAACACCTTCGGCGGCAGCCTCGTGGACCTCGACCGGGTGCGGCCCTCCCACAAGGAGACCCTCTACGGGCAGGGCCATGACTCCTTCGGCGAGACCTTTCCCCTGGTCAACCTGATCATCCCCGACCCCGCGAAGGGCGCGCGGGTCATCGAGACCGCGGACGGCCGCTTCGAGGTGCGGGTGGTGCCAGGCGGGGTCACGGTCCTCGACGACGGCTCCGGCGGCGAGCAGGCGGTCGTCCGGGTGCGCGGCTCGGGGGCCTACCTCTTCCAGGCCATCAAGTTCCTCAACCGGGACTTCCTCAAGGCGATGCTCTCCGAGTTCCAGCTCGCCGGGATGCCGTTGCCCCTGCGCGACCTGGCTCGCCAGCTCATCGATCCGAACCTCGACCTGTTCTCCCTGCTCAACCGGCTGCAGCTCGACTTCGCGTTCACCACCGACTACGTCGTCCGTCCGGGGGAGCCCTACGTCCTCATCCGCACGACCTTCGACGTCGCCCCGCCCTCCGCGGACACGCTCACGGCCTGCGCCGAGCTGCGCGCGGACCAAGAGCCGTGTGCGCTGACCCTCGCGGACTGCCCCGGCGGCTTCTCCTTCGAGGAGGTCCCCGGGCCGCCGCCGGCCGCGGGCGGCGAGCCGATCCCGCTGCTCTGCCCGGCCTGCCGCTGCGCCAACCTCCCTACGCCCCTGACGCCCATCACCGAGCAGCGCAACATGTTCGGCGACATGCTCGGCGATCTCGACCTCTGGGTCAGCCCCACGTGGCGCGGGGGCATCGTCGGTGGCGATTTCCTGTTCTTCGGGGCGCAATCGAGCATCTTCATCCCGGGACAGGGCTTCGACGACGACCGGCGGGTGTTCGAGAACATGTGGCAAGGGGTGGGCTCCCTGGCCAGCCCCTTCGTCTATCCCTGGGTCGCCTCGACGGGCGAGGCGGTCAGCTACGGCTACACCACCGTCAACCCCCGGGTGCGCGCGGCGGCCGCCTGCACCCAGCAGCGGGTGGCGGTCCGCAAGATCGACCCGGCCGGCGAAGAGGCGCTGACCCAGGCGCTCGTCCTCGGCTTCGGGATGACGGCCGGCGGCGCGGCCGGGCTCGTGCGGAGCCTCATCGTCGATCGGCTGCCGATCCCCCTGCCCGTCCCCGCGCTCCTCACGGACCACGACGTCTCCACCGCGGACTTCGAGGTCTGGCGGCAGCAGCGCGTCGCCCGCTGGCTCGCGGACGCCCTCGCCACCTGGCGGCGCACGCCCGACGAGCCTCCCCTCGTCGCGGGGCTGCCCGCGCTCGACCCGGTCGCCTACGAGAAGGTCCGCCGGGCCTTCGACGACCTCGCCACCCTCGAGCTGCTCCCGGCGACCGAGTGCCAGTCCGCGCAGTTGCTCGTGCCGATCTTCACCTCCTCGGCCACGGCCGTGATCAGCCACCAGGACGCCAGTGCGCTGGTCCGGGAGGCGGACGGCCGATCGTTCCAGGATCGCCTCACCTTCACCTGGGAGCGGTACCTGGTCGTCGGCGACGGCGACGTCGGCTCGGTGCTCGAGACGGTCTACGCCCTGCGCGACGAGCCGGTGGGCTGGGTCCAGGGGGTCGTGCTCGAGGACGGCTCCAGCACCCCCGTGTCCCATGCCCACGTCTTCGCGGTGCGCGACCCGCAGCCGACCAGGCCGGAGCCCGTGCGCTTCGCCTCCTGGGAGGGCCTGCGCCAGGCCACCCGGGAGGCCTTCGGCGACGACGGGATCCTCTCCGAGATGCAGTCGGATCGGGGCCTGGACCGGGTGCTCGACGGGGACTACCGCGGCCCGCTGCCCCCCGGGCGCTACTACCTGGTCGCCAAGACCACGACGCGCCGCGTCTCCCGGCCCGTGCCCGTAGCGGTCGCCGCGGGCAAGGTGGCCGTCGCGCACCTCACCTTGCAGCCGGCCGGCCACCTCACCTTGCGAGTGCAGGACTCGACCGGCACGCGCCTGCCGGCCAAGGCCGTGCTCGTGGACCTGGACGAGCAGGGGCGGGAGCTGCCCTGGGACGGGCAGGGTCACGTCGCGCTCGGGGATGCCCGCTTCGACCTCGGTGTCCGGCACGCGGCGTTCACCACCGACGGCGAGCTCGAGCTGGACTTCGCCCCGGGCAGCTACAACCTGTACGTCAGCCGGGGGCTCGAGTACTCGCTCCACACCCAGCGCCTCGAGCTGCGACCGGGGAAGCCCACGGTCGTCGAGGCGACCCTGCAGCGCGAGGTCGACACCCGGGGGATGATCTCGGCCGACTTCCACGTCCATGCCGCGCACTCCGTCGACGGCAGCATGCCCTTCGACGAGCGGGTCGCGTCCGCCGTCGCAGAAGGAGTGGAATTTTTCACTGGAACCGATCACGACTCCTTGACGGACTACCGGCCCTACATCCACGACCTGCGGGTGGAGCCCTGGGTCGCCACCCAGGTCGGCGTCGAGACCACGACCCTCGAGTTCGGCCACTTCAACGGGTACCCCCTGCGCTACGACGCCACGGACTGGTCGGTGCACGATCCCCCGCCGTGGTACGGCCTGCCGACGGCCGAGGTCTTCGCGGGGATGCGGGCGCGGGCGGCGGATCCCGCGAATTTCGTCGTGCAGGTGAATCACCCCTGGGACGGCTTCATGGGCTACTTCGCCCAGGCCGGCGTCCACGGGTACGACCTGCAGCGGGCGACGCCCGGGATGGAGATGTGCAACCCGCAGACGGAGCAGATCTCCTGCGATTTCGACGCCGTGGAGGTGATGAACGAGAAGCGCTTCGAGCTGATCCGCACGCCCACGGTGCGGGAGGTGGCCGAGCACAATGCCTGCTACCAGGAGATCCTGGGCACCCACGATCGGCTCCGCTTCGTGCTGCCGGCCGGCGCCGCGGCAGGCGATCCCGCCCTGGCGCGGGTGGTCTGCGCCGACCTGCAGCTCGGTCCCGCGGAGTGCGCCGGGGTCGACCAGCGGCTGCTCGCCGCGGGGCTGACCGAGGAGGCGCGGCTCGAGCTGCTCGACCTCCAGGATGGCTGCACCTGGGCGAAGACCTTCCGGGATCGGCTGACCCTCTGCGGCCTCGACGGCACGACCCTCCTCGAGTGCAAGCGCCACGCGATCGACGCCCTGAAGTACCTCTCCGTGCGGCGGATGATGCTGCGCACTCCCGCAGAGCAGGAGGCCTTCCGTTCCCTCACCCTGGCGCGCGACCCGGGCTGTCAGCTCTCCCGGGCGACGGCCGGGTGCTCACCCAACGTCAACGCCGAGGGCAAGTTCCTCGCGGGCTGCGGCGGGGAAGACTGCGCCTGCGAGACCTGCGTCTGCGCGACCCACCCCGAGTGCTGCAAGCGCCCCACCGCGGCGGGGGGCACCGGCTGGACCGAGAGCTGCGCCGCGGCCTGCCGGGACGAGTGCCATAGCTGCGGGGTCGAGCCCTGCACCAAGCTGACCCAGATGCTCGATAGCTGGTTCTCGATGCTCAACGCGGGCTTCGTGGTCACGGGCGTCGGCAACAGCGACTCCCACAACAAGGTGAAGGAGATCGGCATCCCGCGGAACTTCGTGCAGGTCGAGCACGACGCGGTCCCCGGGCTCGACCCCCGGGAGGTCAACCGGGCGGTGCGCGAGCGCCGCGTGACCGCCAGCTCCGGCCCCTACCTGGAGTTCGCGCTCAACGACGGTCAGGTCGGCGACACCATCGTCCTGGCCGAGCAGGCCTCCCTCACGGCTCGCTTGCGGGTGCAGACCCCCTCCTGGTTCGGCGTCGACCGCGTCGAGATCTATCGCAACGGCCTGCTGGAGAAGCGGTTCCGGTTGACGGGCGAGCCGGCGCGGATCGTCGACTTCGACGAGCGGATCGAGCTGCCGCGTCCGTCCGAGGACTCCTGGTACGTGGCCATCGCCTATGGCGTCAACGACGGCAACGAGCTCTCCCCCGTCTACAACGGTCTGATCTACGGGCACCTGCTCATCCCGACGGTGATCAGCATCGGGCTGGGGCAGATCCTCGGGGGCTTCGACTCGCTGTTCGCGCGGCTCGAGGAGAAGGGCTTCCGGGAGCTGCTCGACGATGCCCTCGCCGGGCTCGCGGGTGGCACGGAGATGCCCGACAGCTTCCCGACGATGCCCTTCGGCTTCACCAACCCCATCTGGGTCGACGTCGACGGCCGCGGCTTCACCGCTCCCGACGCCCAGGACCGGGACGGTGACGGTCAGCCCGATCTCCCGCCGTTCTGCTCCCAGACCTGTGCCGTGGCCCTCGACGACGTGACCGGGCTCCCCGGCCCCGCGACCTGCGGGGAGAACCAGATCTGCCAGCCCGATGCGCCGGACAGCCCCACGGGGGTCTGCACGATCCCCCTCGCCGCGAGCTGCCCGCGCGACCCCTTCGGCCTCGGCAGCCTCAGCCTGCCCCTGGCCACCTCGGCGGCCCCGGACGCCGCCCGGCGCCATCTCACGGCCGATCCTCCCTGGTCGGCCACCCGCACGTCCGAGCGGTTGCTGCGCCGGCTCTTCCTCGGGGAGCAGCATTGATCCGTCCGCGGGCGGTCGCTCCCGTCGACCGCGTCGACCGGTGTGCGGAACAAAGATCCCCTCCGTGCTGTTCGAGGAGTTGAACCCCCGTCGCCAGGAGGTGCTCCGACGATGCGCATCCTCACCTCCCGCTCCCTGGAGCAAGATCCTTCTCAATATGCCGAAATTGCTCAGGTTCTCAGTGAGGAGGGGCTGATCTGCTTCCCGAGCCAGCGCCAGTACGTCGTCGGCGCGGCGCTGCTCTCCGAGGCCGCGGTGCTGCGCCTCGTCCAGTCCAAGCGGCGCGCCTCCCGGGCCCCGGCCCTGGTGCTGATCCCTGATCGCCGGGGGCTCAACGGCCTGGTCGGCGCGTTCCCGCCGGCGGCCCGCACCCTGATGGAGCACTTCTGGCCCGGCCCCCTGACCTTGCTCTTCCCACCCGGCGACAAGCTCCCCGAGCGGGTGGTGCGGACCCTCCTGGACAAGAAGCGGCCGAAGCTCGGCGTGCGGATCTGTACCGGTACTTTCGCGCCACGCATCCTCGAGGTCTTCGGCGGCCCGCTGCTGATCTCCTCGGCGAACATCTCCCAGAAGGTGGGGGCCTCGTCCATCGCCCAGATCCGCAAGAACTTCGCCCACACCGTCGACCTGCTCGTCGACGCCGGCGACCTCCCCGCGGGCCGGCCCTCGACCATCGTCGATTTCGTCGACGACGAGGTGAAGGTGCAGCGGGAGGGCGCCATCGCGGCCGCCGAGATCCACCGCGTGCTCGAGCAGGCCCTCCTCGACGCCGCCGCACCCCTGGCCGCGGGGATCTAGCCCGGCTCACCGGGGGCGGGGCCGACAGCGGGACCGGGGGGCGATGGGGGGGCGCGGAGCAGGGGCGGGAGGCCGGGGGGAGCCGCTCGCTCAGGCCTGCAGCTCGATGGGCGTGATCTGGATCTTGGCGCGGTCGAACACGCCCAGGCCCATCTGCTCCGCGGTCGGCAGGTAGGAGGGGACGATGAGCGGCCGCACCTTGTACTTCTTGCGGTGATCCTGGATCACGTCGAAGAGCATGCTGTCGAGGGCCACGGGATCCGTGGCGAAGTACAAGGTGTTGTGGATGAGCTTGTGCTTGGGGCTGTCCTGCGGCCCCCCGTGATAGAGCAAGCGTAGCCCGTCCATGATGTTGAGCCGCACCTTGTCCTTGATCTTCGGGTGGCTGTAGACGTGGGGGATGCCCGCGCAGTTGTTCTTGTGGAATCCCCCCGGGTTCTTCACGTGACCGTGGGTCATGTTCTTCAGGGCGCCGGTGACCTGGGAGTTGTCGTGGCTCTTCATCACCGGGACGTTGATGACCGCGGTGACGCGGTCGAGGATCTTCGCGAGGTTGGTCTTGACGCCGCCCAGCCGCAGGGTCTCCTCGTTGTAGCCCCACTGCTCCCCGTAGCCCACGAGCTTGCCGTCCGGGCGGAAGAGCGACTCCCGGGTGGAGCGCAGGTGGCCGCCGTACAGGTCGTAGATCAGGATGTTCTCCCGCTTGACCCCGGCCGCCTGCAGCCCGCGCAGGATCGCCTGGACCGTCTCGGCGTTGGAGGAGTTGTGCCGCTGGCCGAGGCAGTTGATCTTGATCTCGACGACGTCCGCGGGCTCGACGAACTGGGACCAGGCCGCCGCGAGATCGCTCTTCCCGGTGAACTCCAGCAGGCCCCGATCGACCATCTGGCCGACGACGTCGAGGCGGGGCTTCTCCATCTTCTCCATCGCCCCGGCGTGGTGCACCGCGACGATCCGGCCGGGCTGGCTCGGCCAGATCTTGCCCGCGGCCGGCGCGGCCGGCGGGGCCGGTGCCGGTGCGGCCGGGGCCGGCGTCCCCGCCGCGAGGGCGACGCCGCCGGTCGCGAGCAAGGCCGCCGCCCCGACGCCGCTCGCCGCCGTGGTGAGGAAAACCCTTCTCGATACCCCCTTCTCACCCATGACGACCTCCCTGTCTCTCGCCCGATCAGAGCTGAGACGCTCTCGTCCTGCCCGGATTCATTCCTCGAAGATCGACTTGTCGACCACGAACCCCCCGTTCTTCGGGAGGGGAGGTCGCTCCACGAGCTCGCTCTTGCGGTCCAGCTTGTATTCCTTGACGAAGAAGACCGGCGCCAGCTCGGCGATGGCGATCAGCTTGGAGTGCTTGACCACCTTGTCGAGGCAGGCGACGTAGCGGCTGAAGATCAGCCCGGTCAGGGCGTCCTCGCGGTGGGTGCGCACGAGCTGGAGGTTCGCCTCCTTCATGCGCTTGCTCTGGTCCACGTAGTCGTTGCGCGCCTGCAGGATCGCGGAGGCGAGCTCCTGGCGTTGCTTGACCGGCATCTGGGACTCGAGGGACTCGCAGGTCAGCTCGAGCACGTGCTTGGCCTTGGTGTAGAGCTGGAGCAGGTCCTCCATGCTCGCGTCGTCGAACCAGACGTTGCGCTGGACCTTCTCTTCGGTGAGCTCCACCAGCACGGTGGCGTGGTCCCCGATCCGCTCGATGTCCGCGACGCTCGAGAGGATGTGCTGGGTGAGGATCGACTGCCGCTGGGTGAGGTCGTGGGAGGCGAGGCGGACCAGGAAGTCGCGGATCGAGTCCTTGATGGTGTCCACGGCCTCTTCGGTCTTGCGCACGTCCAGGAAGGGCTCGCTCTTCATCTCGACCAGCCCGCGCATCGCCTGGGTGAGCTGGTGCAGCGTCAGCCGGGCCATGCGCTGGCTCTCCCGCAAGGCCGCAACGATGGCCATCTCGGGGGTGCTCAGGCAACGCTCCTCGAGGTGGGACTTCTCGGGAGGCTTGCTGCGCGAGGGTGTGAGCCGGGCCACGAGCCGGGCATAGTGGGCCGTGAATGGCAAGAAGATCAAGGCGTTGAATAGCTGGACGAGGGTGTGGGCGTTGGCGATCTGGCGCATCAGGTCGTCGGAGGTGAGGGGGATCAGCCAGAGGTAGAACCGCATCGCCGCGATGGCCAGGAT
The DNA here is from genome assembly GCA_034005005.1 of Myxococcota bacterium. Lineage (GTDB taxonomy): Bacteria > Myxococcota_A > JAVEVO01 > JAVEVO01 > JAVEVO01 > JAVEVO01. The sequence goes on from JAVEVO010000074.1 coordinate 28,251, forward strand.
CGTGCCCAGCACGTTGAAGAGCAGGTGGGCGACCGCGGCCCGCCGGGCCTCGATGTTGGTGCCGATGGAGCCGAGCAGGGCGGTGGCGCAGGTGCCGATGTGCGCGCCGAGCAGCAGGGGGAAGACCTGGGAGAAATCGGTGAAGACGCCCCCCTGGCTGAGCGCGAAGAGGATGCCGACCATCGCGCCGCTGCTCTGGATGACCCCCGTGACGAAGGTGGAGACGAGCACCCCGGCGAGCATGCCGAGCAGGGTGGTGGCCTCGGTGTGCTGCAAGAACTCCTGGAGGGTGCCGCCGCGCAAGGGCCCGACCGCGCCGCTCATGGTCCGCATCCCGAGCAGCAGCAGGCCGAAGCCGAGGAGCACGTAGCCGGTGTGCTTCAGGACGGGGCGCCGACCGGCGACGAGCCAGAGCAGCAGACCGACCGCGGCCAGCAGGTAGCAGTAGTCGTCGAGCTTGAAGGAGATCACCTGCATGGAGAAGGTGGTGCCGAGGTTGGCGCCGAGGATCACCGCGATGGCCTGGCCGAGGGTCATCAGGCCCGCGTTGATGAAGCCGACGACCATGACGGTGCCCGCGGAGCTGTGTACCAGGAAGCCGACCAGCGTGCCGATGCCGAGCGCGGCCAGCTTGTTGCGGGTGAGGTGGTACAGCAAGTCGCGCAGCCGGTTGCCCGCGGCCCGCTGCAGCCCCTCGGACATGGCCGACATGCCGTAGATGAAGAGGGCCAGCCCGCCGAGGAGCTGGGTCAGGAGGAAGAAGATGTCCTTGCCGCTCATCCGCCCACGCTCCCGCCCACCGGTCGGCTCCTACCAGACCGACCTGAACCGACTAGGATAGTCCGGCAGAGCAGCCGGGTCAAATGGGGGGTGCGCGCAGACTTGACAGGCGGCCGTCGGCGAACAACAACGGGATCGGCGGGGGGGCCGTCGCGGCGGCGGCCGCTCGGGAGAGGACGGGATGGGGCGACTCGGCAACTCGTGGCGACGGCGCATCGTCTCCTTGCGTGACCTGCTCAGCTTCAGCGGCTCGGTCCGCTCCCTGGTCGACTCCCTCAACCGGGAGATCGAGACCCCCGACAAGCCCCTCTCGCACCTTGGCTCCCACCCGGCCGGCTTCGTGCGGGCCATCGCCAAGCGCCGGCTGACCATGGCCGAGGCCTACCTGCTCCTCGGCTCCCACGGGCCGGAGCGCTACCAGGAGCGGCTCGCGGCCTTGGCCGTGCTCGTCGACAACGCGTGGCACGCCAAGACCTTCTCCATGCCGATCAACACCGCCCGGGTGCAGATCGCCCTGATGAAGGAGTCGGTCCAGGCGCGGGGCGATCTGCGGCGCCAGCACGAGCTGATGTCCGATTTCACCCTGGCCTCCTACGGTCAGGAGCCGGTGATCCGGCGCCTGCTGCGGGAGCTCGACCTGATCGAGGTCCCCGAGCTGGGGCGCCCCTTGAGCGAGCTGGACCTCGGCTGGGACGGCCACCTCCACGACCTGCTCAGCCAGGGCACCAAGACCCCGAGCCAGCTCCTCGTCGATGCTTTCATCAAGGGGATCAGCCGGTTGACCGTGGTCTACTACGACCTCGCCGATCCCCGGGTCTTCGAGGAGGCCCTCGAGGCGGCGCGCCTGCTCGGCGTGCACGTCGAGATCGGCATCGAGCTGTCGGTCGGGCGTCGTGGCGAGCGGCTGCACTTCATGTACCTGCCGCCGCAGGACGGCACCCCGGCGAGCCTGAAGCGCTTCCTCGCCGCCCACCCCGAGGAGCTGGGCCAGTTCTTCACGCGGCTCGCCGACAACGCCCAGGGTCGCAAGCGCACCGTGGTCGCCTTGCTCGAGGAGTTCAACCGGACGCGCCTGAAGGAGATCAACAGCCGCTTCCGGAACCTGCCCTTCCTGCAGGCTCCCGCCCTGCGCGTCGAGGAGCTCGAGGAGCACCTCCGCTGGGGGCAGGCCTCCCACATCCACCTCGGCCAGGTGGTCACCGAGCAGCTCAAGGGCTTGCTGCACAAGCGGGTCCTCTACCTCAAGAGCCAGTACCAGCACTCCCTGCACCGGCTGAAGCAGGGTGAATCGTCCTCCTGGGAGGTCGACAACCTCCGCCAGGAGTACCAGCGTGCCCGGGCGGAGTACGCCGAGTGTCGTCCCGACCGGCTGGCCGAGCACTTCGGCCTCGCGGCGCGGCGGCACGAGGACTACGACTCGGCCTTCGCCAGCCTCGCGGACCTGGACCCCGTGCTGCAGGCGTGCGGCGGGCGGCTGGCGTTCATCCATCCCCTGTCCCAGGGGGCCGAGAACGCGGTCCGCACCCTGATCCGGGAGCATCGCCGGATCGCCGAGGTGGAGACGTTCAACGCCTCCGACTCGGGCTTTCGCGACCCCGCGGACCTGCGGCGCCTCAACCGGCTGGTGGAGCTGCTCGATCAGGGGCGCCCCGCCGAGGTGGAGGAGCTGCTCGCCGGCTGGCGGATCGAGGGCCTCACCACGGCCGAGGTGCAGGCGGCCTGCGCCTGGTATCAGCAACAGCCCCTGCTCGCCCGCTGCGGCAGCGACTACATCGGCGGGGTCACCCAGGTCCCGGGCATGGGGTTCATCTTCGCCAGCCGGCTGTGCAAGGAAGGCCGTCGCCTGCTCGAGCGCAACCGCCACCCGACCCTGCCGGTGACCATTGCCCGCCTGGTGGCGCAGCAGCGGGGACTGCCCTTCGGGGAGGACGGGAACGAGGAGGGGCTGTACATCCTCTCGCCCCCCAAGCCCATGGTCCCCAACCTCGTCGGCGACGAGCACGTCGACGATCGCGTCTCCCTGCGGCGCTTCTGGCGTTACCTCAACCCGAGCCTGAAGGGGCTGATCAAGATCCTCGTCGGCTTCACCCCGGCCTACCTCGTGGTCGGTCCCTGGTACGCCGCCTTGTGGCTCGGCATCACCGGCCTGCGCAACCTGCTCGCGGACCTGGTCTCCACGGCCGGGCTGAGCGTCCGGCTCTGGCGGACGGACAGCATCGACCGCACCAACCTCGCCAACTCCATGTTCTGGACCGGCTTCTCGGTGCCGATCCTCCACGCGGCCAAGACCGGCTTCGACCTGCTCTGGCCCACCCTGTTCGGCGCGACGGGCGGCTTCCTCCAGGCGCTGGCCAAGTTCTGGGTCATCGCCTTCGCCAACGGGCTGTACATCACGACCCACAACCGGCTGCGCGGCTTCGACCGCCAGGTGATCCGGGTCAACTTCTTCCGCACGGTGCTGTCCTGGCCCCTCGCCACCGTCGGCTCCTACGGCTTCGATCCCCTCGCGGTGCCAGCCATCGTCCAGTCGAAGATCTGGTCCGACATCGTCGCCGGCCTCACGGAGGGCACGAGCAAGTTCCTCAACCGGCTCAAGCTGCGCCAGCGGGACCTGCTGCAGCTCTTCCGGCTGCTCCTCGGCGGCGATCGGCTGCAGAGCCAGACCGCGCTGCTCGACGTGCTGTACGTTTGGTCCATGCGCGATCGGGGGCGTAGTGCCTTCGTTCAGCTCCTCCGGGGCCGGCTCCAGAAGCTCGGGCCCGCGGTGCAGCCGGAGCCGAGCGATGACGAGAAGCGCCTGATCCTCGCAGCCTGGGAGCGGCTGCACGCGGCGTTCCATGCCGAGGGCAACCTGGAGGAGCTGGTCGGGGTGGTCCTGCGGAACTACTCCGGCCGGGATGCGGTGGTGCTGACCGCCCTGCTCAGCGAGCAGCACGGCGAGTTCGCGAGCTGGCTGGAGCGGCACCGCCCCAACGACCTGCGCTCCCGCACCCCGCCGCCCCAGAGCCTGTCGGGCTCAGCCCCGCTCCCCCCCGCCGGGGCGCGGACCCTGCCCTAGGAGCCTGTTGCGCAAAGCGTTCTGCTGCGGCGGCCGATGCATCGGCGCATAGTGCGTCAGTACCGGCCGATCCGTCCTCGACGTACCACAAGTACGCCTGCGGCGTCTCGGCTCGGTGCTTCCTTCCCTGCGCCGCGCCTCGACCGCCTCGCGACGGACTTTTCCGCAACAGGCTCCTAGTACCCCGTCACATGGATTCTGACTGGTTGCCTGCTGCCGGGTGGGTGCCGGCCTCCGCGCCGGCACCAGCCTCCTCCCCCTTCAGATCCTGGCCCTGGCGGGCAGAGGAGCAAAGCGACCGGCGCGGAGGCCGGTCGCCACCCTGCGGAGGCCGGTCGCCACCAACCACCCTCTGTCTG
>JAVEVO010000075.1:0-32371 GCA_034005005.1 Myxococcota bacterium
CGGCTTCCTCGCGCTCGATGCCAGCACGGCCGAGGGCGACGTCTTCTGGGATCCGTCCGCGACCTCGGTCCGGCTCGGCGGGTTGCTGACCTGGGAGGCCTGGGCCGCCAACCCCCGGGTCCCCCTGCGCCTGCATGCCAACCTCGGGTATTCCTTCGAGAATTCCCTCAACGTCGCGGACCGCAAGCTGCGCGCGGTGGAGAACTTCGCCCACGACGCGCTCGCCTTCGACACCGTGGACCTCGGCGTCGGCCTCGAGGCCGTCCTCGGCGCGTTCGTGCCCTTCCTCGAGTGGGGGCTGCGGGTCCCGGTGGCCACGCGTCGCGACACGGACGAGGTCTGCATCCCCCAGGAGCGCTGCCCGGGCAACGAGGGCTTCGGCTCCTATCCCCACTGGCTGACCCTCGGACTGCGGGCCGACCCCCTGCCCGGGCTGCGCCTGTCCGCGGCCGTCGACCTCGGGCTGACGCGGACGGTCGTCACGGGCATCCCGGCGATCCCCCCGTACAACCTGGTCTTCGGCCTCAGCTACGCCTTCGACCCGACGCCCGAGGTCGAGGTGCGGACGGTCGAGAAGGTGGTCACCAAGGAGGTCACCCGGGTCGAGCCCCAGGGCACGGTCCGCGGCCGCGTCGTCGATCGGCTCACCCGCCAGCCGATCCCCGGGGCCCGGCTCGAGTACCCCGGGGTGACCCCGCCCCGCACCGCCCAGGCCACCGGAGCGGACGGCAGCTTCGAGTCCTATCCCTTCCCCGTCGGCAGCAAGGTCCGCATCGAGGTGTCCGCGGCGCCCGCCTACCAGCCCAAGGCCTTCCAGGTCGAGATGAAGGACGGCGGCGTCGAGTTCACCTTCTCCCTCGAGCCGAGCGACGAGGAGCTCGAGGTGCAGGGGCGGGTCCACGACCTCGACGACATGCCCGTGCCCGGGGCCCAGGTCCAGGTCGTCGGCGTCGGCGAGCCCCTGACCGCCGACCCGGTCTCCGGCGCCTTCCTGCTGAAGTTGAAGCCGGGCAGCTACCAGGTGCGCGCCACGGCCAACAACTACCTCTCCCGGGAGCGGGACCTGGTCATCAAGCCCGGCGAGAAGGCGGAGCTCGACTTCCAGCTCCGCCCCAAGGAGAAGGTGGTCGTCGTCTTCAAGCAGAACAAGCTGGAGCTGAAGCGACCGATCCACTTCGCGTTCGGGCGGGCGGACATCCAGCCCGACAGCTTCTTCATCCTCGACCAGGTCATGGACCTCGTGGTCTCGCACAACGTCAAGAAGCTGCGGATCGAGGGCCACACCGACAGCGACGGCAACGACGCGGCCAACCTCCGCCTCTCCCAGGACCGGGCCGACGCGGTGAAGAAGTACCTCGTCGGCCAGGGCATGGACGGGGAGCGCCTCGAAGCCAAGGGCTTCGGCGAGAGCCGCCCCGTCGCCCCCAACCGGACGCCCGCCGGCAAGGCGCTCAACCGCCGGGTGGAGTTCCACGTCGTCGACGAGGCGGCGGTGCCTCCCGCCGGGCCTGCTGGCGCCGCACCGGTCGCGCCCAGGGTCCCCTGAGCCGCTTGGCCACCTCTCCCGCCCGCTCTCCCCGCGGCCGGAGCCGGATCGGCGCTTCGGGACGCGGTCCGCGGGCCGCACTCGTCGGCTCGCTCGGCCTGCTGCTCGGGTTGCTCCTCGCCAGCCGCGTCTTCGCCGCGGGGGCGGATCCCTTCCCGCGCACCCGCTTGCTCGGCTGGACCCCCGAGGGGACCGCGGTCACCCTGACCATGACCGCGCTGGGGCGTGGCGAGGTGCTCGTCGGGCGGCCACCCGGCGCTCCGATCCCCGTCAAGACCGGCGGGCTCTGCGGCAACCACCCGCGCTGGGCCTGCAAGCTGGAGCTGGACCCGCAACATCCCGAGCGGGAGGCGGAGAGCTGGGTCCAGCGAGTGCGCCAGGAGCTGCGGCTGATCGAGCCGGTGCCCGGCCTGCCGCCGACCTCGGGCTCCCGCCCCCGCCATCCGGCGCCGGGCGGCCACTGGCAGCTCGAGGCCTCCGACGACGCGACCGGCTCCCTGCCCCTGGTGGAGCTCCTCTGGCAGGCGGACGGGCTCGAGCTGCGCTACCTGGCCTGGCAAGCGACCTTCCCCCTGGACCCCGAGGAGCCCCTCCGCCTGCAGTGGCATCCCAGCCGGCCCCTCGGCTTCCTCACGGCCCGCTCCGCCGACCGACCGCACCCGCGGGAGGAGCTGGTCGCGACCCTCGATCTGACCCAGCCCATCGAGGTCGAGGACCGCGCGGTCGCGGGGCTCGCGGCCGCGCTCGCAGACCGGCCGGTCGCCTCGGTGAAGCTCGCCGCGCTCATCGAGGAGGTGCGCTCCCGCGCCCAGCGCCGGGTCGAGCTGGGGGGGATCCTGCGCACCCTGCTGAGCGCCTCCTGCGCGGGCGAGCGGCCGCCCGTCGTGCTCGAGGCCGTCTCTTTCGACTGGTCGGCCTCCGAGCGCGGCGCCCTGCTGACCTGGGGCTGCCCGGCGGGCCCCTCGCCGGCCCATGGTGGGCTGCTGCCGTCCTTCACCCTCTTCCGGCGGGAGCGTGGGCGCTGGGCCGAGCTGCGGACCCTGACCGGCCAGCCCGGCGTCCTGCTGCAGCTCCGCCAGGTCGACGTCACCCAGGACACCTTCCCCGAGGTGTGGATCCGGGAGCAGACCGCGGCCGGCCAGGCGAGCTTCACCCTGCTCGGCTGGCGGTCGGGCGCGGTCGAGGAGCTCCTGCGGGTCGCGTACCAGGCGGTGTGTCGCCCCGTGAGCGACACCCTGGGCGTGCTCGAGGAGGCGAGCACGGGGGACCCCGAGGGCAAGGGAGTCGAGGCCCTGCTCTTACGTCGTCGGTACTTTGGCTCCAAAGATCCAGCCAAGAAATGGAGCTCTGGTTCTAGCTGTAGCGGTGCGCCCCTCCAGGAGGAGGTCGTCGTCTGGCGGTGGAACAGCCGGCTCGCCCGCCTCTACAAGCGGGTGCGGGTGCTGTCGCCGCCGGGCGCCGCACCCCTCGTCGCGGAGATGGATGGGGGCAACGGCAACGGCAACGGCAACGGGGGGGGAGCCGCGCCTCCCGGGGGCGCCGGCGGCGGGCGGACCGCGGGCCCGGCGACCGACCTCGACCTCGAAGCCTCCCCCGCCGGGCCCGGCTCGGCGGGCAAGCCCTCCCTCGACGAGGACTTCCGCTGAGCCTCTTCCCGGGCCGGTCCCTCTGGCCGATTGACAGGGACCGGGGCGGGTGCTAGGAGAGGCCAGTCGAGTCACCGGGAGTGGGAGCCAAGCGTTCGCCACTCCGCTCGTTTCAGGCTGTCCCCACGGAGGGAGACCGGTCCACTCTAGCAAAGGAGAGAGGTGTCCATGAACAGACGGCTTGCACTGTCCCTGTTCTCCGCTCTCGCTGTCGTCCTCAGCGTGAGCACGGCAGCGGCCTGGGAGACGAGGGTCCTGACCCTCGGCGACCAGAACCGCTGGGTCGAGGACGACGCCAACATCTGGCTGTATCCTCAGAAGACCATGGAGTACGGCGATCGCCTGTACCTCGATCTGGCGCGCAAGGAAGGCAGCGTCATCGACTCCGACGGGGAGGACGAGGGCCTGGCGACCATCAAGGGGCTCAACGGCGGCTTCTTCCTCGATCTGACCGACAGCTTCCACATGGCCTTCTGGGCCTCCCAGCAGACCGACATGACCACCGACCTGTTCCTCGCGGGCGCCGAGGCCGTGCAGACCCCGCCGGCCGCCTGCGGCAGCAACGTCGAGGAGTCGGGCGGTAACGACTGCGGCTTCATGTCCGCCCAGGGCGGCCTGAACGGGAACGCCCTGCGCGGCTACAGCAACGGCGCCAACCGCAAGGTCGACCTGTTCGCCGGCTGGAAGGTCGGGCCGGGCTTCGACATGGGCGCGCACCTCTTCTTCGGCTCGGGGAGCTACAACTACTACCTCGAGCGCAGCATCAGCAAGTACGAGAACCAGAAGGGCGGCTCCTCCTCCACCGAGCAGATCTGGTCCAACAGCGTGGTCGGCGTGGGCCTCGGCACCTCCTTTGGCCTGCTCGCGGACTCCACCTGGGACATCGGCCTGCAGTTCGCCCACTACTCCTACGAGATGTCGGACAACGGCGCGCTCAAGCCGACCGTCAACGGCGGCAACGTCTTCAACCTGGACAGCCGCTTCCTCACCCGTCTGAGCAAGCACTGGTGGCTGGTCCCCGCGATGCAGTTCCGCTACACCGGCTTCGCGGGCCTCGTGGACACCTACCAGTCCATGGGCAACAGCAACGGTCTGGACGACAACACCAGCACCATCGACTACGCCGGGATCAACTTCGACCTCGGCCTCGGCCTGCAGATGAAGGTCATCGGCAAGGCGAGCCTCTTCACCGCGGTCGGGCTCGACTACAACCAGGACAAGTTCGAGTCCTACAGCGACTGGGGCACCAGCCAGGTGATCACCTACACCCTGATGGAGCTCCCCTACTGGCGGACCGGCTTCGAGGCGCCGCTCTTCTCCTGGCTCGACATGCGGGCCGGCTTCGTGAAGCGCTGGGGCACCTGGCAGAAGGTCACCGACTTCCTCGAGCCCGGCGCGCCCAAGCACAAGGATCGTCCTCGCCGCCACGAGACCTACCTCGAGGACACGACCCTCTCCCTGGACGAGGCGAGCGCCGCCGAGGTCAAGGACAAGTACGCCGGCCTGGTGATCCCGGCCGACTTCGACACCTTCGTGGGTGCCACCCTCCACCACGCGGGCTGGTACTTCACCACCGAGGTCGATCCCAGCGTGCTGTTCGAGGGGCCCTTCAACGGTGCGAACGGCGACAACTGGTTCGCCCGTTTCGACATCAGCTACCGCTTCTAGGTCGTAGGCAGGAGGCACCAAGATGAGAAGGACACTGATCGTAGCGATCCTGGCGACCGGCCTGCTGCTGGGCTGCTCGAAGGGCACCCCGAAGTACACCGCGCCGCCCAAGAACTACCCGATCCTCTACACCTTCGCCGCGGAGCTCGACCCGGTGTGGGACGCCACGCTCAAGGCGCTCGGCGAGCTCAACATCCCCGTGGCCAACGCGGACAAGGCCGCGGGCCGCATCGAGACCGGCTGGGCGCAGACCGGCTGGGCCCCCGCCCGCCGCTGCAAGTACGGCTTCGTGACCTACTGGGAGAGCCCGGTGCGCCAGGAGAAGCTGACCATCGAGGTCAAGGCTGCGCCCTTGTCCGCGCCGCCCGCGTATCCGCCGGCCCAGCCGACCTACCCCGGCTATCCGCCGGCCGCGGCCCCCGGCTACCCGCCGGCCCAGCCGACCTACCCCCCCGCCGCGCCCGCCTACCCCGGCTACCCCGGCTCCGGCGGCGACGTCCTGGCCCAGGTGGGCTTCCCCCCCGCGGTGGGCGCCCCGGCGGCCCCGCAGATGGGGACCATGGTCCTCGTGAAGAGCAAGGGCGAGAGCATCCTCGAGGAGGAGTGCGGCAACGAGCCCAAGCAGGTCGAGATCACCTCCGACACCACCACCGAGTACAAGCTGCTGTACACCATCGGCGCCAAGCTCGGCCAGCGGATGGAGCCCCCCGCCCAGTGATCTCGGGCTGATCCCCTCCTTGCGCCGCGGCGCTCCCCCGATCGTCCCCTCCTGATCCTCCCATCCTCCGTCCCTTCGTCCGCGCACCGCGCGCGGTCGGTGACCTCGTGCCCGTGCTCGTGCTCGTGCCCGTGCCCGTGCCCGTGCCCGTGCTCGTGCCCGTGCTCGTGCTCGTGCTCGTGCTCGTGCTCGTGCCCGTGCTCGTGCTCGTGCTCGTTCCTCGTTCCTCGTTCCTCGTCGGCTCGTGCGGGGGGCGGGGCGCGGGGGGATCGTGGGCTCAGCCGTCCTGACGCTGCACCCAGACCAGGTTGGTGTGCTGATCGAAGCCCGCGGGATGGCTCAGGGTGAGCACGAGCGCGTCGCCGGGGGCGGCGAGGCCGCGCTCGGCCACGGTCTGCCGGGCGAGCGCGAGGGCCCGCCCCGGGTCGAGGGGGCCGTCGGGCACGAGCACGGGGGTGACGCCCCAGCAGAGGCCGAGCCGTCGGTAGGTCTCGGGCCGGGGCGTCAGGGCGAGCACGGGCTGACGGGGGCGGTAGTCGGAGACCAGGGTCGCGGTCCGGCCGCTCCCGGTGAAGCAGACGATGGCGCGGGCCGCGAGATCCGTGGCCGCGCTCACCGCGGCCCGGGCCATGGCCGAGGTGGGGCCGCCGGCGTCGGGGATGTACGCGCCGCTCACCGTGGGCCCCTCTTCCTGGTGGGTCTCCACCTCGTCGACGATGGCGGCCATCATCCGCACGGTCTCCACCGGGTACTGGCCGATCGCGGTCTCGTTGGACAGCATCGTCGCGTCGGCGCCCTGCATCACGGCCCAGGCGACGTCGGAGACCTCGGCGCGGGTCGGCCGGGGATTGCGGACCATGCTGTCGAGCATCTGGGTGGCGACGATCACCAACTTGCCCGCGGCGTTGGCCTCGCGGACCATCCGGTGCTGGAGCAGGGGGACTCGTTGGGGCGAAAGTTCTACTCCCAGGTCGCCGCGTGCGACCATGATCCCATCCACCAGCTCGAGGATCTCGCCGAGCCGCTCCACGGCCTCGGGCTTCTCGATCTTGGCCACGATCCCCGTGTGGGCACCGGCCCGGTGGACCCGCTCCTGGAGACGACGGATGTCCTCGGCCGAGCGCACGAAGGAGAGCGCGACCCAGTCGACCCCCATCCGGAGCCCGGCCTCCAGGTCGACCTCGTCCTTGGGAGTCAGCGCGGGGGCCGAGATGGGCACGCCGGGGAGGTTCACTCCCTTGCGGCTGGCGAGGTGGCCGCCGACGACGACGCGGCAGCGGATCAAGGAGGGGCTCTCCCGGCCGATGACCTCCAGCCGGAGCAGGCCGTCGTCGAGCAGCAGGCTGGCGCCGATCCCCACCTCCCGGGTCAGGGGCGGGTAGGTGATCACGAGGGCGCCGGCCGGGGCCTCGGCCTTGGTCCCCGCGACCAGCAGCTCCTCGTCGACCACCAGCTCCCGCCCGTCCTCGCCCAGGTCGCCGACCCGGATCTTGGGCCCCTGCAGGTCCTGGAGGACGGGCAGGGGGACCCCCGCCTCGGCCGCGACCTCGCGCACCAGGGCCACGGTCCGGGCGTGCTCCTCGATGGTCCCGTGGCTGAAGTTGAGCCGCACCGCGTCGAGCCCTGCGGCCACGAGCGCACGCAGGGTCTCCCGGTCGGCCGTGGCCGGGCCCAGGGTGCAGAGGATCTTGGAGCGGCGCATGGGACCTCCCGAGCCGCGGCCGCCCGCGGCAGCCGTGGAGCTGGCGGGATCCTGGGACAGGACGGGGAGGCTGTCAACGTCGTGCGCTCGATCCTGGCCAGGGAGGCTCTCGCTGGCTATGCTCTCCCCGACCCGCGTCGGGCCGGGAGGTCGAACGATGGATGCCACCCTGCAGTCGCTTCGTGATCGGTACGTCCAGCTCTTCAACGAGGGCGCCCTCGAGCAGCTCGCGCTCTTGCTCCACCCCGAGGCGGTCTACCGCTGGGTCGGCGCGGGGCACGAGGTGCAGGGGCGTGCGGGGCTGCTGGCCATGTTCCGCCAGGGACAGGAGTACTACGCGGGCCAGAGCCGGTTGACCGTCGTGGCCGGCACCGCGGACCAGGCGATCTGGTGGGAGCCGACCGAGGCCGGACTGGCCCCGCGCGGGCTGCAAGTGCTGCGCGCGGCCGACGGGCTGATCCGCGAGATCGCGGACGCGCACGACGCGGCGCTGGTCGCTCGGGCCCTGGAAGAGCCCTCGCCGGCCTGAGGTCCCCGCCTCCGCGGGGCCTCCGGGGATGGCTCGCCCGGGTGGTGGGCCGCGCGCTCGTCCCCGGCCTCCCCTCCCGGGCCTCCCCTCCCGGGCCTCCCCTCCCGGGCCGGTGCGATGGACCTGTCCCCGGCCTCTCGGGCATGGCATAGTGGCCGTCCGCGACTCGCCGTCGCGGGCGGGGGGTAACTCCGTCACCCCGGTCACGGCCCGGCCGCCGAACGGGGAGCGAGGGATCAGGGCATGTTCCAGACCGTCTCCGAGGCCATCGCCTTCGTCCGCGAGCACCACATCGAGAACATCGACCTCAAGTTCGCCGGCCTCACGGGGGCCTGGCACCACATCTCCCTGCCGCCGTCCCAGGCGGACGCCCTCCTCTTCGAGGAGGGTGTCGGCTTCGACGGGTCCTCCACGGGGTACGGCGTCACCGCCGCCGGGGACATGGTCGCGGTCCCCGACGTCACCACCGGCTTCGTCGATCCGTTCTGGGGGCGGCCGACCCTCGCCTTCTTGTGCCGCGTCGCCGACGCCAGCACGCGCCAGGCGCACCCCCTGGACCCCCGGGGTGTGGCCCAGCGCGCCGAGGCCTACCTCCGGCAGACGGGGATCGCGGACCAGGCTCTCTTCGGGCCCGAGTACGAGTACTACCTCTTCGGGAACGTCCGTACGGTGAGCCGTCCCCACCTCTCCCTCGCCTTGATCGAGAGCGGCGAGAGCCAGGGTGAGTCCTTCGACGGCCCGCCCCTGGCCACCGGCTACACCATCCCCCACCAGGGCGGCTACCACGTGATCCCGCCGCTGGATCGCTTCCGGGACGTCCGCTGCGAGACCGTGGAGGCCCTCGGTGAGATCGGCGTCGACATCCGCTACCACCACCACGAGGTGGGCGCAGCGGGTCAGCAGGAGATCGAGGTGGTCCTCGGCCCCCTGGTGCGCATGGCCGACGTCACCTACCTGGTGAAGTACTTCGTCAAGAACGTGGCGGCCCGGCACAACCTGGTGGCCACCTTCATGCCCAAGCCGATCCACGGCGAGGCGGGCTCGGGCATGCACTTCCACCAGTACCTGGTCAAGGAGGGGGAGCACCTGTTCTACGATGCGTCCCGCTACGCCGAGCTGTCGCGCCTGGCGTTCTCCTACATCGCCGGCGTCCTCAGCCACTCCCGGGCGCTGGTGGCCCTGACCAACCCCTCGACCAACTCCTTCAAGCGGCTGATCCCCGGCTTCGAGGCGCCGGTGAAGGCCTTCTTCTCCCTCGGCAACCGCACCGCGGCGATCCGGATCCCCAAGTACATCACCAACCCGGCCGAGAAGCGCATGGAGTTCCGCACTCCCGACGCCACCTGCAATCCGTACCTGGCCATGGCCGCCCAGCTCATGGCGGGCCTCGACGGGATCCGCCGCAACCTCGACCCCGAGGCCCTCGGGCTCGGCCCCTTCGACTTCGACTGCACCGACCCGCAGTGGCGGGACGTCGCGGACCGCATCCCGACCCTGCCGCGCAGCCTCGAGGAGGCCTTCGACGCGCTCGCCGCGGACCACGCCTTCCTCCTCGAGGGCGGCGTCTTCAGCGAGGCGCTGCTCGAGGCCTTCACCGACACCAAGCGGCGCAAGGAGATCCTCCAGCTCCAGCAGCGGCCCCACCCCTACGAGCTCGCGCTGTACCTCAACTGCTGAGCTGGCCCCCCTCGCTCCCTCCCTCCTCCTCTTCGCTCCCTCCTCCGCTTCGCCCCCCCGCGGACCGCGCGCGCTCCGCGATCCCCGGCTGCCGCCGGTGGGTGGGGTGATCCGGGGCCTGCGAGCAGGGGAAGGAGGGGGGAGAGGGTAGGGGATTGGAGGTATCTGGGCCGAACGTACTGCTGTTCCGATCAGAACCAGACGGAAAGTCCCAGATCGAGTCCGATCCCGAAGGTCGCCTGGTCCTGATCGTACTCGGATCGCGTCAGGTCCAGGGGGGACACCGTCAGCCGGCGGGACTTCCAGGTCCCGTCCACGGTCCCCACCAGGTGCACCCGCGAGGCCAGCGCGTAGCGGAGGCCGAGCAGCCCACGCACCTGGTAGCCGATCCCCATCTCGTCACGGTCCGCGAGCTGGGCGATCCGGTAGTAGGCGCCGCCGAGCAGCCCCACCTGGCCGTAGAGCTCGTCCGTGAGGGGGTGCACGTAGCCGGCGCCCACCGCGAGGGAGAACTCGTTGGTCGCGAGGGAGCTGTCGTCGGTGGTGATCGTGAGATCGGGCTGGATCCGCTCCGCGGTGAGGCTCGTCTTGGTGAGCTCCACGCCGAGGTTGCCGAGGAGCTGCACCCCGTCGACCAGGAAGTACCCACCGAAGAGGTCGAGCCCGAGCTGGGTCACCGCGGTGGTGCTGACCAGGTCCTTGCCGGCCGCGGTGACCGTGTCGTCGATGCTGTCGTGACGCAGGCCGACGAGGCCGGAGACCTCGCTGCCTCCCTGGTGCCCGTAGGCTGGCGCGGCGCCGGGCAGGCCGTAGGAGCCGGCATCGGTCGGCGGCGCGAGGGGATCGAACAGGGCCGCGGGGGGAGCCAGGGCTGTCGCGGGCGGGGCATAGCTCGCCGCGGGCGGATAGCTCGCGGCGGGCGGATAGCTCGCGGCGGGCGGAGGGAGGCTCTCCGCGGGCGGGGAGTAGGGGATCGGCGGGGGGAGGTCCGTGGCCGGCGGGGGGAGGTCCGTGGCCGGCGGGGGGAGGTCCGTGGCCGGCATGGAGGCGACCGCGACCGGGGCCGTGGGGACCGCCGGCGCGACGGCCACGGGGACCGCCGGCGCGACGGCCGGCGGGGTCGGGGGGGCCGGCGGGGCCGGCGGGGTCACTGCCACGCCCGTGCGCTGGGCGATCTGATCCATGGCCTGGGTCGCGGCCTGCCGCACCTCGGGTGCGGGGTCCAGGTCGACCACGCTCTGGAGGATCGGGTAGTACTCGGGGCCGGCCAGCTCGCCCAGGGCCATGGCCGAGAACAGCCGGACGCCCTTGTGCTCGTCGACCTGCACGAGCTGTCCGAGCTTGGGCAGGGCGGTGACGTCACCGGAGGTGCGCACCGCGAAGACGCCCTGGACCCGGGTCCCGGCGTCGGGGCTGTCGAGCCCCGTCGGGGTCTGGGCGGTGGCCAGGCCGGGGAGGGCCAGCCAGGCGGCGGTGAGCAGGCTGGCGACGGCCCGACCCCGGCTCTTCCGCTGGTTGCACCCGGTGCTCTCGCTGACGCTTCCGAGGTCCATGCTCCCTCCTCCCGCTGCTGGTGCCATGAGTGCTCGCCCTGCTCAGGCCTCCGGGCCCTCGCCCGCGCTCCCTTGCTGGAGGCGGAGGGCTTCTGCCTGGTAGTAAGATTGCAGCGTGGTGACGATCTCGTCCAGATCGCCCTCGATGATCGCCTCGAGACGGTGCAGGGTCAGGCCGATCCGGTGATCGGTGACGCGGTTCTGCGGGTAGTTGTACGTCCGGATCTTCTCGCTGCGATCGCCGGAGCGCACCATGGCCTTGCGCTTGTCCCGCTCTCGCTCCTCCTGCTCCCGGCGCTTGATCTCGAAGAGGCGGGCCCGCAGGACCTTCATGGCCTGGGCCTTGTTCTTGTGCTGGGACTTCTCGTCCTGGCAGATCACCACGGTGTTGGTCGGCAGGTGGGTGATGCGCACCGCCGAGTCGGTGGTGTTGACGCTCTGCCCGCCGTGGCCGCTGGAGCGGTAGACGTCGATGCGCAGATCCTTGTCCGCGATCTCCACCTCCACCTCCTCGGCCTCCGGCAAGACCGCCACGGTCACCGCGCTGGTGTGGATCCGCCCCTGGCTCTCCGTCTCCGGCACCCGCTGGACGCGGTGCACGCCCGCCTCCCATTTCAGCACGCTGTAGACGTCGGTCCCCTCGAGGGAGGCGATCACCTCCTTGAAGCCGCCCGACGCGCTGAGGTGCGACGTGACGATCTCCATGCGCCAGCCGCGCCGCTCCGCGAAGCGACCGTACATCCGGAACAGCTCCGCCGCGAAGAGCGTGGCCTCCTCGCCGCCGGTGCCGGCCCGGATCTCGAGCAGGATGTTCTTGTCGTCGTAGGGGTCCCGGGGGAGGAGCAGCACGTGCAGCCGCTGCTCGGCGGCCTGGAGGCGGGCGGTGGCTTCCCCTTGCTGCTCCCGGGCGAGCTCGAGCAGCTCCGGGTCGGACTCGGTCTGCAGGATCGTGCGACTTTCGTCCAGGGAGAGCTGCGCGTCCTGGTACTCCCGATACGCCTCGACCAGGGGCTCGAGGCGCCGGATCTCCTTCCCGTACTCGCGGACCCGCGTCGCGCTGGTCGCGATCTCGGGAGTCCCCAGCAGGTTGTGCAGCTCGGCGAGCCGCTCTCCGATCCCGATCAGGTTCTCGAACATGGTTACCTACGGGTGTGCGGCCGCCGCGCTGAGCTGGCCCGCGACCAGCGGGAGGTCCGCCTCGGCGGCGGTGGAGAGGAGCTCGATCTGGCCATCGCGGAAGCCGCCCGTGGCTCCGGGCGGCAGGGGATCCCCCGCGGCGATCCGCTGCTCGCGCCAGAGCACCTTGCGCAGGGACAGCAGGGCGATCTCGAGCTGATCGTCACTCGGCTCCTTGGTGGTGATCCGCTGCAGCCAGAGCCCGGGGAGGATCAGGGGCTTGAGCCAGCCCTGGTTCGCCCGCTTGCCGGACAGCTTGAGCACCTCGTAGGCGATGCCGGCGATGGGGAACATCAGCGGGAGCTTGATCAGCACGTACAGGAGCTGGTTGAGCCACTGGTTCTCGCTGAAGACGGGCATCCAGGGGCCCGAGAAGGCGAGGGTGAAGGTCAGGATGCTGACCAGCAGCACCAGGATCAGGAAGGAGGTGCCGCAGCGGGGGTGGAAGGTCCGGTACTTGCGGGCGTGCTCGAGGGTCAGGGGCTCGCCCGCCTCGTAGGTGAAGATCGCCTTGTGCTCGGCCCCGTGGTACTGGAAGACCCGCTGGATCTCCTTCATCCGGGAGACGCCCCACATGTAGGCGACCAGCACCAGCAGTTTGAAGCCGCCATCGACGACCTGGAACAGGAAGTTGCGTCCGTCCAGGGGCGCCCCCGTGAGCTTGCCCGTGAGGAAGGCGAGGAGGTGGGGGAGGGCGGCGAACAGGCCGAACGCGAACAGCAGGGAGACGAGGATCGTCCCGGTGATCGCCCCCTTGCTCAGGGGGGGCTCGGCGGTCGCGGCGCTGGCCGGCGTGGGGGCCCCGGCGTCCGCCGGGGTGGCCCCGGCCGGAGGGGACGACGCCTCCTCCGGGGTGGCCCCGGCCTGCTGCTCGGCCGAGAAGGTCAGCGCCTGCATGCCGTTCTGCAGCGTCTCCCAGAAGACCACCGCACCACGCAGGAAGGGCCAGCGCAAGAAGCGCAGGCGGTCCCACAGGGAGACCCAGCGGGCTTCCTTGAGCACGATGGTGCTGTCGGGGCGACGGCAGACGACGACGAAGGAGCGGGGCGAGCGCATCATCACCCCTTCCAGGACCGCCTGCCCTCCTACGGACAGGGCGGGGAGGGGCGCTGATCCGGTAGGGCTCAAGCCTGCTCTTTCGCCGGCCCGTACTTCTTGCGGAAGCGATCGATGCGGCCGGCCGCGTCCATCAGCTTCTGCTTGCCGGTGAAGAAGGGGTGGCACTGCGAGCAGAGGTCCACGCTGAAGCTGCCCTTGGTGGAACGGGTCTCGACGACGTTCCCGCAGGCGCAGGTGATGGTCGCGGGCTTGTAATCGGGATGGATGCCTTTCTTCATGTCTCGCTCTTCGTCGGCCTGCTCGGCCCGCTGCGTGGCCGGTTCCCCGAGGAGGCGGGGAGCCCTCCGGGGAGAGTCGGTCACGGGTCCGGTTGCGGCAACGTGCGCCCCGACCAGGGAGGTCCGGGAGGGTGCGCACCGTGGGCGACCGCCCGGCCGGCGATCGCCCACGAGGCGCAAGGTTCTAGCGTTACTGGGACATGGAGTCAAGGAACTCCTGGTTGCTCTGGGTGCGCCGGAGCTTGTCCAGGAGGAACTCCATGGAGTCGATGACGTTCAGGGGGTGCAGGAGCTGACGCAGGATCCAGACCCGGTTGAGGGTCGTGGGATCGAGCAACAGCTCCTCCTTGCGGGTGCCCGACTTGTTGATGTCGAGGCACGGGAAGATCCGCTTCTCCATCAGCTTGCGGGAGAGGTGGATCTCGCTGTTGCCGGTGCCCTTGAACTCTTCGAAGATGACCTCGTCCATCCGGCTGCCGGTGTCGATGAGGGCCGTGGCGATGATGCTCAGGGAGCCGCCCTCCTCGATGTTCCGGGCCGCACCGAAGAAGCGCTTCGGCTTGTGCAGGGCGTTGGAGTCCACACCGCCGGAGAGGATCTTGCCCGAGGGCGGGACCACCGTGTTGTAGGCCCGGGCCAGGCGGGTGATGGAGTCCAGCAGGATCACCACGTGCTTCTTGTGCTCGACGAGCCGCTTGGACTTCTCGAGCACCATCTCGGCCACCTGGACGTGGCGCTGGGCCGGCTCGTCGAAGGTGGAGGAGATCACCTCGCCCTTGACGCTCCGCTCCATGTCGGTGACCTCCTCGGGCCGCTCGTCGATGAGCAGCACGATCAGGATCACCTCGGGCTGGTTGGTGGTGATGGCGTTGGCGATGTTCTGCAGCAGCATCGTCTTGCCGGCGCGCGGCGGGGAGACGATCAGGCAGCGCTGCCCCATCCCGATGGGCGTCAGCAGGTCGAGGATGCGGGTGCTGTAGTTGCGGGGGTGCGCCTCGAGCTTCAGCCGCTGGTCGGGGTACAGGGGGGTCAGGTTGTCGAAGAGGACCTTGTCCCGGGCCTTCTCCGGATCCTCGAGGTTGACCTTCTCCACCTTGAGGAGCGCGAAGTACCGCTCCCCCTCCTTGGGCGGCCGGATCTGCCCGGAGACGATGTCGCCGGTGCGGAGGTTGAAGCGCCGGATCTGCGAGGGCGAGACGTAGATGTCGTCCGGGCCCGGCAGGTAGTTGTAGTCGGGGGCGCGCAGGAAGCCGAAGCCGTCGGGCAAGGTCTCGAGCACGCCTTCCCCGTAGATCTTACCGTCCTTCTCGGTCTGGGCCTGGAGGATGGCGAAGATCAGCTCCTGGCGGCGCATGTTGCCCACGTTCTCGATGGCCATGGTATTGGCAATCTCGACGAGCTCCTGGATCTTATTTTTCTTGAGGTCGCTGAGGTTCATGGTGGGTTCTTTCTGTGGGTCTGCCATACAACTCTCCTGGAAGGGTGGCTGGATGCTGGGGCAGCTCCGAGGAGCTGCGCGGCGGTTGTGATGCAGGCCGGCAATGAGACCTGCTGAAGTCCGTTGGAGATTTCCCTCGACCGAGCTGGCGGGTGAGCGTGAAGGACTGGACCTTGGGGAGCAATCACCCGCGGGATAAAGCAACGGTAGTCGTGCGGGAGCGACGACGTAAGCTTGGGCTGAGCTTTATCGGGCAACCCCTCCCTTGTCAAGCGAAATCCGTCGGTCCGCCGGCGGGGCTCGTGGTGGCCGTGGCCTCCCGCGGCGACTGCCCGCGTGCTGGCCGGGCGCGCAACCGGCGACCGGGACTATGACGTGGATGTCCGACCTGGGGGCCTCTCCGGGCGGTCCGGATCGGGCATGGAGAGGGCAAATCGATGAAAGAACAAGAGGTTGCCCCTGCCGGCACGAGGCTTGCAGACTCCCCGCCCGCAGGTTGAGTCCAAACGCCGGGGACGAAGCCTGTCGCTCCGCAGGGTGGCTCAGCCGAGGAACCGAGCCGCCGAAACCCATCTGGCCCGGATCTCTTCCGGGCCTCGAGGGCCTCCGGGGACACCGCCGATGTCCGGAGGCCCTTTTCTTTTGTGCAGCCGGTCCGAGTGGGCGGATTCATTGCCAATCTCCTCCGGCACCCGGCTCGAGCTGCAAAATCTCTCGCAGAGCCGCAGAGTTCGCAGAGAAAAGTGCTTAGCTGGCTGAGCCCTCTGCGGCGCTGCGGCTCTGCGAGAAAATTCTTTTCGTGCGGGGAGTTGTGCCAAGGCCTCGCTGCTCGCTCACCGGGATGATCTGCAGCCTTTTTTGGGGGGGCCGACGGCGTGAGCAGGCCTCTCCGGGAAGCTCCCCCTGGTCATCCGGGTCCAGCAGGAAGACCTCGCGCCGCCGAGCTCGCCGAGCTCGCTGAGTCGGACGGTCACCGCGCGTCGACCGGCGTGACGCTCCCTGGTGAAATTCATCTTTTTTTCGGCCACTTGCCTGGTTGCTGCGGCACGCCAGGCCGCGCGGCGGGGCACCGCGTTCGTTTTTGCGCGCGGGTCGTCCCGGTTCACTTTGACGATCGCCAGGCCAGCCGGTATCTTGTTGCCCGGCCGGCGGGGCGCCCACCGGTCACCTGTCGAGGAGAGCCGCTCCCCGTCGGCAGGGAGGGCAGCGTGGGGCCATGTGGCAGATCGATTTCTCCAACATCTTCGAGCAGCTCGCCGCGGCCGATCCCACCCTCATCGGGCTCGGCATCTTCCTCGTGCTGTTGGCCTGTGGCTTCGGCCTCCCCCTCCCTGAGGACGTCGTCCTGGTCTTCACCGGCTACGTCACCCACCTCGGGGTCCTGCCGGTCTGGCTGAGCCTCTTCATCGGCCTGGGCGGGGTGCTCCTCGGCGACTCCACCCTCTGGTGGATCGGCCACCGCTACGGCTCGGACGTGCTGCGGCTGCGCCTGTTCCGCTCATTCTTGCCTCCGGCCCGGCTGCGCAAGATCGAGCGGCTGTACGCCCGCTACGGCAACCGGATCCTCTTCGGGGCGCGCTTCTCGCCCGGGATCCGGGCCGGGGTCTTCCTGTTCGGTGGCCTCTCCGGGGTGCCGTATCGTCGCTTCATCCTCACCGACGGCTCCGCCGCCCTGATTAGCGTGCCGGCGATCATCCTCGCCGCCTACCTGTTCGGTGGTGAGATCGAGCGGGTCCTCAAGGCGATGCGGGGGGTGCAGCACTGGCTGGTGGCGGCCATCGTCCTCATCGTCGTCGGGCACCTGATCTACGCCTGGTTCGTCCGCCGCAAGGAGCGCCGGTTGCTCGAGGCGCCCACCGCTCCTGCCGACGCCGCCGCGGCGCAGCAGCCGCCACCGGCGTCGGGCCGGACCGGGCTGCGGTCCTCTCCGGTGCCCGCCTCGGCCGACCAGCCCTCCACCCCCGCTCCCTGATCCTCGTTGCTCGTTCCTCGTTCCTCGCTCCTCGCCCCTTCTCACCAGCCGGGAGGAGGGGTGGCGAAGGGACCATCCGCCGGGAAGGGATTGGCCTGCTCGCGGCGCTGCTGCTCGCTGAGCCGGGGGCGGGGAGGCGGGACGACACCCGCGGCCACCAGCCCGTTCCAATCGTTGTAGTGCACCTGGACCACGGCCGCGGGGCGCTCCGGATCCTGCCGTTCGAACGAGACCTCCTGCACCGCGCTGTAGCGCCGCTCACCGAAGGCGGTGCCCAGGCCGGGGCGCTCCGGCGGGCCGGGGCGGCGGAACGAGGCGCTGGATTTGGCCTCGGACTGGCCTCCCAGGGCAGCATCGGCGGCCGCGGCCGGCGCGTCCTCCTGCATGGCCGTCCCGAGTCCGCCGCCGCCGTACCCGGGGGCGTAGTAGCGCGGGTCGACCGGGGACGGGGGGGGCGGCGCGACCACCACCGGCTGCCGCCAGACGCGCTCCGGGAACAGGGCGACGCCGATGACGCCGACGTTGGCGGCGTCGCCCATGCGGGCCGCGTAGGAGGCCGCGACCGGGGAGAAGCGGAACGCCGCCACCTGCGTGCTGCTGGTGCGGAAGCCATCGATGGTGACGCTCGAGCCGGCCTCCAGGAGGTAGCCTCGTTTGCTCAGGGTTCCGGGGCGGCCGTCGATGACGTCCCGGCCATCCACGGTCACCACGGCCTCCACCCGTCGGCCGGTGTGGTTGTACACCCGGATCTCGTAGCGCTGGCCCTGGGCGCCGGCGACGTAGTAGCGACCGCGGTGCTGGTAGACCGTGCGCGAGCTGCCGTCCACGAGGATCTCCACCTCGTAGGGGCCGACCGCGGCGCTGCGCGCGGCGCTCGCCGTGGTCGAGCAGGCCGGCAAGGCTGCCAGCAGGAGGAGGGCGAGCAAGCTCGCCGGGCGAAGGCCGAGGGTGTTGGTCGAGCGGTGCATCGGACTACCTCCGGGGTGCTGACGGTTCGGTTCACCCGGTTGAATACGCAGCCGCGACGCGAAGGATCTACCGGGAGGCGCGGGCCCACGCGGTTGACAGAATGTCACGCTCTGAGTGCGGGGGGGTAGCCCTTGTCACGAGCCTGCCGGTCCGGGCCGCGCCGAGCGTCCGATCCTGGCTCCAGAATGGGTTGCCAGCAGCGGCGGGATGTGGCACACGGGTTGCACTGCTGGCCGGCGAGGTCCTCCGTGCGGCCCGTCGGTGACCCCGCCGCCGCGACCCGGACCGCCCAGCCGCTCTCTGGCGACGGCTGGGCCGCGTGGCCTCGAGGAGCCTGATGGAGATCTTCTTCAAGAAGTACCTGTGGATCCTGCTGCTGCTCGTCATCGGCCTGGCGGCAGCGCTCTTCGCCGCCGGTGCCTCTCGTCTCCTGGCCTCGGCCGTCCTGGTGCCCGAGCCGGTGCCCCTGGTCGTGGAGAAGGCCCCGGAGGTGAAGCTCGTGCGCGAGGGGCGCGGCTCCGCCATCCTGGCGCGCAACCTCTTCGACTCCTCGGCCAACGCCGCTCCCGTCGAGGAGGCGCTCGTCGAGGAGGAGGAGCAGCCGGATGCGTCCGAGCTCCTCGGGCAGGACATCGAGCTCGGGGACAACATCCCCATCTCCGACCTCCAGGTCACCGTCACGGGGACCATCGTCTCGAGCATCCCCTCCCAGTCCAGCGCGGCCATCTTCAGCGCGGGAGCGACCAAGCTCTACCAGGAGTCCGACACCATCCGCGACGATGCGGAGATCGTGGCGATCCGGCGGGAGAACGTCTTCATCCTCCGCAACTCGCGGATCGAGCGGCTGCCGTTGCTCGACGAGGACAAACGCAAGGCGGGGGGCGGTCGCCCGGCCCCCGGGGTCTCGTCGGCGCCGCCGGCCGCGCTGGGCGGCGTCGCGGGGCCCGCGGTCGCCAGCGCGGCGGCTGCGGGGGGCAAGGACCCCATGGCCGCGGTCCGGGAAGGGATCAAGAAGACGGGGCCCGAGGAGTACGAGATCGACCGGGGGATGCTCGAGGAGCAGTTGCAGGACCTCAGCAAGCTCTCCAGCCAGGCCCGGATCATCCCCCACTACAAGGACGGGAAGTCTGATGGCTTCAAGCTGGTGGGCATCCGGCCAGGATCCATCTATTCGCACATCGGGATCCGTAGCGGCGATGTGCTCAAGAGAGTGAACGGAGAATCCCTGGACAACCCCAGCAAGGCGCTTGCCTTGTACGAGAAGCTGCGCTCCACGTCGAACGTCACAGTAGATGTGGAGAGACGTGGTAGTAACGTCACCATGACCTACAATATCAAGTGATGAACACCACCCACTGGACATCAAGCGTACAAATCATGTCGAACTTCTGCGCAGATCGGCTCCGATGGCCCGGCACGATGGGGCGAACGACGGCCCAATGGCAGAGAAATACAAGGAATTTTAGGACCTTGCACACTCGGCTCACCTCCCTCGCGTTCCTCTCCTCCTTGCTCCTGGTCGTCGGCGGGCTGCTGCCCGGCGGGGTCACCTGGGCCCAGCAGGGGACCGGCCCCGCCACTGCCCCCGTGGCGCCGGACGTGCCGCCGGCCACCGCCAAGGGCGGGCCGACGAAGATGCCCTCCACGGGGATGCTGCGCACCCTGAAGCCAGGGGTCGGCAAGGCGATCCCGGCGCTCACGCCCCCCGCCGCGGCGGCCGGGGTCACCGGCGCCCATCCCGACGTGACCCGCAAGGGCGGCCTGCCGCCCAAGGTCGCCCCCCCCGTCCAGGTGCTCGGCGGGGCGCGGGGAGCCGTCGCCGGGGCCCGCGCGGCCGGGGGCGGAGCCGGCGGCGCGGGAGCCGCCGGGGGTGGAGCCGGCCAGGCGGCGCCCGGGGAGGGAGCCCCTGCGGCCGGCGGGCGGGCCATCGCGATCGGCGGCGGGGGGAACGCCCCGGCCGGCGGCGGGCCGGCCGCGCCGGCGCGGGCCGCGGTCCGCGAAGGGAAGGGCGGAGAGATCCGGGTCGAGCGGGACGCCCGGTGCATCCCCTGGCGCGACGGCGAGCTGCGCGAGTTCAACTACCGGGACAAGGAGATCATCGAGGTCGTCGAGGAGATCGCGCAGAACTTCTGCCAGAACTTCATCATCCCGCCCTCCTCGAAGCGTGGCGGCAAGATCACCATCCTCTCCTTCAAGAAGATCGACCGGGGCGAGGCCTGGGCGGCCTTCCTCGCCGCGCTCAACGCCAACAAGATGACCGTGGTCCCGGCGGGGGCCTACCTCAAGCTGCTGCAGACCACGGAGGCCAAGGGCTCGGCCCTGCCCCTGCTGACCGCGGATCGCCGGGTCCCGGACGACGATCGGCTGCTGATCCGGATCATGCCGCTGCAGTACGTCGAGGCCAACGAGATGGCGGGGATCCTCACCAAGCTCAAGTCGCCCTCGGGCGACATCGTGCCCTATCCGCGCAGCAACTCCCTGATCGTCACCGAGGTGGGCGCGGTCATCCGGCAGTTCGAGGACCTGATCCGCCTGCTCGACGTGCCTGGGGGGACCGACCGGATCTGGATCTATCAGGTGCAGTACGGCCTCGCCCAGGAGCTGGTCCAGGTCCTCGAGCAGATCTTCGACACCAAGGGGGCCGGCAAGCCCGGCGCCGCGCCGCGCAAGCGTCCTGCCGGCGGGGCGGCGGCGGCCGCGGCCGCCGGGGGCGGGGAGGAATCCACCGAGTTCGAGATCTCCAAGATCATCGCGGACGAGCGGACCAACCAGCTCATCGTCCTCGCCACCGAGCGCTCCTTCAACAAGATGATGGAGGTCCTGCGCCACCTCGACGTGAACGTCTCCGGCGAGGGTCAGATCCACGTCTACTACCTGAACAACGCCGACGCGGAGGAGATGGCCTCGGTGCTCTCGGGGCTGGCCACGGGGCAGGGCAACCAGGCCGGGGCCAAGCGACGGGCCGCGGCCCCCGCGAAGGGCGCGGCCGGGGCCGCGGCCGCCGGCGGCGCCGCGCTCTTCGAGGGCGAGGTGAAGATCACCGCGGACAAGGCCACCAACTCTCTGGTCGTCGTCGCCTCGAACCAGGACTACGCCAACCTCGTGCGGGTGGTCCAGCTCCTCGACATCCGCCGTCCCCAGGTGTTCGTCGAGGCGCTGATCCTCGAGGTCAACCTCTCCAAGACGCGTGAGCTCGGGCTGGCCGTGCATGGCGGGCTGCCTTTCTCCTACGACGGTGAGGACGTCCCGGCGCTGGTCGGCACCAACATGAAGAGCGGCAGCCTCAACTCGGTGCTGGTCAGCCCCCTCTCCCTCATGGGGCTGGGCGCGGCCTGGCAGGGCCCGAAGATCGACGGCAAGGCCTTCGGCCTGAGCACGGACCTGCCCAGCCTCGGCGTCGTGCTCAGCGCGATCCAGACCAACGATGACGTGAACATCCTCTCCACGCCGCACATCCTGACCACCGACAACGAGGAGGCCGAGATCGAGGTCGGCCAGAACGTGCCCTTCGTGGCCGGTGGTACCAGCGGGCTTGGCGGTATCAGCAGCATGCTCGGCAACCTCGGCTCCTCCCTCACGGGGACCAACACCTCGACCTCGGCCCTCACGGGGCTGCTCGGTGGCTACGGCGGCTACGGCGGCTACGGCGGCTACAACGTCCAGCGCCAGGACGTGTCCCTCAAGCTGAAGATCAAGCCCCACATCAACGAGAGCGACTTCGTCCGCCTCGAGCTGGAGCAGACCATCGAGGAGCTGGGCGCGGACAACCCGGGGCTGGGGCCGTCGACCACCAAGCGGGCGGCCAAGACCATCGTCGTCGCCAAGGACCAGCAGACCGTCGTCATCGGCGGCTTGATGCGGGATACCACGACCGAGGGGGTGGAGAAGGTCCCCTTCCTCGGGGATATCCCGATCATCGGCTATCTGTTCAGGACTTCCAAGGTTACTGTACAAAAACAGAACCTGATGTTGCTGATCACGCCGTATATCATCCGGGATCCTTCTGATTTTCGGTCGATTTTCCTGCGAAAGATGCAAGAGCGTGAAGAATTTATCGAAAAATACTCCCACACTATCCATACTGACGTGAAGATCCCGGTGAATTACGACCGCAAGCACGGTCTGCTCGAGGAGATGAACCAGTCCATCCGCAAGGCCCGCCAGGCCAAGCAGGAGCGGGATCGGGCGCTGCAGGAGGCCAGCACCGAGGCCCCCCTGTTCGAGGAGGTGAACCTCGACGGTGCCGGCGAGCAGGACGCTCCCGCGACCCCGGACGCCGCCGGCGACGGCACGCCGGTGCCTGGCGCGGGCGAGCCCCACGACTCGCCGCCCGGCAGCGGGAGCCCTGGCGATCTCCTCGATCCGGGGGCGGAACCCGGCGCTCTCCCCGGCGTGGAGGTGCGGCCCGGCGATCTCGAGGACGACGATGCTCGGTGAGCGAGTCGTGGGCGAGATCCTCGTCCGGCGAGGACTGCTCCTCCCGGAGAAGCTGGAGGAGCTGCTCCAGCAGTGCGAGGAGCGGGAAGAGGAGCTCGCCGAGGTCGTCGTCCGCGGCCGGCTGCTCACCGAGGAGGAGATGCAGCGGGCCGTGGCCGAAGAGCTGGGCATCGCCTTCCTCGCCACGGTCGACACGACCCTCGTCGACTGGCAGCTCGTGGAGCGGATCCCCATCGGCTACGCCAAGCGCTTCCTGGTGCTGCCCGTCAGCGAGACGGAGGAGGGCGTCGTCGTCCTGCTGGCCAATCCCTTCGACCTCTCCGCGCTCGACGACCTCCGGCTGCGCCTCGGTCGGGAGGTGATCCCCGCGCTCGGGCCCCGAGAGATGGTCCTGGGTGCGATCAACCGGGTCTACGAGCGACGATCCGGCGCCGAGCAGGTCATGGACGAGGTGGCCGAGGGCAGCTCCACGGACTACCACACCCTCGAGGAGGAGGTCACGGACCTGATCGACGCCACCGACGAGGCGCCGATCATCCGGCTGGTCAACTCGATCCTGTTCCAGGCCGTCAAGGAGCGGGCCTCCGACATCCACTTCGAGCCCTTCGAGCGGTTCTTGTCGGTGCGCTTCCGGGTGGACGGGGTGCTGCGGGAGATCATCAAGCCCCCCAAGCAGTTCCAGAACCACATCATCTCCCGCGTCAAGGTCATGGCCGGCCTCGACATCGCCGAGAAGCGGCTGCCCCAGGACGGGCGCATCCGCATCAAGATCGCCGGCAAGGACATCGACATCCGCGTCTCGACGATCCCCACCTCCTTCGGCGAGCGCTCCGTGCTCCGGCTCCTCGAGCGGGCCGCGATCCTGCTCAACCTGGCCGATATCGGCTTCGAGCCCGACCGGCTGGAGGCCATGAACCGGCTGATCGCGCGACCCCACGGCATCCTGCTGGTCACCGGTCCCACGGGCTCGGGCAAGACGACCACCCTGTACGCGGCCCTGGCCAAGATCAACCGCCCCGACCTGAACATCCTCACCGTCGAGGACCCGGTGGAGTACCAGCTCCAGGGCATCGGGCAGATGCAGGTCAACCCGAAGATCGACCTGACCTTCGCGTCCGGGCTGCGCCACTTCCTGCGGCAGGATCCCGACGTCATCATGGTGGGCGAGATCCGCGACGCCGAGACCGCCGAGATCGCCATCCAGGCCTCCCTCACCGGCCACCTGGTGCTCTCGACGATCCACACCAACGATGCGGCCGGTGCGTTCACGCGGTTGCTCGATATGGGCATCGAGCCGTTCCTCGTCGCCTCCACCTTGCTGGCGGCCCTCGCCCAGCGGCTCGTCCGGCTGCTCTGCAAGGAGTGCCGGGTGCCCTACCAGCCGACCGCGCTCGAGCTGCAGCGGCTGGGGATCGCCCCGGACGACCCGCGGCTGGCCCACGCCACCATCTGCCGGCCTGGTCCGGTGGGCTGCCCCGAGTGCCAGGGAACCGGCTACCGGGGCCGCACCGGCATCTACGAGCTGCTCGAGGTGGACGACGCGGTCCGGCAACTGGTGATGGCGCACGCCGACTCCGGGGCGATCCGGCGGGAGGCGATGAGCAACGGGATGACCACCCTGCGGGGCGACGGCGTCACCAAGATCCTCAGCGGGCGGACGAGCATCGAGGAGGTGCTGCGGGTCACCCAGGAGGAGACCGAGTGAGTTGCCCAGCGGCTGGCGGCACGCGGCTGGACCGCCAGCGGCGGTGGCGGCGGCCACCGCGGCGCGGCTGAGGAGGAGCGGGGATGCCCGTCTTCGAGTACCGAGGGCTGAACACCAGCGGCAAGCAGGTCCGCGGGGTCCAGGACGCCGAGAACGTCAAGGCGCTCAAGGGGATCCTCAAGGGGCAGGGGATCTTCCTCACCGAGGCCTTCGAGGACTCCAAGGGCAAGGCCCAGGCCCAGGACCGCGACATCGATCTGAAGCAGCTCTTCTCCCGGGTCCGGCCGGTGGACATCGCGGTCCTCACCCGGCAGCTCGCCACCCTGGTCAAGGCCGGGATCCCGCTGGTGGAGTCCCTCGAGGCGCTGCTCGATCAGATCGAGAAGGTCAAGCTGCGGCGCATCTTCGCCCAGATCAAGGAGGAGGTCCGCGAGGGGTCGAGCTTCGCCGACGCGCTCGAGAAGCACCCGAAGATCTTCACGCGGCTGTACGTGAACATGATCCGGGCCGGCGAGGCCGCGGGCAGCCTCGACGTGGTGCTGATCCGGCTGTCGGACTTCATGGAGAACCAGAACAAGATCCGCGGCAAGGTCAGCTCGGCCATGTCCTACCCGGCGATCATGACCGTCATGGGCACGGGCATCGTCATCTTCCTGTTCATCGTCGTCATCCCCAAGGTCACCACGATCCTCACCGATCTGGAGGTCGCGCTCCCCTTGCCGACCCAGATCCTGATCGGGCTGTCCGCGTTCCTGGCCCAGTTCTGGTGGCTGCTCCTGCTGCTGGGCGGCGGGCTCTTCTTCGGGGTCCGAAAGTACCTGTCGACCGCTGAAGGCCGCGCCAGCCGGGACCGGTTCATGCTGAAAGTACCGATCTTCGGTCCGCTCGTCCGGATGATGGCCGTCAGCCGCTTCGCCCGGACCCTCGCCACTCTGCTCTCCTCCGGCGTGCCCCTGCTCACGGCGCTGGACGTGGTGAAGAACGTGCTCGAGAACGTCGTCCTGCAGGGGGTCATCGAGCAGGCGCGGGTGGCGATCCGGGAAGGGGAGGACATCGCCTCGCCCTTGCGGAAATCGGGCGAGTTCCCGCCGATGATGACCCACATGATCGCCATCGGGGAGAAGTCCGGGCAGCTCGAGTCCATGCTGCAGAACGTCTCCGACGCCTACGACAACCAGGTCGAGAACAAGGTCAACTCCCTCACCTCCCTGCTCGAGCCCTTGATGATCGTCGGCATGGGCGGAGTGGTCGTCTTCATCCTCTTCTCGATCCTCATGCCGATCCTCCGGATCAACGAGTCGATCCAGTGATGCCCGGCCAGTGGACCGGCCCCGAGGGTTCCTGGAGCCCGCCGCCCGAGTGGCCGGGCTCCTTCCTCACCACGGCCGCGGTGCCCCTGCCGGTCGCGCCCCCGATACTCCCCGCCGCGCCGGTGCGGACGGGCGAGGCGAGCTGGCTGGCCGCCTGGCGGGTGGTGCGCTGGCCCCTGGTCGGCGGGCTGCTCGGGCTCTTCTGCGATCTGCTCACCAAGGACCTGGCCGCGATGCTGCTGCCGGGCCGCGCCCCCCTCCAGCTCACCTGGGGCGTGCAGCTCGTCCATCGGGTCAATCAGGGGCTGCTGTTCGGGCTGGGCAGCGACCTCGATCCCCTCTGGCGGCGACCGCTGGTGGCGGTCCTGCCGTTGCTGGCGCTGCTCTTCGTGCCGCCGCTGGTGGCCTGGCTGGTGCGCGCCCCCCGCCTCCGGGCCTGGGCCGTGGCCTTGATCTCCGCCGGCGCCCTCGGGAACTTGCTCGAGCGCCTCTGGCGGGCCGAGGTGGTCGATTTTTTGCAGTTCGGGCCGCCGGGCTGGACGCTGCCGGCCTTCAACCTGGCCGATTTCGAGATCCTCACCGGGACGCTCCTGGTCCTGATCGCCGTCGTGCGGGCGCCGCGACCCTCGCGTGTGCCCCATCCCCATCCAGAGGAGGTTTGAGCCGATGTTGACGAGCCACGACGATTCGCCCCCCCTGCCGGATGTCGTCCCGGTGGTCGCCGACCCGGCGCCCGCCACCGGCCTGCGCCACTGGCTGCAGCGTCTCACCAGCCGTCGGGCCGGGCAGCGCGGCATGACCTTGATCGAGATCATGGTCGTGGTGACCGTGCTCGCCCTGATGGCCACCTCCATCTCGGTGTCGGTGGTGAAGCTGCTCTCGAAGTCCCGGATCGGCAAGGCCAAGGGCGATATCAGCACCCTGTCCACCGCGCTCGACATCTACTACGCCGAGGCCGGGGAGTATCCCGGGCAGGGCACGGGCTTCTCCGCGCTCACCGACAAGGGCACGGACGGCAAGTGCTTCATCAACGGCTGCAAGATCATGAAGGATCCCTGGAAGGAGGACTACCTCTACCGGTATCCCGGCACCCGGAACTCCGACGGCTTCGACGTGTGCTCCAAGGGTCCCGACAAGGCGGAAGGGACCGAGGACGACATCTGCAACGGGGACAAGGCCGATTGAGCCACGCACGACCCGGGGCGGATCGCCGGCTCGTCCTCCGGCGGGGGCTGACCCTGATCGAGGTGGTCGGGGTCATCTCGATCATCGCGCTGCTGTTCAGCGCGGTGGCCCTCTCCGTCGGCAACGTCGGTCGCACGAACCTGCGGGCCGAGGCGAACAAGCTCGCCTCCAACATCCAGGCGCTCTACAGCCGGTCGGTGACGCACAACCAGTACTATCGTCTCGTCCTCGACTTCGAGGAGAACAGCTACTGGAGTGAGATCGCCGACAAGCGGTTCTTCATCAGTTCGGTCAAGGAAGAGGACGTCGACTCCTCGATGTTCAAGAAGAAGGACACCGAGAAGCAGCAAGCACGGGAGGTGCAGGTCCTCGAGACTACCGATGAGCTGACGATTCACCAGGCATCGGCCCAGGAAGTGAAGGACGCTCTGATCCGACGGGTCACTCTGGGCAAGGGTCTGGAGCTGGGCGGGATGATCACCACGCACCAGCGGGAGATCCGGGAAGAAGGTAAGGGTTATCTGTACTTTTTCCCCGATGGTACCATGGAAAAATCCCTCATCTATCTGACCAATGGTGATCAGTTCTTCACCCTGGCCACCCAGCCCTACACCGGACGGGTGAAGGTCTTCCTCGGGAAGATCGAGCCCGACCGCAGCTTCGACGAGAGCGAGGAGGAGGATGACTGAGCGAGCCCCGGCCGAGCAGGGCGCCGCCACGGCCGTCCCCGCAGCTCCTCCGGTTCCCCCCGGTCCGCCGGCGCCGGTGCAGCGGGGGTTCACCCTGCTGGAGGTGATGGTCGCCCTGGCCATCCTCGCGGTCTCCCTGACCGCCTTGCTCGGGACGCAGTCCTCGTCCGTGGTGCTCAGCCGCTACATCACCGAGACCAGCGTGGCCACCATGCTGGCCCGCGGCAAGATCCTCGACCTCGAGCACAAGCTGAAGAAGGACGGCTTCGACGCCTTCGGCGAGGACACCGAGTCGGGGAACTTCGGGGACGAGGGCCACCCCGAGATGAAGTGGGAGGCGCTCATCGAGAAGATCGAGGTCGACGAGTCCGCGGTCCAGTCCATCAGCCAGAACGCGCCGCAGACCCGCGAGGACGTGGTCGGCAAACTCTCCGAGAACCCGCAGCTCCAAGGGATGGACCTCTCCAACATCAACTTCAACCCCGGGATGATCTTCACCTTCCTGCCGACCGCCATCGAGATGCTAGGCGAGAAGGTGCGCAAGTGCACCCTGACCGTGAGCTGGCGGGACGGCAACCGCACCCGGAGCCTCGTGCTCCAGACCTACTTCGTCCAGTACGAGGAGCTCACGGAGAAGCCGGCCAGCCTCGAGGAGGCGACGGGGCAGAACCCGGAAGGGGAGGGGGGAGGCAAGTGAGCGGGCCTTCCCGGCGGGCGCGTGGGCCTCTAGGAGCGTGTTGCGCAAAGCGTTCTGCTGCGGCGGCCGATGCATCGGCGCATGGTGCGTCAGCACCGGCCGATCCGTCCTCGACGTACCGCAAGTACGCCTGCGGCGTCTCGACTCGGTGCTTCCTTCCCTGCGCCGCGCCTCGACCGCCTCGCTACGGACTTTTACGCAACACGCTCCTGGGCCGCTCGGCGGCGAGCCGGCGAGCCGGGCGTGGGGGGTTCACCCTGCTGGAGATCCTCGTTGCGACGAGCATCCTGGCGATGATCGGGATCGTCATCTATGGCTCGTTCTCCCAGTCCTTCCGGGTCCGGGATCACGCCACGGCCCTGTTCGACCGCTACCACGACGTGCGCTCGGCCATGACCCGGATGACCCGGGAGATAAGCTCCGCCTACATCTCCGCGCACCACCACGCCCAGGATCCGACCACCGCGACCTGCTTCAAGGGCGAGCGCGACAACCTGACGCTGGTCACCATGGCGCACCTGCGCCTGGTGCGGGACTCCAAGGAATCCGATCAGGCCGAGGTGAGCTATTTTCTTAAAAAATCCGAGACATTGGACGGTCGGAGCGTCACCAACCTGATGCGCCGGGAGGACACCACCCCCGACGACAACGTGGAGAAGGGCGGACGGATCGAGGTGCTCGCCGAGGACGTCCGGGAGCTGCGCTTCGAGTACTGGGAGCCGGAAGAGGAGATCGGCGACGACGCCTGGACCAACGAGTGGGAGGTCGGGAGCTGCAAGGCCAGCGAGCCGCCCTCGGCCGACGACAAGACCACCCTGCCGATGCGGGTGCGGATCACCCTCGTCGTGCGCAGCGTGGACCGCAAGAAGGACCTGAAGTTCGTGACCCAGGCGCCGATCATGCTGCAGCAACTGGTGGACTTCTGATGGACCCCGTGGACCCCGTGGCCTCCGCACCGCTGGCTCCCGGCCCCCGCCCGGCGACCGGGGCGGCGCTGACGCGTCTGCGTCGCCTGCTGCTGCGCGAGGTGATCCCGGCTCGCCACCGGCGGGGCGCGGCCCTCGTGGTGGTGCTGCTCACCGTGGCGATCATGACCACGGTGATCATCGACTTCGTGTTCCAGACGCGCGTCCAGCTCCACATGGTGGTGAACCAGCGGGACGAGGTGCGCGCCTACTACCTCGCCAAGTCGGGGCTGGATCTGGCCCGGCTGGCACTCGGCTTCCAGAAGCAGGTCAACGCCCTGTCGGGCGGCAACATGAACATCCAGATCTGGCAGTACCTCAACCAGTTCATGGGCGCCTTCAATGCGGCCAAGGTCGATCTGCCCGTGGCCTCGGTGGACCTCTCGGCCGTCGCGGGCCTGGGGGGCATGAAGGGGGCCTTCGAGGTCGAGGTCGAGCCCGAGGACGGCAAGATCAACCTCAACGCCTTCGTCAACCCGGTCTCCGATCGGGGGCGTCTCGAGACCATCGCTCGCCTGACCTTCCTGATGTCCCCCGGCGAGTACAAGGAGATGTTCGAGAACAAGGACGACAAGGGCAACTACAATGACATCCCCGAGGTCATCGCCTCGATCATCGACTGGATCGACCCGGATTCCGATCTGACGACCATGACCGGTGATTTCCAGTACACGCCGACGGGTGCGGGCCAGGAATCGAGCCGCTACCGGGACATCGGTGGAAAGATCGAGCCCCGCAACGCCAAGCTCGACACCCTGGAGGAGCTTCACCGGATCAAGGGCGTAGGTGATGATTTTTATGAGTCTTTCGCCGATTCGATGACCATCTACTCCGGTTCGAAGGTCAACGTGAACACGGCCAATGAGCAGCTCCTGGCGGTGCTCATCTGCTCCCACCTGGCCAACCCCCAGGACCCGCTCTGCAGCGACCCCTTCAACATGCTGGAGCTCGCGGCCCTCGTCTCGACCATCGTCCAGTGGCAGAACCTGCGTCGCTCCATCCTGCTCATGACGCCCTTCCCGACGAAGGAGTCGTTCAAGTCGTTTCTGACGACCGGCTATCCGGCGTTCAACATCTTCATCCCCAAGCCGCCGGTGCTGGACTGGGGCAAGCTGCTGAAGGACATCGAGGTCCGGGCGCCCGGCGTCTACCGGATCAAGGCCGAGGGGCGCATCGGCCGCACGACCAAGACGCTGATCGCGGTCATCGACCTGAACAAGAAGGGCAAGCTCTACTACTGGAGAGAGTTCTGAATGGCTCAGCGAATTCTGGGTCTCGACGTCGGCTCGACGAGCGTCAAGGCCGTCGTCCTCGAGGCCGGGCTGCGGAAGTTCGAGGCGGTCTCCTTCCTGGAGGTCCCGCTCCCGCCGCCCACGCCCCCGCCCGAGCCCGTGGACGAGACGGAGGAGCCGCCGCCCGCGGTGGACCGGGAGGGGGACTGGCTCACCCGCCTCGGCACCGCCCTGGAGCAGCTCCGGGGCGAGCTCGGCCCGGCGCCCGAGGTCTGCATCACCGCGGTCCCCGCCGCGCAGGTGACGCTCCGGCAGATCTCCCTGCCCTTCACCAAGCAGAAGGAGATCGACCTGGTCCTGGGGCAGGAGGTGGAGGAGTACCTGCCCTTCCGGGACCTGGACGAGGTCGTCTACGACCACGTGCTGCTCGGGCAGGAGAGCGGGGTCAGCCGCCTGCAGGTCGCGGTCGTGCGTCGCTCCTTCCTCGTCCGCTTCGTCGAGCTCCTGCAGCAGCATGGCTTCGATCCACGCAGTATCGGGGCCGGTGGCCTGGCCAAGGCCGGGCTGCTGCGGCAGCTCCGGCCCCTCGACTCGCCGCCGGTCGCCGTGGTCGACCTCGGCGGTAGCTCCACCACCGTCACCATCGTCGTCGAGGGTGAGGCGCTGACCTGGCGATCCCAGTTGCGGGGGGCGGATGCCCTCGTCCGGCGGCTGGCCGCGAGCTACCAGATCGCTCCGGCCCAGGCCGAGGCCTTGCTCCAGGCCCAGGTGGAGCTGCTCCCCGACCAGCTCCCGGTCTCCTATCACCCCGAGCGCCAGCGCCTCTCCGACCTCGCCAAGGAGGCCCTGGCGCCGATCCTGCGCTCCTTGCGGCAGACGCTCCTGGCCTTCTCGGGCCTGTATGACCAGGACGTGAAGGAGATCCTGATCTGCGGCGGTCTGGCCCAGCTTCCGGGGATCGCCCGGTATCTGGAGGCGGCGCTCGAGCTGCCCGTCCGTCCCCTCGAGCTCGGCGGCTACTCGCCGGCCGCGCGCCTCCAGCTCGACGAGGCGGGCTCGGCCCGCTGCGCCGAGGCCTGCGCGCTGGCCCTGGCGGGGTTGCCCCAGTCCCGACCGGAGATCAACTTCCGCAAGGGCACCTTCGCCTACCAGGGCGGCTACCAGTACGTCCACGGCAAGGTGCTGGCCATCGCCGCGGTGCTCGCCCTGCTCGTCCTCGGCCTCGGGTTCTTCACCTTCGCCAAGGCCCGTGACCTCTCGGTCCAGGAGCGCGCCCTGGTGGCCGACCTCAAGGCGCGGACCCAGGTGATCCTCGGGACGCCCATCGCCGACGCCGAGGCCGCGGTGGCCAGGCTGCGGGTCACCGAGAAGGGGGGGAAGCGGGAGGGGATCCCCTCCCAGAGCGCCTACGACCTTTTCCACGAGATCAACCGGGTGGTGCCGGCCGAGGTCCAGCTCGACCTCGAGAACCTGGACATCGACCTGGACCGCCGGCGCGCCGAGATCCGCGGCAAGACCACCTCCGCCACGGCGGTGGAGCAGATCGTCGAGGCGCTGGAGAAGATCCCCTGTTTCTCCGGGGGGATCGAGAAAGAGAAGAACGAGAAGGTGGGCAGCGAAGGGAAGCAGCTCTTCGTGCTCAACGTCAAGCTGAGCTGCTGACGAACAGGACCGGGTGAAGCCGGCCTCGAGGGTTGGATCATGGCGTTGAACCTGGCCGCACGGATCGAGAGCCTCTCCGGGCGGGAGAAGGTGATGCTGGCGGGGTTGGCCGGTGCCTTCCTGGTCTTCCTCGGATTCCTCGGGTACCTGCTCGTCGGGACCACCCTGGGTGACCTCGAGCGGTCCGTGGAATCCAAGAAGACCGCACTGGCGACCATCGAGACGCTCAAGGATCGCTACCTGCAGTCCCGGGCCGGCGGCAGCGAGTCCGGCGAGCTGAAGATCGACGACAACAAGGTCCGGCTCACCCCCTACGTCGAGGAGGCCGCCTCGAAGATCGGGATCACCGTCGACGACTACAAGGAGCGTCGCGTTCCCCTCGGCAAGAAGAAGAAGAACGCCCAGGGGGAAGAGGTGCCCGAGATGTGGGAGGAGCTGCTGGCCAACACCAACAACCAACAGAAACACAAGCACCTGACTCGCTTCCTCGACGAGATCGATCGGCCGCTGCAGCTCGTGTTCGTCAAGAAGCTGGCGATGAAGAAGAGCTGGTCCGAG
>JAVEVO010000076.1:0-16127 GCA_034005005.1 Myxococcota bacterium
AGCTGATCCTCCAGCAGGCCCTCGCGGAGGCACGTCAGGCCGCGGAAGAGCGCCTGGCCGCGGTCGTGGAGGTCCGGCTGGCGCCCGAGGAGGCCAACCTGGCCCAGGAGGTGCGCTCCGAGATCGAGCAGACCGAGCGACGCGCCCGGGAGGAGGCCGAGTCGCTCCGGGAGCAGGCGCGCCTCGCCCGTCAGGAGGCCGAGGAGGCCCGTGCCCGCGCCCAGGCGGAGCGCGTGCGGGCCCAGGAGGCCGAGCCCACGTTCTCGCCCATCCCCGCGCAGCTCGCCTCCCGGCCCGCGGCGGCCCGGGCGAGCACGGCTCCCCTGGACGACGGCCTGTCGACACGCCACCCGAGCGACGAGCTGCCCCGGGCCGACTCCCCGACGGAGCCCATGGCGCCCCTCACCCCCCTGGCGCGCGAGCCCCGGCACCCCGAGGCCGCACCCCGACCGGCGGGCACCCCGGCCCCGACCGCGGCCGAGCCAGCCGCCGAGCCCGCGCGTCCGCGGCTGGACGAGCCCGGCGCCGAGGAGTCCTTCTTCCGGGGACCGGCGCCCGAGCCCGAAAGCCCCTTGCACCTCGAGGACGACGAACCGGCCACGAGCGCGTCGGCCCCGCCCCAGGGGATGCTGGTCGCCTTGCTCGGCCTGCTGGTGGTGGTCGCCATCGGCGCGGTCCTCTTCTTCA
This sequence comes from Myxococcota bacterium, assembly GCA_034005005.1. Taxonomy (GTDB): domain Bacteria; phylum Myxococcota_A; class JAVEVO01; order JAVEVO01; family JAVEVO01; genus JAVEVO01. The sequence goes on from JAVEVO010000076.1 coordinate 688, forward strand.
TGTGGCAGGCCAAGCAGCCGCCACGGCCCCTGGGCCACCTCGGCACCACCGCGGCGACCCCGCCACGCGTCGACCTGCCCTCCGGGATCACCGCGCCCGAGCTGCTCCGCCTGGCCGAGCAGCCCGCCGCCGCGGGCGCCACGCCCCCCGCCGCGGCCCCCCCGACCGCGGTGGCTCCGGCGGTCGCCCCGGTCCCCCCTGCGGTCGCCCCGGCCACCCCGTCGGTCACCCCGGCCGCCCCGATGGTCGCTCCGGCCCCCCCGCCGGTCGCCCTGGCCACCCCGCCGGTCGCCCCGGCCACCCCAGCGGTCGCCCCGGCCACCCCGCCGGTCGCCCCGGCCACCCCGCCGACCGCCGCCGCGCCCCCGGTCCGCCCGCCGACCTCACCGGCGGCCCCGGCCGCCCCCGCCGCCGCGCGCCCGCCCGTCGCCCCCGTCGCCCCCCAGCCCCGGAAGGCCGCGGACCAGGCTCGGACCCTGTTCACCCAGGCGGAGAACCTGCGCCAGCAGGGACGCTACCCCGAGGCGGCCCGCCAGTATCAGGCCGCACTCCAGCTCCAGCCCAAGGACCAGGCGACCCTCGTCGGGCTCGGCACCGCCCTGTACGAGCAGCGCCGGACCGCCGAGGCCCTGCGGCGCTTCCGGGAGGCCGCCGCCATCAACGCCGGCAACGCAGACGCGCACCTCGGGCAGGGGATGTGCCTCCAGGAGCTCGGCCGCCGCGACGAGGCCCGCAAGGCCTACGAACGGTTCCTCGAGCTGGCCCCCCGGCATCGCCTCGCCCGCGACGTCCGGCTGGTGCTGGAGCAATGGCAGTGAACCCGTCCCACCCCTCGACCGGCGGCCATTTCGGCCGCTGAACACGATCCCCCGGCCAGCGAGGAGCCATGGCTTATCTGCCGCGACCCATCCCCACCGGAGCCCCCCGGGAGCTGCGCATCCTCGGTGTGGAGTCCTCCTGCGACGAGACGGCCGCAGCCGTCATCGACGGCGACCGCAACATCCTGGCCAACGTCGTCGCCTCCCAGGTCGACCTGCACGCCCTGCACGGCGGCGTGGTCCCGGAGCTAGCCTCCCGGTACCATCTGACCACGGTCGTCCCGGTCCTGGAGCAGGCCCTGCGCCAGGCCGGCATCGGCCTGGCCGACCTCCACGGCGTCGCCGTGACCTGCGGCCCGGGGCTGGTGGGCAGCCTGCTGGTCGGGCTGCAGGCCGCCAAGGGGCTGGCCTTCGCCGGCAACCTGCCCATCGTCGGCGTCAACCACCTCGAGGCCCACCTCGCGGCCAACTTCCTGCAGCCGCCCGGCGTCGAGGTGCCCCGTCCCGAGTTCCCCTTCATCGGCCTCCTGGTGAGCGGCGGCCACACCTCGTTGCTGCGGGTCGCGGGGTTCGGCGAGGTCGAGCTGCTCGGCAACACCCGCGACGACGCGGCCGGTGAGGCCCTGGACAAGGTCGCCAAGATGCTCGGGCTGGGCTACCCCGGTGGCCCCGCGCTGGAGCGCTGCGCCCGGGCGGGCGACCCGACCCGGCACCGGTTCCCGCGGGCGATGCGGGAGAAGGGCGAGCTCGACTTCTCCTTCTCCGGGCTGAAGACCGCGGTGCGCACCTACCTCGCGGCGCCGCCCATCTCCGGCCAGCCGACCCCGGAGCAGGTCGCGGCCATCGCCGCTGCGGTGCAGGAGGCCGTCGTCGACACCCTGGCGACCAAGGCCCTCGAGGCGGTCGCGCAGACCGGCTGCCCACGGCTGGTGGTAGCGGGCGGCGTCGGAGCCAACGGCCCCCTGCGCGCCGAGCTGACCCGCCGCTGCCAGGAGGCGGGGGTGGTCCTCAGCCTCCCCCCGAAGGTGCTCTGCACCGACAACGCCGCGATGGTCGCCTCGGCCGGGCTGTACTGGCTCACCGAGGGCTGGGCCCGGGCCTGGCAGGGGCTCGACCTCAACGCGGACCCCGGCCTCGCGCTGGGGGCCACCGCGCGCTGAAGAACGCGCGCCGGCGGCTGGACCGGACGGCTCGGGTCGACCGCCAGCGGCCGACCGGCCAGAAAACGACAGGAGGGACGATGCGGATCGCCTGCGCGCAGCTCGACACCACCGTCGGGGACCTCGCCGGCAACGAACGCCTGGTGCAGGCCGCCGTGGCACGGGCGACCAGCGAGGGTGCGGACTTGCTGTTGCTGCCCGAGATGGTCCTGCCCGGGTATCCCCCCCAGGACCTCCTCGAGCGCGACGACTTCGTGCACGACAACCTCGCGGCCCTGGACCGGGTGGCGAGCCACTGCACCGGGATCAGCGCGCTGGTCGGCCACGTCGACTTCAACCGGAGCGGCCAGGGCCGCCGGCTGGTCAACTGCGTCTCCCTCTGCGCGGCCGGACGACGCCAGGCGACCGTGGCCAAGACCCTGCTGCCGACCTACGACGTCTTCGACGAGGCCCGCTTCTTCGAGCCGGCCGTCAGCCACCCGCTGCTGACGGTCGGCGGGCGCCGGATCGCGGTGACGATCTGTGAGGACCTCTGGGCCCTGCACGGCCTGCCCGAGCACCGCCCCTACGCCCACGATCCCCTGGCGGAGCTGCTGGCCCAGGGCCCGGAGCTGATCGTCAACCTCTCCGCGTCCCCCTTCTCCCTGGGCAAGCTGCAGCAGCGGCTCGCGGTGGTCGCGGCCCAGGTCGGCCGGGCGGGGCTCCCCCTGGTCTACTGCAACGCGGTCGGCGCCAACGACGGGGTGATCTTCGACGGCAGCAGCCTGGTCCTGGATGGCGGAGGGCAAGTGCTGCGCCAGCTCGCCTCCTTCGCCCCCGACTTCGCGATCGTCGAGGTCCCCCTGGCCGGGGAGCCGGCCCCACCCCACCACGCCCCCCCGGCCCCGGCCCCGCCACCGCCGGAGGAAGAGCAGGCCTACCGGGCGCTGGTCCTCGGCATCGCCGACTTCCTGGCCAAGACCGGCTTCCACCAGGTCGTCATCGGCCTCTCCGGCGGCCTGGACTCGGCCCTCGTGGCGACCCTCGCGGTGGACGCGCTCGGACCGGCGCGGGTCCTGGGGGTCGCCATGCCGTCCCCGTTCTCCTCCCCGGGGAGCCTGATCGACGCCCGGGCCCTGGCCCACAACCTCGGGATCCCCCTCTGGGAGCTCCCCATCGAGCCGGCGATGCAGGCCTACGAGCAGCAGCTCGCCGCTCACTTCGCCGGGATGCCCTCCGACGTCACCGAGGAGAACCTCCAGGCGCGCATCCGCGGCAACCTGCTCATGGCGATCTCCAACAAGCTCGGCCACCTCGTGCTCTCCACCGGCAACAAGTCCGAGCTCGCGGTCGGCTACTGCACCCTGTACGGCGACATGTGCGGCGGCCTGGCCGTGCTCGGCGACGTCCCCAAGACCCTCGCCTACCGCATCGCCCGCTGGATCAACCGCGACGGGGAGCGGATCCCCGTGAGCACCTTGACCAAGCCGCCCTCCGCGGAGCTGCGGCCGGGCCAGGTGGACCAGGACTCCCTGCCCCCCTACGAGGAGCTCGACCCCATCCTCCGCGGCTACGTCGAGGAGGGGCGCTCGGTGCCCGAGCTGCTGGCCCAGGGCTGCCGCCTGGAGACCCTCCGCCGGGTGCTGCCGCTCATCGACCGCCAGGAGTTCAAGCGCCGCCAGGGCGCACCGGTGCTGCGCATCAGCAGCCGGGCGTTTGGTACCGGAAGACGTTATCCAGTGGTCCAGAAGTACGACCCCTTCCAGAGCCTGGTTACCGCCCCTCGCCCCGAGGACCTCCCGTGAGCCCGCTGGCCGAGGGCTACCCGCCGCCCCGCCAGTTGCTGGACCGCCACGGCCTGCACCCCAAGCACTCCTGGGGGCAGAACTTCCTCGGCGATCCCGGGCTGCTCGAGCGGATCGCCGCAGCCGCGATCCCCGAGCCCGTGCCGGGGGCGATCGAGATCGGCGCGGGCCTCGGCCACCTCACCGCCCGGCTGCTGGACCGCTGCGAGCGGCTGGTGGCCATCGAGCGGGACCGGGAGCTGGCGCCCGTGCTGCAGGCCGAGCTCGGTGCGCAGCCGGGCTTCGAGCTGTGCGAGGACAACGCCCTGACCGTCGACTACCCGGCCCTGGCCGTCCGGCTCGGGGGCCGGCCGCCGGTCGTCGGCAACCTGCCCTACCAGATCGTCGGGCCCTTGCTGTTCGTGCTGCTGCAGGCCACGAACCGGCTCGGCGACTGGACCTTCCTGGTGCAGCGCGAGGTCGCCCAGCGGCTGAGCGCCAGCCCGGGGGGCACGGTCTACGGCGCCCTCACCGCGCACCTCGGCTTGCAGCGGCGAGCCCGGGCCCTCTTCCCGGTCCACCGGGCGGCGTTTTTGCCGCCGCCGCGGGTCGACTCGCTGCTGATCCGCCTCGAGCCCCTGGAGCAGCCCCTGGTGGCGCCGGGATCGGACCTGGCCGCCCGGGTCCACCGGCTGATCGACGCGGGCTTCGCGCAGCGGCGCAAGACCCTGGCCAACAGCCTGCGCGCCGGCGGCTGGGACGACGCGGCCCGCCGCTTGAGCGCCGCCGGCATCGACCCGACCCGCCGCGCCGAGACCCTGGCGCCGCTCGACTTCGTGCGGCTCGCCGAGGCGTAGGCCGCTCCCGTCGGAGAGCAGATGGCCGACAAGACCGAAAAGACGAGAGGGATCCGTTACCTGGAGGAGCAGGGCGTCGCCTTCACGGTCGTCTCCTACCTCTACAAGGAGCGGGGCGCGGGACGCGCCGCGGCGGCCGTGGGCTGGGAGGAGGAGCGCACGATCAAGTCCCTGGTCGTCGAGGCCTCCCCCCGGGGCTTCTTCTTCGCGCTCGTGCCGGCCCACCGGGAGCTGTCGACGAAGAAGCTGGCCCGCCTGCTCGGCGTCAAGAACGTCGAGCTGGCCTCCCCCCACGACGCGCAGCAGCTCACGGGCTACGTCCCCGGCGGCATCTCGCCCTTCGGCGCCTACACCCGGCTCCCCGCGCTCATGGAGCTGAGCCTGCTGGAGCACGAGCAGGTGCTCATCAACGGCGGCCACCGGGGAGTGCTGCTCGCGCTCTCGCCCTGGACGATCCAGGAGCTGCTGCAGGCGGAGGTGGAGGAGATCATCGCCTGAGGGGAGCCCCTGGGAGCAACGGCGTCCCGCGGGCATCGTCCCTCGCCGCGCCAGGAAGCCCCGTCCCCGAGGAGCCCCAGGGACCGTCGTCCCGGGGAGCGCAGCGTCTAGCGACCCGATAGCACAAAAAAGCAATATCATCACAAAAAAATGCCACGCATCGACAGAAAGCAGCCGAAAGCTGATCAATTCGAGCGATTCCGTTCTAAAAGATCACATCGTGAGAACCATGGCCACTTGGCCACCTGATCCTTCGCAACTCGCCCATCAATCCTCCCGAGACACCCAGAACGCGTCGTGGCCACTTGGCCAGTAGGCTCTTCCTTCCCCTCACCGGCGGACTGCTTCAGCGATTCCCCTGGACACCAAGTACGGATACACTATCGTACGAAAACACAACCAGAATCCACCTTGTCGACAGGAGCGTACAGTCCTTCAGAACGTGCTGCTGCGCGTGGTGCTGCCCGATCGAAACCCCGAGCCCCCCGGGCGATGCCCCAGGGGCCGAGGAGGATGCGATGCGACGATTCGCGTGCGTGCTGGTGCTCCTGGTCGTCGGTGCGGGGAGCGGCTCTGCGACGGCCCAGCTCCCCCCTCCCGAGCTCTGCAACGGGCTGGACGACGACGGCGACGGGCTCATGGACGAGGACTTCGACGTCGACGAGGACGGGGTCACGAGCTGCGGCCCGGACGGCACGGACGGGACCGCGGACGACGACTGCGACGACACGCTCCCGGCCGTCCACCCCGGCCACGCCGAGCTGTGCGACCTGCTGGACAACGACTGCAACGGGTGGGTCGACGAGGCGTTCCCCCTGCTCGGCGCCGCGTGCACCGTCGGCCTCGGCGCTTGCCAGCGAACTGGGACCTTCGTCTGTGCGGCGAGCCAGCTCGCGGTGGTCTGCAACATGGTCCCGGGCCTGCCCACCCGGGAGCTCTGTGCCACCGGCATCGACGAGGACTGCGACGGGGTGGTGGACGAGTTCACGGACCGGACGTTGATGGCCGGCGCGGACGACAACGCCGTGGTCTTCGTCGCGGAGTTCGACCCCGCCACCTCGGCCTTCGTCGACTACCGGACCCTCGGCGACGCGGGCACGAGCCGCTCCCGGGCCGTGGCCCTGGGCGATATCGACGGGGACGGCATCGAGGACCTCGTGGTGGCGGCCTGGAGCACCTCGGCGTCGACCCTCCGCCTGCACCTGCTCACCAACGACGGCTGCGGTGCGTTCGCCTACGGCCGCGAGATCGCTGCATTCCCCGCGGAGCAGTACCAGGCCGGGCTGGTGGCCGGCGACCTCGACCTCGACGGCGACGTCGACCTCGTCGCAGGCGCGGTCGCCAACGAGCTGCTGGTCCTGCTCAACGACGGCCGCGGCGGCTTCGTCCACCTCCCGGTGACCGGCCTCGGCAGCACCTCCCGCTGCCTGGACCTGGGCGACTTCAACCAGGACGGCGTCCTCGACCTGGTGCGCAGCCGCGCGGACGGGTACGTCGAGACCTTACTCGGCATCGGCGACGGCCGCTTCGGCGTCCCGGTCCCCCTCGACCGGCAGGGATCGCTCGAGACCCACGGCGTGGTGGCCGGCGATCTCGACGGCGACGGCCACGACGACGTGCTCGGCGCCTACTCCAGCGTCGGTGACATCAGCTTCTGGGCCGGCCGCGGGGACGGCACCTTCGCGCCGCGGCAACCGGCCACGGCCGGGGTGCCCGGCCATGGCCTGGACCTGAACAGCGCGGCCGACTTCGACGCGTTCGACTACGACCAGGACGGCGACCTCGACGTCGTGTTCGCCCACGTCAGCCAGAACCGGCTCCTCTTCTTCCGCAACCAGGGAGACGGCACCTTCGCCGCGGGGGTGTCCATCGGCAGCACGACGGCCAACGTCATGGGGGTGAGCGCCCCCCTCGCCCCGCCCCCGCCGGACGCCCCCACCGCCGGCATCGACCCCTTGCAGCAGGTCGTGCTGCCGGGGGCCTCGTTCACGCTCGACGGCCGGAGCTCCCAGGGAGCCATCGAGGCCTCCTGGTGGGACTTCGACGACGGCAGCCCGCCCGTGGCCACGGATCCCCCCGGCCCGCCGGGCGTCGTCACTCACGGCTACCTGGAGGAGGGGCTGTACACCCCCACCCTCGAGGTCTACGGCGGCGGCTGGAGCAACTTCGCCACAGCGTCGGTGGCCGCGGTGGGCGAGCCTCCCGCGATCACCGTGCTGGCCGCGACCTACGGCGAGGACGACGCGACGGGCGGTGTCTGGCCGCTGGTGCTCGACGGCGCGCAGTTCGCCGGGGACGACTTCGAGATCGTCGACTGGCAGTGGGAGATCGACGCCCCCTACGGGGACGGCTTCGAGGACGGCACCGCCACGGACTGGCAGGTCCTCACCGGCAACTGGACGGTCTCGGCGGTCGCACCGCTGACCGGCAGCTTCTCCTACCAGCAGAACCTCACCACCGCGGGTACGGTCTACCGCAGCCTCCTGCAAGGCGCCTTCGCCGGGGACCAGAGGATCGCGGTGGACCTGACGATGCTCCACGCCAACGAGCAGGCGGGGCTCCTGTTCGGCGCGCGGGACGCAGACTTCGGCTACGAGCTGCTGCTGCAGGGCGGTAGCCTCCAGAGCCTGCTGCTGCGCAAGCGCAGCGCCGGGACTGTCACCACCCTGCTCACCGCCGAGCTGCCCGCGCTGCACCCCTCCTACCCCCTGGACACGGGCAAGCGGGTCCACCTCGAGGTGGCCCGCCGGGGCAGCGCCATCACCGTCTGGCTCGACGGGGTGAAGACCCTCGAGCACACCGACGCCACCTTCCCGGACGGCCGCATCGGGCTGATCGCGGTCGGCACCTCGGTGCGCTTCGACGACGTGCGGGTGCAGCGGGTGGCCTCGGGCGAGCATCCCGCCGTGCTGTTCACCCAGCCCGGGACCCGGCCGGTGCGGCTCACCGTGGAGGACCGGGTGGGGCAGCAGGACAGCGAGGTGCTCCAGCTCACCACCGCCCGGGGATCGTACCCGTTCGCCTGGGCCGGCGGCCCCTACACCGCCACCGAGGACAACGGCTTCGTCGTGACCCTCGACGGATTCCGCTCCAGCGACTGGCCCGACGATCCGAATGGCCTGCGCCTCACCTACCTCTGGGACCTCGGCACCGAGACCTTCGATGGCACGGCCATCGACCTCCAGAAGTGGATCACCAAGGGCAACGTCTCCCAGAACGGCGCCCTGATCCTCCTCGGCACCGGCATCGCGGGGGCCAACTCTGCATTCAGCCGGGACCGCTACCTACGCAACGAGGGCCTGACGTTCGAGGCCCGGGTGCGCCCCTACCAGGCAATGGTCGGCTGGAAGGACAGCACGGACACCACCACCAACGCCGCGTTCCGGCACGGGCTGCTCTTCACCAGCTCCGGCAACGTCGAGGTCTGGGAGTCCAACGTCAACCGGGGCCCGGTGGCCAAGTACACGGTCAACACGTGGTACGACGTCCGCATCGAGCTGAAGCAGACCGCGGGCGCGCGCTACTTCCTCAAGCCGGTGGCCGCGAGCGAGTGGCTGCTGGTCCACGACTCGACGAGCGGCACGGACACCCAGCTACGCCAGGGGCTGGACGTCTACAGCGGCACGCTGCAGGTCGACGACCTGCACCGGCACGCGGCTGGCCGGGTGACCGAGGCGGCGGTGTACGGGGTGGGGAGCCGGACCGTCTCGCTCACCGTCGTCGATCCGGTGGGTCAGCAGGACACGGACCAGGCCCTGGTGACGATCTCCCCGTCCACGCCGCCCGTCGCCCTGGCCCAGGCCTGCCACCTCGGCCTCTGCCACACCGAGCCGTTCACCGTGGACGAGACCGGCGCCAACGACGGCACCTGGGCCTTCAGCTTCGACGGCAGCGGCTCCACGGACGGAAGCGGTACCATCTTACTATACGAATGGGATTTCAGTTATGATTCAGCGGTCGGCTTCGTGCGCGAGGCCACCGGGATCACGGCCAGCCGGACCTTCGACCAGCCAGGCAACCACGTCGTCGTGCTCCGGGTCACCGACCTGGCCTTGCAGACCGCGATGGACGCGATCCTGGTCTCCATCGTCCCCGGCCTGCCCCCGGTGGCCGTGCCCGGCGGTCCGTACGCCTTCGACGAGTTCTCGGGCAAGGTCTACAACGGCGGGTTCACCGTGACCGTGTACGGGTCCGACTCCACCGACGACCAGTCCCAGTCCAGCCTGGACTACCGGTGGCACTTCGGCACCGACACCTTCGCCGGCGCCACCCTCGACCGCTACAAGTGGCAAGCCGCCTCGACGGGGATCGTGCAGAGCGACGGGCTGGCGATCACCGGGGCCAGCGTCGCCGGGACCCGCTACGCCTACACCACGAACCCGTTGCCCCGGGCCGAGGGGTTGACCTTCCAGGCCACGGTGAAGATCACGGCCGGCGCCACGGCGTACCTGGGCTTCAAGCAGGAGTCCGTCTCGGGGAGCTTCGCACACTACCCCCACGCCCTCGCGTTTTCCGGGGGATCGATCCTGATCTACGAGAACGGCAACAACCGGGGCAACATGGGCTACCCCACCGTGGCCGGCCAGCTCTACGACGTCCGCATCGAGGAGAAGGCCGGTGACGGCGCACGCTACTTCATCCGCCCCCACGGCGAGGCGGAGTGGACCCTGCTGTACGACTCCCTCTACCTCGGCACGGCCTACGCCTGGCTGCACCGGGGCTTCGACGTCCTCTCCGGCACGCTCACCGTGACCGCCTACGAGGAGTGGGCCACTGGCGTCCAGCCGACCTACACGCTCTACGGCATGGCCACCCGGCCCGTGACCTTGTACGTCACCGACCGGGCGCTGCAGGTGGGCTCGGCGAGCACCACCCTGACCACCCTCGGCAACGCCCCGCCCTTCACCACGGCTGGCCCCGACCTGACCCTCGGCGAGGAGGCGGAGCGGGAGGGGGGTTGGCTGATCCTGTTCGACGGCTCCAGCGACGACTACAAGCTGTGGGGGTGCGACTGGGACTTCGAGTACGACGGTACCTTCGACCCAACCCTGATCCAGGCCGCGGCGCGCGTCCAGCACCGCTACCTCACGCCCGGCACCCGGCAGGTCATGGTCCGCTGCGCGGACCACACCCTGCGCACCGTCGAGGACACCGCCACGATCATGCTGACCGAGGGGGAGCCGCCCGTGGCCCACGCGGGCGCGGACAAGGTCACCGAGGGGATCTGGCCCGTGGTCCTGGACGGCGCGGGCTCCACCGACGACGTCGAGATCGCCCGCTACGAGTGGGACTTCGGCGACGGCCGCCAGGGCACCGGGCCGACCCCCAGCCACACCTACTGGGCGACGGGGGTCTACACCGCGACCCTCACCGTCACCGACCACACCGGCCGCTTCGCCACCGACACCGCCACCGTGACCGTGCAGGAGATCGCCAGCGCGCAGCCGGCTCCCGTGGCCGACGCGGGCGGCCCCTACGCGGCCGGGGCCGGGGGCCCGCCGGCCTACTTCGAGGGTCGCGGCTCGCGCGACGACTTCGGGATCGTCAAGTACCTCTGGGACGTCGACGCCACGGTGGACAGTGACGAGGACGGGATCTTCGACAACGACGCGGACGAGGTCGGCCGCCGGCCGTTCTGGACGTACGCCGCCGCGGGGCAGTACACCGCGACCCTCACGGTCGTCGACGGGTCCGGTCACGCGGCAAAGAGCACCGCCACGGTCAACGTCGCCGCCAACCAGCCGCCCCACGTGATCTGCGTGCCCGCGTCCGCGGCCGATCCCACCGCCCGCCACGGCATCGTCAACGGCCGGGCGACCCGGCTCAAGGCGATCGTGCGGGACGCCGGCAGCGTCTACGTCTCGTGGGACTACGGCGACGGCACTCCACCGACCGCGTTCGGCAGCGTGGCCAACAAGGACATCCTCGAAACCAGCCTGACCTACCCCCCCTCGCCCGCGGGCACCTTGTTCAACGCCCGCGTGACGGTGAAGGACGCCAACGGCGCGACCGGCTCCTGCGAGTACCGGCTGGTCGTCGCGCCCGACGACCTGGACACCCGCACCAACGTCGCCATCGGCGAGGGGCTGTGGTTCCTCCACCGCACCCGCAACCGGACCAGCGGCGGCTGGCTGTACGACAGCAACTGGTGGGCGGCCAGCACGGCCTCCTCGGTCCAGGCCTTCCTGATCCAGGGCCACCTGGAGGACGGCGACCACACCACGAATCCCTTCGTCGAGGACGTGAACCAGGGGCTGCGGACCCTGATGACGCGGCTGCTCTCCTTCGCGCTCACCCCCCAGTACTACGGCGACCCCGACAGCGACGGCAACGGGCTGGGGGTCCGGGTGAACGAGGCGAAGAACGCGTACCAGGGGGGCATGGTGCTCGACGCGCTGGTCGCCACGGGCCGCCCCCTGGGCTTCGCGGTCACGGGCGGGGCCGGCGTGAAGGGTCGCTACTACCACCAGCTCGCCACCGACCTGGTGGACGCCTACTCCTGGGGGCAGACCGACGCGGGCACCCCCTGGGCGAAGCAAGGCGGCGGCTGGCGCTATGAGCTGGAGAGCCCCAACGCGGACAACTCCGCCTGCCAGTGGTGGGCCATCGGCGCCCGGGCCGCGGAGGACACCTGGCACATCACCACTCCCCGGTGGGTCAAGGACCGCAACCTGGTCTGGCTCGATTACAGCTACAATGGAATCGGTTGGGGATACCAGTATCCGGGCAACGAGATCGCCACCACCCCCTCGGGCCTGGTGCAGCTCTCCTTCGACGGCGTGCCCACCTGGGACTCCCGCTGGCGCAACGCAGAGGACTACCTCGCGACCCACTGGCTCTGGCAGCGCCACGATTACTACGCCCTGTTCGCCCTGGTGAAGTCCCTGCGCCTGGCCGTGCCCGATCCGGTGCACACGCTGACCGCCACCGGGCTCGACTGGTACAACCACCCCGACGTCGGCGTGCGGCGGGCGATCACCGATGACATGGTGGCGATCGGCACGGCCTGGGGTTCCTGGCACAAGGGGAGCTACGGCGGCCCCACGTTCCACACCCCCTGGGCGGTCATCATGCTCACCCCGACCCTGTTCGTCATGCCGCCCGTGGCGGATGCGGGACGGGATCTCAACTGGGCCTACGACCTGCCCGTCGAGTTCGACGCGTCGGGCTCGTTCCACAACGACCCCCACCATGCGATCGTCAAGTACGAGTGGGACTTCGACTACGACCCGGCCAACCCCGGCTGGGACCTGGTCACCAGCGACCCGCAGGACCCGGCCGCGGTCTACACCTACCCCGACCCGCACCCGGGGGTGGCCGGCGATGCGCCCCGGACGGTGATCGCGCGGCTGCGCGTGACCGACGACCAGACGCCCCCCCAGACCGACCTCGACGAGCGGGTGCTGGTGATCGCCGAGCCGCCCCATGCGCCCTTCGCCCGGTTCAGCGTGCCGCCGGTGACCACGGCCGGCTTGCCCTTCACCCTGAACGCCAGCGCGTCCCTGGACATCGATCCGGGGGACGCGATCTCACGCTACGAGTGGGACCTGGACAACGACGGCGTCTTCTTCGCCAACGACGACGACGTGGACTGGGCGACCACCGAGGCGATCTCCGGCTGGACCTACGACGTGCCCGGCACCTACCTGATCGGACTCCGGGTCTGGGATCACGGCCAGTTCAACCCCTTGGGCTGCACCTGGTGCGCGGACTGCACCCCCGGCGTGGACTGCCCCGCGGAGATCTCCTGCTGCGAGTCGCTGGTCTCCGAGCCCGAGTTCCACGAGCTCCTCGTGAAGCTCAACGAGCCCCCGCTGGCCGAGGCCGGCGGTCCCTACGTCGTGGACGAGGGGGCGAGCGTGGAGCTGGACGGCGGCGGGTCCACGGACCCCAACGGCGACCCGCTGACCTTCGCCTGGGACCTCGACCTCGACGGGATCTACGAGGCCGAGGGAGTGACGGTGAGCGCGAGCTGGTCCCAGGACGGGGACGAGGTGGTCGGCCTGCTGGTGGACGACGGGCTGCTGGACGCGGTCGACTTCGCGGACGTCGTCGTGCTCAATGCGCCCCCAGCCATCGACCCGGTCGGCGATCCCGTCGTCGCCGCGGGGCTCGACGGGCAGGTGGTGGCCTTCACCGATCCGGGCGTCTGGGACCGGCACGACCTCGAGGAGGGGGCGGGCACGGCCGTGGAGTGGGTACCGGGCGAGGGCTTCACCACCGCCGGTGTCGTGCTCGAGGACCAGGCCGGGGAGGCGGGCGGGCTGCTGCGGCTGACCCGGACCTGGCCCGCCGCGGGCACCTTCCCCGTGACCGTCCGGGTGTGCGACGACAGCGCGGACTGCGCCCTGGCGACCTTCCACGTCACCGTGGTCTGCGGCGCCGCCGGGCTGGGCGCGCCCTGCGCGTACGGGGTGGGTGAGTGCCTGCAGACCGGCGAGTTGATCTGCGACCTGGACACCGGCGAGCTGGTGTGCAGCGTCGGCCCGGGGCAACCGGCGATCGAGGTGTGCAACGGCCTGGACGACGACTGCGACGGCCAGGTCGACGAGGACCTGGGCACGACGACCTGCGGTACGGGGGCCTGTGAGGTCACGGTGGACGCCTGCGCCGACGGGGTGCCCCAGACCTGCGTCCCCGGTCAGCCGGGGGCCGAGGCCTGCAACCTGGTGGACGACGACTGCGACGGCCAGGTCGACGAGGATCTCGGGACGACCACCTGCGGCACGGGGGCCTGTGAGGTCACGGTGGACGCCTGCGCCGACGGGGTGCTCCAGGCCTGCGTGCCCGGGCAGCCGGTGAGCGAGACCTGCGACCTGATCGACAACGACTGCGACGGTGCGATCGACGAGGACCTCGGGACGACGACCTGTGGCCTCGGGGCCTGCGCGGTGGTCGTCGACAACTGCGTCGACGGGATCGCGCCGGACTGTGTCCCCGGCCTCCCGGGGGTCGAGATCTGCAACGGGCTGGACGACGACTGCGACGGCCAGGCCGACGAGGACGGCGTCTGCTTCCCCGAGGTGTTCGACGACACCTGGTGGACCAGCGAAGGCCAGGGCGGCCCCATCGACGTGCTCGCCAACGACAGCGATCCGCTCGGCGTCGGCCTCGTCATCATCGAGGTGACCCAGGGCTCCCTCGGCACGGTGCTCATCGAGGACGGGGGCAACAGCGTGAGCTACTGGCCCTTCCCGGAAGTGTACGGCGAGGACTGGTTCTCCTACACCGTGACCAACGGCAGCGGCGGGACCGCCACCGCCGGGGTCCACGTCTCGATCATGGCGCTGCCCGATCCGCCGGTGGTCGCCGATGACGAGGCCACGACCCCGGAGGACACCGCGGTGGCCATCGATGTGCTGGCCAACGACTCGGACCCGGACGGCGACCTGGAGCCGCCGACCCTCCAGGTCCAGGAGCAGCCGGCCGCGGGCATGGCCTTCGTGGACACCGAGCTCTACTGGATCGTCTATGTGCCGGACCCGGACGCCTTCGGCACGGACGGGTTCACCTACCAGGTGTGCGACATGACCCCGCTCTGCGGCTCGGCGAGCGTGCAGGTGACCGTGGAGGCGGTCAACGACGAGCCCCTGGCCGAAGGCGGCGCCCTGACCGTGGACGAGGACGAGGTCGCGTCTGGCACCCTGGTCGCGACGGACCCGGACGGCGACCCCCTGACCTTCACGGTGGTGACGGGCCCTGAGCACGGGACCCTGGCGGTGGACCCCGACGGCTCCTACGCCTACACCCCCGACCGGGACTACAACGGCCCGGATTCCTTCACCTTCCAGGCGAGCGACGGGAGCGGGAGCGCGGACGAGGCGACGGTGACGATCTCCGTCAACCCGGTCAACGACGCGCCCGTGGCCGCAAGCGGCTCCCTAGCCGTGGACGAGGACGAGGCGGCCTCCGGCACGCTGGCCGCGACGGACGTGGACCGCGACGCGCTGGCTTTCTTCGTGGCGGCCAGCCCCGCGCACGGCACCCTGGCCCTGGACCCCGCCGGCGCGTTCACCTACACCCCGGAGACGAACTACAACGGTCCGGATTCCTTCACCTTCGTCGCGAATGACGGGACCGCGGACTCCAACGCCGCGACGGTGACCATCACGGTGACGCCGGTGAACGACGTGCCCGTGGCCGCGGACGGCTCGGTCACGGTGGACGAGGACACCAGCGCCACGATGACGTTGGTCGCGACGGACGTGGACGAGGATCCGTTGACCTACGCGCTGGTGAAGCTGCCGGAGCACGGGACGGTGACCCTGGACGGCCCGGTGGTGACCTACACCCCGGACACGAACTACAACGGCCCGGATTCCTTCACCTTCCAGGCGAGCGACG
>JAVEVO010000076.1:16227-32277 GCA_034005005.1 Myxococcota bacterium
CCGTTGACCTACGCGCTGGTGAAGCTGCCGGAGCACGGGACGGTGACCCTGGACGGCCCGGTGGTGACCTACACCCCGGACACGAACTACAACGGCCCGGATTCCTTCACCTTCCAGGCGAGCGACGGGAGCGGGAGCGCGGACGAGGCCACGGTGACGATCTCCGTCAACCCGGTCAACGACGCGCCCGTGGCCGCAGACGACGCGGCCGTCACCGAGGAGGATCTGGCCGTGCTGCTGTTCCCCCTGGCCAATGACGGCGACCTGGACAACGACCTCCTGTTCGTCGCCTGGACCTCGGCCCCGGCCTCTGGCAGCGCGGCCGTGAACCTGGACGGGACGATCACCTACGTCCCCGCACCGGACTTCCACGGCCTGGATCTCTTCCAGTACGGGGTGATCGACCCCTCCGGCGCCCTCGCCGTGGCCACCGTCATGGTCACGGTGCTCCCGGTCAACGACGCACCGGTGGGCTTCGGGGATGCCGCGGAGACCCTCGAGGACGTCGCGGTCACCGTGGACGTCCTCGCCAACGACCAGGACGTGGACGGCGACCTGCTGACCCTGGCCGCGGTCGACGCGCCCGCTCACGGCACGGCGGTCCTCGCCGGCAGCGGGGCCGTCACCTACGCTCCGGCCCCGGACTTCCACGGGACCGACACGTTCACCTACGCCGTCGTCGACCCGACCGGCGCGGCCGCGACCGCCACCGTCACCGTGACCGTGCTGGCCGTGAACGACGCACCGGTGGCCCGGGACGACGAGGGCTGGACCCTGGAGGACACCGGAACCGGCCTCGACCTGCTCGCCAACGACGACGACGTGGACGACAATCTGGTGGCCGAGAGCCTCGCCGTGCTGACCGATCCCGCTCACGGCGTGGCCGTGGTGGACGAGGACACCCTGCTCGTCATGTACACGCCGGAGCCCGACTACTCGGGCGTGGACGGCTTCACCTACCAGATCTGCGACGAGGAGCTCGTTTGCACCTCGGCCTCGGTGTCCGTGCTGATCGAGGCGGTCAACGACGCCCCCGCGGCGGCCGACGACCTGGCGACCACCGCGGAGGATGCCCCGCTGGCCATCGACGTGCTGGCCAACGACACCGACGTCGACGGCGAGGAGCTGACCGTGGCGGCCGTGGCCTCGCCCGCGCACGGCGAGGCGGTCCTCGGCCCGGACGGCCGGATCACCTACACCCCGGACCGGGACTTCCACGGCACCGACACCTTCGAGTACACCGTGGCGGACGAGGCCGGCCTCACGGACACCGCCACGGTCACCGTGACGGTAAGCCCGGTGGACGACGCGCCCGAGGCCGCGGCCGACGGCTACGACGCGCCGGAAGACACCCTCCTGACCGTGCCCGCGCCGGGCGTGCTGGCCAACGACCTCGACGCCGACGACGACACCCTCGCGGCGCTGCTGGTCCAGGCTCCGGCGCACGGGGTCCTGACCCTCGCCGCAAACGGCGCGTTCACCTACCTCCCGGAGCCGGACTTCGCCGGGATCGACACCTTCACCTACCAGGCGAGCGACGGCGACCTCACCTCCGCGCCCGTCCTGGTCACGATCACGGTCGCCCCCGTGAACGACGCGCCCCAGATCCTCGACCACGGCTTCACCGTGGAGGAGGACGGCCTGTTGCTCGTCGAGACGCCGGGGGTGTTGACCGGGGCCACGGACCCCGAGGGGGATCCGCTCGCGGCGCGGGTGGTGGTGGGGCCGGCCCACGGGGCGCTGGAGCTGAACCCGGACGGCTCGTTCACCTACGTACCCGACGCCGACTGGGCCGGCGCCGACCTCTTCACCTACCAGGCCACGGACGGCCTGCTCGAGTCCCGGGTCGCCACGGTGGCCATCGCGGTGGCCGAAGTCAACGACGCGCCGGTGGCCGGAGACGACACGGCCCTGACCGAGGCGGGCGTGGCGGTCACCCTCGCCGTGCTGGCCAACGACCGGGACGTGGACGGTGATCCGCTCTCCCTGGTCGCTGCTGGGGCTGGGGCGCTGGGGACGGTGACCATCGGCGAGGCTGGCCTGCTCACCTACCTCCCGCCCGCGGGCTTCATCGGGGACGACGCGTTCAGCTACACGGTGAGCGACGGGCGGGGTGGCCTCGCCACTGCCCAGGTGGTGGTCACGGTCACCGGCGGCGGTGGCGACCTGCGGGTGTCCGTGGACATCCACCCCACGAGCTGCCCGAACCCCATCAACATCGGCAAGAAGGGTGTGGTCCCGGCCGCGGTGCTGGGCGCGGTCGGCTTCGACGTCACCCGCATCGATCCCACCAGCGTGCAGCTGGTGAGCCTCGCGCCCTCCCGCTCGGCCCTGGAGGACGTCACCACGCCGTACGTCCCGTTCACCGGGACCGGGGGCGCGTACGAGTGCACCACCGCGGGAAGCGACGGACAGCGGGACCTGACCCTCAAGTTCGACTCCCTCAAGCTCGCCACGGCCATCGATCAGTGGTTGGGGCGACCTGCCGCAAACGGCGAGGTCCTGGTCCTGCCGCTCACGGGGAACCTCAAGGCCGAGTTCGGGGGCACGCCGTTCTCCGGCGCCGACGTGGTGAAGATCCTGCGCTGATCCGGCCGGCGCTCAGTGCCCGCCGCCGCCCTTCTTGGGCTCGGGATACGCGCTCCAGACGCGCAGGGCCAGCACGAAGCCGATCAGGGCGACGGGGATCATGGCCACCGGCCAGGCCAGCCAGTTGGCGGGGTCGGTGGCCGGCCCGACGAGCTTGCCGTTCTCGAGGACCTCCTTCGGCAGGAGCAGCCCGTAGGTCAAGCTCATGGTCGCGGTGCCGAGGTAGACGAAGCCGTCGATGATCCCCACCGCCACGCCGACGTTCTTCTTGCCGCCGAAGTCCATGCTCGCGGTCCCCGAGAGCATGCCGTGCACGCCGATGACGGCCATGGTCATCACCACCACCAGGGCGCCGACCGCGGGCCCGGCATAGGTGAAGGTCAGGATGATCCCGCCGACGAGCATGATCCCGTACAGCAGCACCGCCACCGGGCCGCGGCGGGAGCGGAAGACGTGGTCCGAGATGACGCCGGCGATGACACCGCCGAGGATACCGGCGACGCAGAGCAGCAGCCCCCAGTTCTGGTAGACGAAGCCGCTGGTCAGCTCCAGCACGCCGTCCGTCTGCTTGGCAAAGGTGCGAAACCACTGCATGATCGCCTGACGCAGGAAGCCGCTGCAGAACTCGATCAGGGCGATGGTCAGCACCACCGGGTTGGTGAGCATCTTCTTGAAGACCTGCACCACGGGCAACGCCGGGCCGGTGTCCCCGGAGCTGGCGTCGCCGGTGTCGAAGTCCCGCTGACCCGCGTCACCCGGGGTGTCGCGCACGAACAGGAAGTTGAGGATCCAGAACAGCAGCAGCAGGGCGACGGGCACGAAGAACACCCAGGGGATGCCGTCGTGGGGGCCGGCGGTCGACGAGAAGGCGTCGAGCACCATGCGGCTCCAGTCGAAGGCGAAGTAGAGCCCGAGGCTGATCAGGATGCCGAAGATCGCGCCGAACACACCCCGTTCCCGCACGTGGAACCAGGCCGCGTTGACCTTGACGATGGACACCGCACCGAAGCTCTGGAAGTACATGTTCAGCGCGTACAGCGCGGTGAGCACGAGGACGAAGTGCTGGGCGAGGAACTCGAAGCCCGGACCCTTGTGGAGCAAGGAGAGGGAGGCCAGCCCCATGAGGAGGTTGGCGAGCATCGTCCCCGCGCCACCGAGCAGGATCGAGCGCCGCCCGCCGAAGCGGTCCGTGAGGGGCCCGTTGAGCACGAAGGAGAAGCCGTAGACCACCGTGCCGACGCCGAAGATCGTGGCGAAGTCGGCGTTGCTCATCACGGGCTGCCCACCGAGGCCCTCGACCGTGGAGAAGGCGTTCTTGGCCACCTCGAGGTTGTAGCGCCCCATGTATAAGAACGAGTACAGCAGCCCCAGCGGCAGCCAGTTGAGCACCCGGCGGCGGCGGAAGGCCTCGGAGTGCCCGAGATCGACCTTGGGCAGCCGGCTGATGACCACCGCGATCGCGGCGAGGAGGATCAGGATCGGCGCAAGATTGGACAACCAGGCGGGCATCGATCACCTCACGCGGCAGCAGGGGCGGCGCACCGATGGCGCACCGCGGGACCGGCGAACCTTAGGACGTCGGCGTCCGACCTGTCAATGCCGGGTGCCCGGGGGCAGGTGGGGAGGGAGAGCCAGGCCTGCGCGGCCGGAGAGCGAGCGGCGGCGCCGGGCGCCAGGGGGATGGGGACCTACGCCAGCCGCCGGAACCAGACGTTCATGCTCTCGATGGCCCCGGCGATCTGGGTGTTGTTGCGCAAGGTCCCGGCGAAGGTGTAGCCGCACAGGGCGAAGGTGATGTTCATCCCCGGGGAGAGGGCACGGGCGATGGTGTAGAGCATCCGGATGTTGCGCCGGGCCATCTCGGCCTCCATGCGCTGGAGCAGCACGCAGGCCAGCCGCCGCCCGCGGAACTCGGGCAGGGTCGCGAAGTCGGTCATCTCCCCGTTCTCGCCCTCGACGTCGAGCTCGGCCGACGAGACCGCCACGAGCCGGCCTTCGTGGAAGCAGCCGAAGTAGACGACGTGGGACGCCATGGTCTGCCGCAGGTAGGCGGGGTCGTGGATCGGGAAGGGGTAGGTGGCGAACACGGTCCGGTAGACCGCCGCGGCCGCCTCCGCGTCGGCCACTTCCAGGGTCCGGAGGGTGAAGCCGGCCGGCGGGAGGAAGACCAGCCCCTTCTGCCGCCGGGCACGGGCGATCTTCACCACGCGGGCGATCTCCGCGGCCGCCGCGCCGGTCTCCGCCCGTGCAGGGTCGGGGTATCTGGCGAAGAACAGGGCCGCGGTCCGCTGGTTGTAGAAGCGGGGGATGAAGGCCTCGATCTGGTAGCCGCGGGCCAAAAACTCCTCGGCCGCGTCCCCGGGGATCTTGGCGAACACCTTGGAGTAGCCGTGCTTGTCTACGAGGCCGGCGACCTCGTGCAGCAGCTCGGGGAGGTCGGCCTGGTGGACCTTGATGAGGTAGACCCGGTCGCTGTTCTTCCCGTGCTGGATCAAGCTCTTCCCGCGCTTCTGGACTGTATCGGTAGGGGCCGCGGGGAGCTGCTGCGTCAGGGCCATGGTCGCCTCCTGGACTAGTCGCGCCGACCCATCCGCTCGTTGTCGTCGGGCACGAGCGAGATGGCGGTGTCGTGATCGCTGAGCAGCCGCGAGACGCCCACCGCCCGATCCTCGGTGGAGCTGTCGAGCACGAGCTGCAGGTCACACTGGTCGCAGTCACGGTGGCAGAACCGGGGGCAGTAGGCGTCGGGCTCCTTGTAGGTCGTCAGGACCCCCTCGTAGTTCCGCAGGACCACCTTGTTCGCCGACCAGGAGACGATGTAGTTGGGGCTCACCGGGATCTTGCCGCCCCCGCCGGGAGCGTCGACCACGAAGGTCGGCACCGCGAAGCCGCTGGTGTGACCGATCAGGTTCTCCATGATCTCGATGCCCTTGCCGACGGGGGTGCGGAAGTGCTCGAGCCCCTGGGAGAGGTCGCACTGGTAGATGTAGTACGGGCGGACCCGGTTGCGCACGAGCTGCTGGACCAGGGCCTTCATGATGCGCGGGCAGTCGTTGACCCCGGCGAGCAGCACCGACTGGTTGCCCAGGGGGATCCCCGCGTCGGCCAGCTTGGCCAGGGCGGCCCGAGCCGAGCGGGTGAGCTCCCGGGGATGGTTGAAGTGGGTGTTGAGCCAGAGGGGATGGTGGCGACGCAGCACCGCGACCAGCTCGTCCGTGATCCGGTAGGGGAGCACGACGGGTAGGCGGGTGCCGATGCGGATCACCTCGACGTGCGGGATCCCCCGGAGCTCCGTGAGGATCCAGTCGAGGAACGCGTCGGACAGCAGCAGGGGATCCCCCCCGGACAGCAGCACGTCCCGTACCCGGGGGGTGGCCCGGATGTACTCGATCCCCTTGACGATATCCGCCCGATCCGGCACGTGGTCGGGGTCGCCGACCTTGCGCTTGCGGGTGCAGTGGCGGCAGTAGACCGCGCACCGGTTGCTCACGTGGAACAAGACCCGATCCGGGTAGCGGAGGGTGATCCCCGGGACCGGACAGTCCTCGTCCTCGGCGAGGGGATCGACCATCTCGTGAGAGGTGACGTTCAGCTCGAGGGCCGAGGGGAAGCACTGACGATACACGGGATCGTTCAGGTAGTCCGCCGGGTCGATGAGGGACAGGTAGTAGGGCGTGACGGCCAGGGGAAAGATCTCGGCCGTCTGCCCGATGCGCTCGCGCTCGTCGGGTGCCAGCTCGATCCCGAGCAGGCGCTCGAACACGAGCGGGTCACGGATGGTGTGGCGCTGCTGCCAGCGCCAGTCACGCCAGCCCTGGGGTTCGTCCAGGCTGGACAGCTTCCGGGCCAGGGCCTGCTGGTCGGCGGTCAACGAGCTCATCCGGGCTCTCCTCCCAGGCCCGGGACGGGCGAGACCGCCGGCCTGTCGTGGCTCGGGCCTGCGGGGACGCCAGGGGTCGGGTCCACAGGCCGGGTCGGGGCGGGTCCGCGCAGGCTCTCGTCCGGCGGGAGCGGGAGCTCCTCCGCGAGTGCGGGCCCGTGGAAGCGACAGATCTCGGCCGCGGAGGCCTCGACCGGGCCGGTGGTCAGCAAGGGGGAGGCGTCGACCTCCTCCGCGGACATGAGCTTGGCCACCCGCTGCAGCACCGAGAGGATCCCCGTCTGCTCCCAGGACTCCAGCTCGGCGAACTGCCGGGAGAAGCTCTCCTGGAGCGGCGGTGGCACTCGCTGCAGCAGCTCCGTCGCCCGGGGGGTGATCGTGACCAGCACCTGCCGCCGATCCGCGACCGACCGCGTCCGGGCGACGAGCTCCCGGGCCGCGAGCCGGTCGAGGATGCCGGAGACCGTCGGCTGGCTCAGGGAGACCCGCCGCGCCAGCTCGCCCGCGGCCAGTCCGCCCGAGGTCTCGAGCTGCCGGAGGATCAGGAGCTGGGGCACGGTCAGCCCATAGCTCTTGGCCAGGCCCTTCGAGTGCAGATCGATGGTCCGGATGATCCGACGCAAGGTCGCCAGCACGAGGTCGCAGGCCTCGGGTGCCGTGGGCATCTCCACCCCCTTGAATTCTTCGTACACTAAATAGCCAGCCGGGCGGGCAGGGTCAACCCAAGGCGATGCATTTTTTCAAAACTTCATCAAATTCAAATATTTATCTGCCATGAGCAATCCATGCCCCGAAGGTTCGAGGACTGGCGACACTTCGTAGGCGATCTATTTTCCTGAAAAGGAAGCGGGTGGAGGGGGAGAGGAACGAAGGAGGAGGGGCGAGGGAGGGAGCACGGGCGAGGGAGGGAGCACGGGCGAGGGAGGGAGCACGGGCGAGGGAGCAGGGAGGGGTCAGGCGGGGCGCGCCAGCTCGGCGTGGACGGTCGACCCAGCGTCCGACTCCAGGTGGATCGTCTGGGTCGGGAACGCGAAGGAGAGGCCGCGGGACTCGACCAGCCGCATGATCTGCAGCAGCAGCTCCTGCTTCGCATCGAGGTACTCGGCCCACGCGGTCGTCACCGTGAAGCAATAGACGAAGATATCCAGGCTGGAGGGACCGAAGTTGTCGAAGTTGACGAGGAAGAAATCGTCGCGGATACGCGGATTTTCACGCAGGAGGCCCCGGATGTCCTCGACGAGCTGCTCCAGGTTGTCCGGGGTGGTCGAGTAGGTGACGCCAACCGTCATCTTGATCCGCCGCTTGCGCATCCTGGACCAGTTATTGGTCGCAATCGTCGTGAAGCTGGCATTTGGAACGGTGATCAGGCTGTCTGCGAAGGTACGTACCCGGGTTGTCCTCAACCCGACCTCCTCGACGGTCCCCTCGATGGTACCGGTCTCGATCCAGTCGCCGATCTGAAACGGCTTGTCCAGGAAGATGACCAGGGACCCGAACAGGTTGGCGACCGTGTCCTTGGAGGCCATGGCCAGGGCGACGCCGCCGATGCCCAGCCCGGCGAGCAGGCTGCCCACCGAGTAGCCGAGGTTCTGCAGGACCAGCACCGCGCCGATCACGATCAGGAACACCCGCGCCGAGCGCCGCACGATGGGCACGAGCTGGTCGTCGAGCTTGGTCTCGGTGAGCTGGGCCTTCTGCTCCCACAACGCGGCCAGCCCATCCGCGAGCCGGAGCGCGAACCACACCGCCATGGCGATGCTCGTGGCGGCCGCGACGGACCAGGCGAACCGATCGATGTCCACCGGCTCCTTGGGCAAGGGGAGGATCAGGACCGCCAACAGCACTCCGGCGAGCATGACCGTCCACTCCAGGGGACGGGACAGGGCGTGGATCAGCAGATCGTCCAGGGAGTTCGAGGTCCGCTCCGTGGCCCGGAGGAGCCTGCGGGAGACGCTCGCGACGATCCGGCGGCCCGCGAACCCGGCCACCAGCGCGAGGAACGACGCGAGGTAGACCCACAGGGCGATGCCGAAGAGCTCGCGGAGGAAGACGCTGCGCAACCAATCCATGAGGTGCTCCTCGTACGTGGTCGACGCGCACGGGTGACCACGGGCCGGGAGGCGCGGCCAGGGAGACTGGCCGAGCGCTCGGGGTGAGCGGCGAGCACACCGGCCAGGCCGGCGCACGAAAGGTCGACCGTAGCAGAACGCACCCCGCTGCGGCAACCCACACGTGTCACGCTCGCGGGGGACTCACCAGGGATCGGAGGCGATCCGACGGCTCAGCAGCCGCCCCCCTTCTTGACCGGACGGACGACCGGACGCGTGCCGGGGGTGATGGCCGGCGGGGGGGGGACAGGGTCGGCCCCGGTGAAACGCTGGTGGAGGGCGGCGCGCAGCCCGTACTCGGCGATCTCCGCGGGCCCGCCCCCGACGGGAGGTGTGGGCGCCTGCAGGATCCGGGCCTGGAAGAGTCGGTAGCCCCCCTGCAGGACCAGCAAGGGCCCCTGGCGCCGGCTGGCCGGCACCGGCAAGGCCGGGGCGTCGGTCTCGCCGTAGACCACCAGGGGCTGTCCGGGGGGCAGGTCGAGGAGGAAGCGCCCCTGCAGGTCCTGCTCGGGCAGGCAGATCGCCCCGGGGATGCGTTCCCGCCGGCACGCGGCCGGGTCCCGGAGGTCGAGCACGGTGACCTCCCGGGGACGCTCCACGAGCAACTGGGCCAGGGCGACCGCGTCGATGGGG
The DNA here is from genome assembly GCA_034005005.1 of Myxococcota bacterium. Classification (GTDB taxonomy): domain Bacteria; phylum Myxococcota_A; class JAVEVO01; order JAVEVO01; family JAVEVO01; genus JAVEVO01. The sequence continues at coordinate 25,438 of JAVEVO010000076.1, forward strand.
GTCGCCCGCCGCGGCGGGGCGGGGGCCTCGGGGGTCACGGGGAGCAAGAGGGTCGCCAGGACGAGGACCGCGCCGCCGCCGAGCAGGGCGAAGAGCCGGTTGCGCACCCGGGGATCGCCCGGAGGCGGCGACTCGCCGCGGCGGGTGGCGAAGAAGCGCTCCCCCTTCTCCGCGGCCAAAAAGGCGCCCACGGCCATGACGAAGACGCCGGCCGCAAGCAATCCGTGGGGCACGCCGAGCACGTCGGGGAGCAGCACGACGCCCAGCGCCCCGCTCGCGTAGAAGGGCTGCACCAGGGGCCAGGCGAAGCCGAAGACCAGCGCCCCGAGGGCGACGCCGAGGATGGCGAACAGCCCGTCCACGTTGCCCGAGGCCGCGCCGACGACCGCGGTGCCCGGGCAGTAGCCGGAGACGATGAAGCCGACGCCGAGCAGGAACCCCCCCGCGAGCTGGGGCCAGAGGAAGGTCTCGGGGATCGTCAGGGCCGCCAGGTCGAGCAGCCCCAGGCCGGCCAGCAGGGCGAGGCCGAGCCCGGCGGTGACGATCGCGGAGAACATCACCTTCAGGACCCGGGTGTCGGAGAGGTAGAACTGGGCGGCCAGCACGGGAGCGCGGCCGAAGCCGCCCCGCTCGAGGGCGAAGCCGAACCCGAAGCCGATGAGGGTGCCGAGGACCAGGCTGGCCTCGTACCCGAAGAGGTCACCCGCGGACAGGGGGAAGATCATCGCCATTCCCTCCGCACGAAGGGCGCCGCCAGGTACCCGCCCAAGAAGACCATCATCATGAAGGCCCAGGAGCCGGCCGACAGCAGCGCTCCCCCCGTGAGGGCCTGCCCCGAGGTGCAGCCGCGGGCGAAGCGAGCCGCGACCCCCATGAGGACGCCGCCGAGCAGGGCGAGGGTCAGGCGGACCGCGGCCGATTTCAGGTTCGGCCCCCGCCGGACGGCCAGTTGCATCCGCCCGGCCGACCAGGAGGCGACGATGCCGCCGAGGACGACGCCGAGCACCTCGAAGATTAGCCAGTCATCGAGGACGTTCTTGCCCGGCCCGACGAGGGTGCCGAAGTAGCCGTTGGCCTCCACCGCCTGCGGGGCGACGAGCCACGCGGTGCCCACGGCCAGGCGCGTGGTCGCACCGGAGGCCCCGAGGCCGTTGCCGACGACCAGGAAGCTGCCGAGCAGCACCAGGCCGAGGACGAAGCCAGCGAGGTAGGGGTTCCAGAATGGTTGCTCTTGCTGCATCACGAGCCCTCCTCCGCGCTCCGCTCAGACGAATTCTGCATACGACGACGCCTGGCCCGCGCTCAACAGGATGATGCGCAGGGCGAGGCCGCCGACGAGCACCAGCACCGAGACGACGAGCGGCAGGTGCGCCCCCCGCCGCAAGCCCGCCAGCTCCATGCCCAGGGGCACGAGCAACCCGGCCACCACCACCAGGGACCAGAACGCGGAGGTCCAGGGACCGCCGGCGAGGTGATAGAGCTGGTGCTGCCCGACCGCGCCGCCGGTGGCGTAGCCCACCAGCAGCAGGAAGATCAGCACGAGCTCCGCGACGATGGCGTACACGTCCCAGCGGGCGACCTGCTCGTGCTCCGCGGGCGAGAGGCGCAGCAAGAGCAAGAACGCGGCGCCCGTGGAGATCCCCGAGGCGAGGAACAGGGGCGGCAGGACCATGGTGCTCCACTGCGGCCGCGCGACCAACGTGCCGAGGAGCAGCCCGGTGTAGATGCCGAGCCCGACGCCAATGGCGATGACGCCGAGGAGGATCGCCCCCCGCGCCCGCTCGGCCACCCGCGCGGCCCGATCGACGAACGGGGCGAGCCGCGTGCGGGCCGCCCAGGGCTGGCTCCGCAGCCAGGCCCGCTGCCCGTCGGTGAGGGTGAGCAAGCCCAGCCCGAGGCCCAGGGGATAGACGAGGATCAGGATCCAGGAACCCCAGGACATGGGCGAGGCCGGCTTGAAGGCGAGGAAGAAGCGGTAGATGTGGAACTTGTGCTCCAGGTCGAGGGCGAGCGCCAGCATGCCCAGGGAGAGCAGCAGCAGCCCGGCGAAGGGCGCCCAGCCGAGGGAGGGGCTGCGCGGCCGGTCCCCACGCCGCAGCTCCAGCAGGGCACCGAGCACCAGCAGCCCGGCCACCAGCCCCCCGAGGAACAGGTAGACGGGGATCTCCCAGTTCCAGATCGCCAGGCGTGGATCGATGAGCGGGTTGCTGCGCGTCGAGACCAGCTCCAAGCCTTCGTGATGCATCTGGCCCTCCCGACCCTACTCGAGGAAATACAGGTGCGGGTCGCAGCCGGTCTCCGGGTGCAACACCTTGAACTTCCTGGACCGGAGCAGCACCGCCACCTCGCTCCCCGGGTCGTCCAGGTCCCCGAAGTGCAGGCAGTAGGTGGGGCAGACCGCGACGCAGGCGGGCTGCTTCCCCCGCTGGACCCGGTGCAGGCAGAACGTGCACTTGTCGATGTAGCCCGCGGGGTGCACGAAGCGGGCGTCGTACGGGCAGGCCGCGATGCAGGCCTTGCAGCCCGTGCACTTGCCGTGGGTGACCAGCACCGTGCCGCCCTCGCCGACGTGGCTCGCCCCCGTGGGGCAGGCCGAGACGCAGGGGGGGTGCCCGCAGTGGTTGCAGCGCTCGGAGCGGTTCTGCATCCGCAGGGTCGGGAACACGCCCCGCACCTCCTCCACCAGCCAGTCCCGGGAGAAGCCGTCGGGCACCCGGTTCTCGGCCTTGCACGCGAGCACGCAGGCCTTGCAGGAGACGCAGAGCTTGGTATCGACCACCATCGCGTAGCGCGGCATGCTCAGGCCCTCTCGATGCGCACGAAGTTCACGTTCATCCCGGTGCCGCCCATGAGCGGATCGATCCTCACCCGGGTGATCAGCCGGCTGTCGGAGAGCCCGCGGCCCCGGGCGAAGGTGAGCCCGGGCGCGTCGTGACCGTAGCCGTGGACGACGTAGACGCAGTCCGGCCGGATGCGCTGGGTCGCCTTGAGCCGCGCGGGCTCGCTGCGCACCTCGTCCTGGTTCACCAGCACCACCCGGGTGCCGTCCTCCAGGCCCAGAGCCGCCGCCGCGGTCGCGTTGAGCCAGACCTCGTTCTCGGAGTAGACCTCGGAGAGGAAGCGGTTGTTGGTGGTGCGGCCGAAGGTGTGGACCGGCGCCCGGCCAGAGAGCAGCCGGAAGGTCCCGGGCGGCGGCTCCTCGGGGCGCGTGTAGACCGGGATCGGGTCGAACCCCGCGTCGGCGAGCTGCTGGCTGTACAGCTCGATCTTGCCCGAGGGCGTGTCGAAGGTCGGCACCACGCCCTCCTCGATGGTGATCGGCTCCCGCTTGCCGACGATGACGCCGGTGGCCTTCAGGGTGTCGCACGACAGCCCCGCGCCGTGGACCCGGCTCATGGCGTACTCCACGCTGTCCTTCCAGGGGAAGTAGTCGGCCAGCCCCAGCCGGTGGGCGAGCTCCCGGGCGATCCACCAGCCCGGCTGGGAGTCGTACATCGGCTCGACCACGGGCTGCCGCACCGCGACATAGGGGACCCGCCAACTGGAGGTGTCCAGCTCGTCGCAGCGCTCGAGGTAGGTCGACTCGGGCAGCACGACGTCGGCCCAGCCGGTGATCTCCGCGGGCAGGACGTCGACCACGGCGATGAAGTCCAGGGCCTGGATCGCCTTCTTCACCTTCTCGGGCTCGGGCAGCGCCTGCAGCAGGTTGGTGCCGTACACGAGCCAGCCCTTGATGTCGTAGTCGGCCGTGCCCGGGATCGACGCGTCGCACAGGCCCGAGGCCGTGACGTCACCGGCGAAGGGGTAGACGTGCCCCCGGGGGGCGTCGGGGGGGGGCTTGGGAGTTGCGCCGAAGGCGGTGTAGGGAAACTCCGGCAAGGAGAGGGAGACCGGCAGGAAGAACCCGCCCTTGCGCCCCCAGGTGCCGAGCAGGGCGTTGAGCATGGCGATCGCCCGGCTGCGCTGGGCGTCGTCGCCGTACCAGGTGACGTGGCGCCCCGGATGGATCAAGGACCGCGGCCGGGCGCCGGCGATGAAGCGGGCGCTCTCGCGGATCAGCTCGGGCCGGATCGTCGTCTCGGTGTAGGCCCACTCGGGAGTCTTGTCCCGCAGGTGCTCGGCCAGCTTGTCGAAGCCCAGGGCATACTGCTCGAGGTACTCCCGGTCGTAGAGCTTCTCCGTGACGATGACGTGCATCCAGGCCAGCAGCAAGGCCAGATCGGTGCCCGGCTTGATGGGCAGCCAGTAGCGGGCCTTGCCCGCGGCGATGGAGTGGCGGGGGTCGACGACGACGAGCTCGCCGCCCCGCTGGAGCATCCGGGCGAGGTCCTGCACCTGCGTGTTGTGCATGTTCTCGCCGAGGTGGGAGCCGAGCAGCGTCAGCACCCGCGTGTTCTCGATGTCCGTGACCTCGGGGGAGCCCACGCCGGACCCGAAGGTCAGCAGGAACCCGGCCTCCCGGGGGCCCCGACACTGGGCATAGGAGGGGGCCGCGATGGCCGCGGAGCCGTATGCATGGACCAGGTGCTTGAACCAGGAGCCGCCGTACCCGTGAGTGTACAGGGCCAGCGCCTCGGGGCCGTACTTGGTGCGCAGAGCGCTCAGCTTCTCGGCGGTGAAATCGAGGGCCGCGTCCCAGCTCACCTCCTCGAAGCGCTGGCCACCGCGCGCGTCCTTGCGCAGCAGGGGCTTCTTGAGCCGGTCGGGGTCGTACAGCAGGCCCGTGCCGCCCGTGCCCCGGGGGCAGAGGCGCCCCTGGGAGAGCGGGTGGGCGGGGTTGCCCTCCAGCTTCGTGACGACGCCGTCCTTGACGTGCGCCAGCACCCCGCACTTCCAGAAGCAGATCTCGCAGAAGGTGGGCACCACCCGGTCGCCATCGGTGGCCGGATCGGGGACCTCGTCCCGGTCGAGCCCCCACCAGCGGGTCACGAGTCCCGAGCCGAGGCCGACCGCAGCGCCGCCGGCCACGCCGATCTTGATGAATTCCCTGCGGGTCATCGCCATGGGTTCACCTCAACCCCGCTGGCGCCGCCGCCGCGGCGTCGGTGAAGGCTCCTGCTGGCGGTGCTCGCAGCAGCGCGCCAGGCAGGTCAGCAAGAGCTGGAGATCGGCGTGCACCGCCGAATAATACCGGAACCCACCCTGCTTGCGCACCTGCACCTGCCCCGCGCGACGGAGCGTCGCCAGGGCCTGGGAGGCGGCAGCCTGGGGGAGCTGGAGCTCCCGGACGAGATCGCCCACCTTCTGCTCCCCGTGCAGCAGCAAGTAGGCAACGAGACGCAGCCGGTTGGGGTGCGCCAGCCCCTTGAGCCCCGCGACGAGGTCCGCGGCCCGGGCGGGCTGCAGCAACCCCTGGAGCACGGTAGAGGCCACCTCCGTCGAGAGCGCGGGGGCGGATCGGCGCGGCTTTGCTCGTCCCGGGTCGACCACTCGCTGCTCCCTGGAGCTCCCGCGTTGCCTCGGCAACGTGCATATTCAAATATCTTGATATAGCCGACCAGGTCAAGCAGCAAAGAGGCGGATCCGAATGGTGCGCCTGGGAGACAGGACTCCCCGGGAGCCCATTTTCTGGCACCAACCTGACCCTGGCGTCGATCGTCCCGCGGCCCAGCCATCCGTCTCCTCGGAGAACTGGATGTCCAGGATGCCCTGGTGGTCCGCGATGCCGCCGAGGCTCTCCCAGCCGGTCTGGCGGTGACCGCCGCTCCGGCGGCGCATCCCGGCGCCCTCCCCTGCATGCGCCGGGCCCGTCCAGGCCAGGTCGTCACGAACGAAGGTCAGCCTGTGCAGGCACCCGCCGGGGATCGCGAAGTCGGTCCAACGCTCACCGTTGTACCACCAGACCATGCCGCCACCGCCCGCCAGCCAGAAGTCGTCGGCGGCATTCGCCGACGCCGAGTGGAGGTGAGCCTCGGCGCCGGACGGGGTCTCGTCGTGTCAGGCGCCATCCCGGAACGCGAGGATGCAGGGATGATTGTCGTCCTCGGTGCCACCCGTGGCCCAGCCCTCACCCGTGGGGGCGAAGGCCACACTGTTCAGGCTCGTCACGAAGACAGGACCGACGGGAGAACACGATCATCACGAACCTCCACCGGAGTCGGATACTGCCGGATACTTGTACACCGTCACAAGGATTTCGACTGGTTGCCTGCTGCCGGGTGGGTGCCAGCCGCCGCGCCGGCACCAGCCTCCTCCCCCTTCAGATCCTGGCCCTGACGGGCAGGGGAGCAGAGCGACCGGCGCGGAGGCCCCACCAGGAACTTCCCCGGGCGGCAAATGGTCGAGATCGCTGTTCTGGAAAACGAATGCGCAAGGTGTTTCGGGCAGCGGACTCATCCGCCACGGACACCGCGCGGACGGAGCTACCGCCCCTGGCGCGACAGCAACCCGAGCAGCAGGCGGGCCGGGGTCGGTGTGTCGGCGGTGGCGCCCGCAAGCGCGCAGCCGCCGGTGTTCCGGCGGGAGCCGCCGCCCCCGCCTCCCCCACCGCTACCCTCGTCCTCGCCCTCACCCTCGCTGCCCTCGCCCTCGCCCTCGCTCCCCTCGCCCTCGCCCTCGCTCCCCTCGCCCTCGCCCTCGCTCCCCTCGCCCTCGCCCTCGCTCCCCTCGCCCTCGCCCTCGCCCTCGCTCCCCTCGCCCTCGCCCTCGCTCCCCTCGCCCTCGCCCTCGCTCCCCTCACCCTCGCCCTCGCCCTCGCGCCCCTCGCCCTCGCCCTCGCTCCCCGCGCCCTCGCCCTCGCGCCCCTCGCCCGCGCCCTCACCTTCCGCGGCGCCCCCCTCGTCGGACCGACCGTCGCAGTCGGTGTCGGCCCCGTCGTCGGAGAGCTCCGGCGCGCCCGGG
>JAVEVO010000077.1:0-31733 GCA_034005005.1 Myxococcota bacterium
CGGCGCCTTCCCCTTCGGCGCCTTCCCCTTCGGCGCCTTCCCCTTCGGCGCCTTCCCCTTCGGCGCCTTCCCCTTCGGCGCCTTCCCCTTCGGCGCCCTCGCCCTCGCCCTCGCCCTCCCCACCCGTGCCGGACGAGGACCGGGATTCGGCGCAGCCGCCGAGCCCGAGGCCCGCGACGAGTGTGGCGACGGACAGCAGACCGATCGTACAGCGCATCCCGTTCCCTCCCGTGGGCCCCCGGGTCCATGGACCTCACCCACTGTAACGAGGGCACCCCAGGGTCGGCCAGCCCATTCGTCCGCGCCGCTGCGCTCCGGCCTCCGGTGGGCCCCATGACTGGATGATCGGTCCTGACCGTGCTCGTCCTGGCGGTGAGCTCCCTCCGGATTTCCTTTTCTGGTCGGGCAAGCGCAAGCAGGCGGACGGCAAGGCGTGCTGCGGCAACGACCAGTGTCTGGGCGGCCGCTGTACGGTGCCGGTCTGCGCCCGCCTGCCCAGCGGCATCCCGGTGGCGCAGGGGAGCTGCTACACGCCGGGAGCCGCCGTGGTGGGCTCGTCCTGCCTCACGCCCGAGCACTGCGCCAGCAACGTCTGCCTGCTGGGCGTCTGCCGCTGCGTCTCCCGGGCCCACTGCCCGGGGCAGCGCTGCAGCTTCAGCCTGCTGGACGGCACCGCGGGGGACTGCGTGGCCCTGCGGCAGGTCGGCGAGGCCTGCAACCCGCTGCGGCCCGAGGAGTGCACCACGAGCCGCTGTGCGGGCTACCTGGCCCCGGCGGTGTGCTACCAGGCCGGCGCGCGCAGCTACGGCCAGTCCTGCATGGCCAACGACCACTGCCGCTCGGGCCGCTGCCAGCTCGACTGCCGCTTCGACCTGACCGGCTGCAGCCCGCTGAACCTGGCGGGGCTCGATCCGGCCGCTTGCGGCTGCAGTCCCCGGTGCGAGTGTTCAGTGGACGAGGACTGCGGCGACCGCCAGTACTGCGGCTCGCTGGAGGTGCTGGGCCGCAGCTTCGGTGACCTGAAGCGTTGCCGCGACCGGAAGGGTGATGGGGACGCGTGCACGCGGGATGGGCAGTGCCGGGACAACGAGTGTTCGTGCCGCCGCCGCTGCATCGGCCTGGTCTGCGTCAACGACTGCAGGTGCGAGTAGGAGGCCGCCATGAAGACCCACTGGACGAACGAGGCGATCGTGGCGGCGTTGATCGTCCCGCTGGCCCTGGCCGCGGTGCTGCCGGCGGGCTGTGCTGGGGGAGGGGGGAGCGAGCAGGAGGACCAGGGCCCGGCGCCGCTGGATGGCGGGGGCGGGGAGGACCAGGGCCCCGTGGCGGACGCCGGCGCGCTGGATGCGGAGGTCGGCCCCGGCTGCAACCGGGACGAGCAGTGTGCGGGGCAGACGCCGGCCCCGGGACCCTGCGAGGCCGTGGCCTGCCGGGAGGGAGCGTGCGTGCTGGTGCCGGTCCGGGAGGGTGAGCCCTGCGATGACCAGGACGCCTGCACCGAGACCAGCGCGTGCCAGGACGGCGTGTGTCGCGGGAGCGACCGGGTGACTTGCCCGGCGCCGCCCGAGTGTCAGGAGGCCCACGGCTGCGATCCGGCCACGGGGCGGTGCACCTACCTGGCCCGGCCGGACGGGACGGATTGTGACGACGGCAACGCCTGCACGGGGCCGGACGCCTGCCGGGCGTCCGTCTGCGGGGGCCCCCCGGTGATCGACGGCGCACCTTGCGACGACGGGGACGCCTGTACGGGGGAGAGCGCGTGCCGGCAGGGGGTGTGCCGGGGAGCCCGGCCCGTGGTCTGCCCGGCGCCGGACTCCTGTCACGACGGCGGGCAGTGCGATCCCGTCAGTGGGGCGTGCACCTTCGCCACGCGGCCGGACGGCACGCCCTGTGACGATGGCAACGCCTGTACCACCCAGGACGCATGCCAGCAGGGTCGTTGCGCCGGGGTGGAGCGCTCCTGCGACGACGGCGATCCCTGCACCAGCGAGGCCTGCCATCCCGTGGACGGGTGTCTGCGTGTGGCCAGCGCGGCTCCCTGCGACGACGGGGACGCTTGCACCGTGGGCGACGTGTGCCGCGCGGGTGTCTGCCAGGGGAGCGAGCTGCCGGGCTGCGGGGAGGCCGAGTGCGGTGACGGGGTGTGTGCCGCCGAGGAGAGCTGTGCCGCCTGCCCCGAGGACTGCAGCCCCCTGGGCATGGGGACCTGCGGGGAGGCCTGTGATCCGGTCGCAGCCGATCCCGGCTGCGCGGCCAACATGGCCTGCGTCCCGAGCGACGGGCTGGGCCTCTTCCTGCAGGCGTTCAGCGACGGACAGGGCGTGTGCGGCCTGGGCTGTGAGGAGCCCGGGGACTGCGGTGCGGGCGAGAGCTGCGTCCCCGTGGCCGGGCTCGAGGCCGCCGGCCTGTGCGCGCCGGCGTGCACCCTGCCCGAGGGCGCCGAGTGCGGTCCGCTGGCCCGCTGCTTCGCGCGCGGCGACGACGCCTCCTCGGGAGTCTGCCTGCCGGCCGAGGCCTGCGACCCCGGGGAGGTGGAGCCGACGGCCTGCTCCTGCGAGGCGGTGGAGGGGCTGGCCACGCCCGGCCTGTGCCTGGCCGGGTGCTGGGCCCATGATCCGCTGGCCTGCTGGGGCGCGAGCCTGGACTGCGTGCCGCGGCGTGATCCGGCCTATCGTCTCGGCACCTGCGTGGGGCAGGAGACCCCGTGCGATCCGCTCGGCGGGACCGGCTGTGCACCGGGCGCGGCCTGCCGCCCGGTGGGGGGCGAGGCCCTGGCCGGCCAGGCCTATCTCTGCGACCGTACCGCCGGAGCGCTGAGCGAGGGGGGGGACTGCCAGGAGGCCCCCCATGCCTGCGCCGCCGGGCTGCTCTGCCGGGCCGGCGTCTGCCGGCGGCTCTGCCGGCCGGGCGGGGACGGCTGCGCGGGGCAGGTTTGCAACGAGCTGGGCGAGAGCCTGTACTTGCCTACTGGTACCATAGGACTATGTGGACCGGGGTGCGGGGACGGATGGTGCCAGGGGGCCGAGAACTGCGCCACCTGCCCCGCGGACTGCGGCGCATGCCCGGCCGAATGCGGGGACGCGCTGTGCGTGGCCGGGGAGAACTGCGACACCTGCCCCGAGGACTGCGGCCCCTGCTCGGTGTGCGGCCAGGACGGCTGTCAGGCGGACGAGACCTGCGAGAGTTGCCCCGGGGACTGTGGGCCCTGCCCCCGCTGCGGCGACGAGGTCTGCAGTGGCGCAGAGGACTGCCTGTCCTGCCCCGACGACTGCGGGGAGTGCGTGGCGCGCTGCGGCGACGGCACCTGCAGCCCGGTCGAGCACTGCATCTCCTGCCCGGCAGATTGCGGGGAGTGCGTGGAGAGCTGCGGCGACGGAGCGTGTACGCCCGCGGAGGGCTGCGACACCTGCCCTGGGGACTGCGGCCCCTGTCCGGATCGGTGCGGGGACGGCCTCTGCCAGGAGGAGGAGGGCTGCGCGCGTTGTCCCGGGGACTGCCCCCTGCTGGGCGCCGTGGGCTGCGGGCCGGCGTGCGACCCGACCGCGGGAGTGGCCTCCGGTTGCCCGGCCGGGTCGGCCTGCGTCCCGACCCGGCTCGGCCAGCTCTTTCTCGATCCCTTGCTGCAGGGACAGGGCGTGTGCGCCCAGGGTTGTGGAGCGGACGCTGCTTGCGGCGCGGGCCAGGCCTGCCTGCTCTTGCCCGGGCTGGACGCGGCGGGTCTCTGCCGTGTCGCCTGCGATCCGGCGGACGGGGGCGGCTGTCCGGTCGGTGAGGTCTGCCTCGCACGCCCCCACGCGCCCGCGTCGGGCGTCTGCCTGCCGTCCTCGCCCTGTCGGCCCGGCTCGGCGTGCGACCCGGGCGGTGGGCTCTCGGCCTGCCTGGCCTTGACCGAGGGCTCTGAGCAGGGCGTCTGCCTGCCGGGGTGCTTCGCGGGGGAGGATTGTCCGCCGGGGGCGAGCTGCTTGCTGCGGAGCGCGCCCGCCTGGCACGAGGGCCGATGCCTCGGTCCGGAGGCCGGGGTTGCTTGTGACCCGCTGGCTCAGACCGGCTGCGGGCTGGACCAGACCTGCCTCGTGCTGGGTGGTCCGGGCATCGCGGGCATGGCCGCCATCTGCTCTGGGGACACGGGCCTCCAGCAGGAGGGTGAGGACTGCCTGGCGGGCGGGGCTTGTCTTCCGGGCTTGATCTGCCACGCGGGTCGCTGCACGCGCACCTGCGCTCCTGCTGGTCCGGTCCTCTGCCCGGGCGGCCCCTGCCAGGACATCGGCGGGCTGGTCGGCCTGCCTTCCGGGCAGCTCGGCGCCTGCACCTGGTGATGCGCAGGCGTCCGGGCGCCCGACAGGGTGTCCGTGCTGCAGGCTGCCGCAAAAACATCCCGGGGTCGGGGGACTAGATGCTCCCCTGGCGCTGCCGGCGCCAGGCGCGCCAGGTCGAGCCGCCCACCACGAGCACGGTCAGGGGGATCCCCCCCCAGAGCAGGCCGGTCTGCAGGGAGCTCAGCCAGGAGCTGTCCTGCGCGTCGAGGACGAGGTACAGGGTGTAGACGACGTAGGCGCCGAGCAGGAGGAAACCCTCGGCCCGGGAGACCAGGTACCCGGAGTAGAAGATCGGCAGGCAGAGCACCCCGACGCCGATCATCGCCGGGATGTCGAGGGCCAGGGCGTCTGCGGCCACCGGCAGGCTGCCCGGCGTCACCGCCGCGGATATCCCGAGCACCGACAGGATGTTGAAGGTGCAACTGCCGACGACGTTGCCCACCGCGATGTCGCGCTCGCCGCGCAGGGCCGCGACCACCGAGGAGGCGACCTCGGGCAGGGACGTGCCCGCGGCGATCACCGTCAGGCCGATCACCAGCTCGGAGAGGCCCAGGAAGCGGGCCAGCTCCACCGCGCCGTCCACCAGCCAGTCGGAGCCGAGGACGAGCGCGGCCAGTCCGCCCGCGACGAGCACGAGCTGCACCAGCAGGTTGCCGCCCGGCGATGCGGGGGCCTGGCCCGGCGAGGCTGCAGCCGTTGATTTCTTGCGGGCGAGCAGGATCAGCGCGCCGGTGTAGATCAGCAGGCCCGCGACCAGCAGCAGCCCCTCCCCGCGTCCGATCTCCCCGTCCAGCGCGAGCAGGGGCAGCAGCAGGAACGACAGGATCATGACCGGCACGTCCAGGCGCAGGAGCTGGCGGTCCACCGCGAGGGGGAGGATGGCCGCCGTGAGCCCGAGGATGAGCAGGAGGTTGAAGAGGTTGCTGCCGACCACGTTGCCGATGGTCAGGTCTGCTTGCCCGCGCAGGGCTGCGAGGATGCTGACCGCCAGCTCCGGGGAGGACGTCCCGAACGCGACCACCGTCAGCCCGATGATCAGCGGGGAGATGCCCAGCCGGGCCGCCAGGCCCGAGGCGCCACGCACCAGGGCCTCCGCCCCCCCGATGAGCAGCACCAGCCCGGCAACGAACAGCAGTCCCGTGATCAGGCTCATCCTGCTCCCGCCGTCGGCCGTGGTCCGTCGAAGAGGGGCCGACCCCAGACCAGTAGTGCCTTTACCGCCAGGGGTCAAGCGCTCGCGCGGCCGTGACCGGAGGACTCGCGTCGGCCTTTCCCCGGGGGCGCGAGGATGTCGGCCACCGGGCCAGATGGCCGGGCTGCTCGCCGGCGGGATTCCGGTGTATGCTGCCGGCCCGGGACTCGTCGGGAGTGATCGGCCTTCCGGCATGCCGCCCGGGGGCCGAGGAGGAGACACCATGAAGTTCCCTGCTGCCCTGCTCCTGTTCGCCTCGCTGCTGCTGCCGGCCCTCCCCGCCACGGCCGCGGGATCGCCCGCCCCGCCGGCCCCGGCTGCGCAGCCGCCGGCCGGGGCTGCCGAGGCCACCGGGGCGCCGGCCCTGCCAACCACCACCGCGAACGCCCCTGTCGAGGATCTCCTCGGGATCTCGCTGGATTTCGACCGTGGCGAGCTCACCTTGCAGGTCGTCTCCACGGGCTGCACCGATCGGCAGAGCTTCGCGTTCCGGCTCCGCGCTGGCGCCTTGACCGTGGTGCGGACGAAGAAGGACGAGTGCAAGCGGATGCCCGAGATGCTCAGCCTCGTCTACCCGCTGGCGGAGACGGGCATCGATCCGGCGCAGCCGTTCACCCTGGTCAACGCCCTGTGCGCCAATCTGCACCTCGTCCGTCGCCCCTGACCCCTCGTGCCGCGGTTGCCCCCGGCGTGACGGACCTGCTACCTTGCGCCGGTCGCCACCGCCCGGGAGCTGCTCATGTCCGGCCTGTTCGATCCCGCCCATGTCTGCCGCACCGAGGCCCTGCTGCGCTGGGTCCGGCTCCGGCTGATCCGGCTCGCCCGGAGCCAGGGCCTGGCTCGCCAGCAGGGCGCGGCCTGGCGGGCCGGCCTGGGGGGCGGCGAGGCGGAGGCGGTCGCGCTGCTGGCGGCCCACGAGGCCTCGCCACCGGCGGATCCCGGGCTCGCCGAGCTCGACGCGCTGCTCGTCGAGGTCGGCGCGCAGGCCTGGCCGGCATCCCCCGACGGCCACCCCCTCGAGGAGCTGGCCCGCCGCTGCGACCTCGACCGGGTCGAGCTGCTGCCCGTGCTCCTCGGCCTCTCCCTGGAGCTGGACGATGGCGTCGGCGGCGCGGTCGCGTGCCTCCAGGAGGAGCCCCCTCCGGCCCGTCCCCGCCTGGGGCTGGCGCTCCGGCTGGCCGCCGAGGACGGGGCGCGGGAGCGGCTGCGCGCCGCGCTCGCTCCCCGGGGAGCCTTGCGGCGGCTCGAGCTGCTCCTGCTCAGCCCGGTGGAGCAAGGCCTCGAGGCGAGCCTCGCGTACCGCCGCTTCAAGCTCGCGGACCGGGTCCTCGACTGGCTGCGGGGAGAGGCCGAGCCCGACCCCCGATTGCTCCCCGCGCTGGGCGAGCCGGTCGATCTGACCCGACCGCTCCAGGGCCTCACCGGCCTGCCCGCGCTCTTGCGCACCGCGCTCGAGCGACCGGGCCCGGCCCTCTTGCTCCTGCAGGGCCCGGAGGGCATCGGCAAGCGCCACGCCACGGCGCACGCGGCCGCGCTGCTCGGACGCCCGCTGCTGCCTCACGACCTCGCCCAGGCGCTGCCGGAGCTGCCGGCCTGGGGGCCCCGGCTCCAGCTCGTGCTGCGGGAGTGCCGGCTGCAGGGAGCGATCCTCCTGCTCGACCACCTGGACGCGCTCGACCGGGAGGGCGAGGAGCTGCTGCTGGCCCTGCTCGCGACCCACCCCCTGCCGGTGGTCGCCACCGGTCGCGTCCCGCCCCGGGCGCATCCCCTCCCGCCATGGCTGCAGGCGGTCTCCGTCGCCGGTCCCGACCAGCAGGAGCGCGTGCTCTTGTGGCGCCAGGCCTTGCACGAGGTGCCCCTGGCTCCGGAGACCGACCTGGAGGAGCTGGCCGCCCGCTTCGCGGTGGGCGCCGGGGTGATCCACCAGGCCGCGGCCATCGTCCGGCGACCTGGCCCGGCGGCCGACCGGGCGCAGTCGCCCGTCGGCATGGAGCTGCTCTCCCGGACCCTCTGGCGGCTCCTGCAGCACGACCTCGGCGACCTCGCCGAGCGCATCGCCACCCCCCTGACCTGGGACGACCTGGTGGTGCCCGACGAGCTGGCGGACCGGCTGCTGGAGCTGGTGCGCACCATCCGCTACCGGGAGCTGGTGCTGGGAGAGTGGGGCTTCGCCCGCAAGCTCGGCGGCCGCCGCGGGGTCAGCGCCCTGTTCGCCGGTCCGCCGGGCACCGGCAAGACCCTCTGTGCGCGGATCATCGCCCGGGAGCTGGGACGGGAGCTGTTCCGCATCGATCTCTCCCGGGTCGTCTCCAAGTACATCGGCGAGACCGAGAAGAACCTCGGGCGGGTCTTCGACGAGGCCGCTCGCAGCCAGAGCATCATCCTCTTCGACGAGGCCGACGCCCTGTTCGGCACCCGCACCGACGTCAAGAGCGCGGTCGACCGCTACGCCAACATGGAGGTCAACTACCTGCTGCAGCGCATCGAGGAGTACGAGGGGATCAGCCTGCTGACCACGAACTTCCCCCGCAGCATCGACGAGGCCTTCAAGCGCCGGCTGAGCTTCCGCATCACCTTCCCGTTCCCGGACGTGCAGGCGCGCACCCAGCTCTGGCAGGTGCTGCTCCCGCCGGAGCTGCCCGTCGCCGCGGATCTCGATCTCGCCTGGCTGGCCGAGCGGTACGAGATGGCGGGCGGCAACATCCGCAACGCGGTGCTGCGCGCCGCGTTCCTCGTCGCGGAGGAGCGACGTCCGGTGGAGATGGAAGACCTCGCCCGGGCTGCAGATCTCGAATACGAGGAGATGGGCAAGCTGGTCAGCGGCTGATCGACTCGCTATCCTGTCGGGGAGGGTGCACGAGGGGGGCAGCACCACTTTATTGGTTCTTTGGTACTGAGCCAGGGCCTGGAGGGTGGTATGAAAGTCGTTGCACGCACGCCGGCCGAGAAGCAGAGCCAGCAACAGACGGGATCGGCGGGTGGCGGTGGCGCCGCGGACCTCGGCGGGGCCGCGGCACGCGACCCGGGTGGGCTGCTCGAGCCCGCCAAGGTGCAGAAGGCCATCGCGTACAACCGCAAGCGCTACCCGGGTCAGGCTCAGGTGGTCGCGCTCCAGCAGCAGCTCGGCGCGGCGTCCAGCGGCAGCTTCGACGAGCCCACGGTGCAGCAGGTAGCCGTGCGCCAGCAGACCGGCAAGCTGACGGTGGACGGCAAGATCGGCCCGAAGACCGAGGCCGCGCTCGGGCTCGATCCGGACGCCTCCGGGGCGTCGGCCCCCGCGGCGGGCGGCGAGGTCGCGCCCGCCGCCACCCCCGACTCTGCGCAGGCCGACTCCGCCGCGGCCTCTCCCGCGGCCGCGGCGTCGCCGCTGAAGCTCGGGCCCCTGCCCGACGGCCCCGGCGGGCTGGTCGCGCAGCCCTCGGGCGGCGTCGCGGGTGGCACCCTCGATCTGGCGACCCTGGAGCAGACCTTCGGTCAGATGCTGGCCGAGAAGCAGGCCCAGGATGCCCAGACCGCGGCCGCGCCGGAGCCCCAGAAGGATGCCGAGCAGGCCGAGCCCGTGCAGAAGGAGCCGCCCGAGGGGCTGACCCCCGAGGCCATCGAGCAGAAGCTGCCCGAGGCCGTCCCGGTCGAGAAGTCCACCACCCCGGAGGAGGCCAAGAAGTACGTCGCCACCACCGGCGATGCGACCTCGTTGCTGCCCGCGGACGTCGCCAAGCTCTACGACGACTGCGTCAAGCTGGCCAAGGCCGGCAAGCTCTGCTTCCCCGGCGCCGAGAAGAAGGGAGTGAGCTCAGCGGCCTTCGTGAAGTTCCGCAACGCCCTCTACAAGTTCCTGGGTGAGAAGTACGGCACCAAGGAGCGCCGGATCAACAAGGAGATCACCTCCAAGAAGGGGGGCAAGAAGGCCTACGACATCCGGTCGTACATCCTCACGACCCTGTCCCCGATCCCCGCGGACCTGATGAAGAAGGGCAAGTCCGGCAAGTTCAACACCAAGGGGCTGGCCAAGCTCAAGGAGATGGCCGCCGCGGCGGCCAAGGAGGGCGCGCCCCTGAAGGTCATCAGCGCCTACCGTGCCCCGTCGAAGAACAAGAAGACCAGCAACCCGAAGGCCGTGGCCTCGAACTCTTCCCACAGCTACGGCCTGGCCATCGATTTCTCGCTCAGCGTGGACGCGACCCAGACCTCCACTGGCAAGGCCTACCAGGTCACCGATGCCAGCACCAAAGACATGAACAACTTCATGAAGTACTACGGCTCCGACGTCACCAAGTGGCTGCTGGTGAACGCGGCCAAGTTCGACTTCTATCCCTACGCCAACGAGCCGTGGCACTACGAGTACAACCCGGTGGGCATGGCCGACGAGATCATCGCGGGGGCGGCCAAGCACGGCAAGAAGTGACCCGCGCCGGGCGCCGTATCGTCCCCGGTCCCTGCCGGGGCCTACCGTTGGCCGGGCTCGCTCTCGTGCCGCTGCTCGTGCTCGTCGGCTGCTGTGGAGCGGAGGCCCCGCCCTCCTCGACCGGCCCTGCCGGGCCGGCGGCCGCGGTCGCGCCCACACCGGGGTCGGGCGTACCCGCTCTCACGTCTCCTCCCACGGCCATGCCGCCGGCTCCTGCGCCTGCCTCCGCTCCCGCTCCCGCCCCCGTGTTCGCCGCGGTCCCGTGCGCCGCGCCGACTGGCGCCTTCGCCGACCTTGCGGCCGATGCGACCGCATTGCTGGGGACCTCCCGGGGGGAGGACGGAGTCTGCTGGGGCCTGATCGTGGCGGGGCGGGACGAGTTCGACGAGATCGCCGCGCTCCGCCTGGTGCGCCAGTCTCCCGACGGGCGCCTGGAGCTCCGCCTGCAGCCGCCCGCCGCCGCAACCGCGGGCCCCGGGTGGACCGACGGGCGCTACGAGGCGGCCGAGCTGACCACGGGCGACCTGGACGGTGACGGGCGCCAGGAGGCCCAGCTCTCCCTGACCTGGGGGCGGGGGGTGCAGCGGCGGCCGGCGGGGCAGGCCTGCGCCCATGGCCCGTGCTTCGTCGAGACCCGGGAGACCGTCCAGGAGCGGCTGCTGGTCACCTTCTGCGCCCCGGATCGCCTGGGAGTCCTGGCGAAGCGGCTCGTCCGCTACGAGAGCGCCAGCAGCGCGTCCGAGGAGATCGACCAGGTGCCCGGGGCCGAGGAGGGCGTCTGGACCTGGGAGCTCCTGGCGGGTCTGCCGCCCCGGCTCGGCAGCCAGCAGCAGCGGCTGACCCTCGATCCGCACCGCCTGCCGGGGCTGCTCGACCCCCGGACCGATCCGGGCGCGGCTGGCCCCGCGGCCCTGCCCCTGCCCCTCGATCCGGTGACCGCGTGCGCGGCCTCGCCAGGTCCCGCCGGGGCGCCGGCCCCCTGAGCCTCGCCGCGTGGCCTCGCCGCCAGGGGGCGGGGCACCTCGGACACCGCACCGCTGGCCTCTGCCCGCCCGGGCGGTCCTCAGCCCCCCGTCTCGGCGCGGCAGCGGGAGCGGAGATCCGCATCACTGATGAAGCCGCAGTCCGCTGAGCTCTTGCCGACCACCGCGCGGCAATAGGAGCGCAGGTCCGAGTTGCCGATGAAGCCGCAGTCGCTGGTCGAGCCGGAGGCCCGGGCGCGACAGAGGGAGCGCTGGTCCGGGTCGCTGACGAAGCCGCACTCCGACGAGCCGCCGCCGGCCTCGGCCCGGCAGGTGCTCCGCAGGTCGGCGTCCCGGATGAAGCCGCAGTCCGCCGAGCTCTTGCCGACCACCGCGCGGCAGTAGGAGCGTAGGTCGGAGTCGCCGATGAAGCCGCAGTCCGCGGTCGAGCCGGAGGTCTTGGCCCGGCAGAGCGCGCGCTGGTCCGCGTCCTGGATGAAGCCGCAGTCGGAGCTGCCCGCCTGAGTCGGTGCGGGCAGCGCGAGCAGCCCGAGCGTGATCGCGGTGAGGAGGGGCGCGGTGGCGAGGGCGCGGGGCATGGTCGATCACCTCCTGCGGTTCGTGACACCACGAAGGACGCACGGCACGGGTGGATCCTTCACCGCACGCGGCGAAGATAGCACGATCGACTCAGCAGCAGAACGGCCCCTCAGGGTGTCGGGGAGAGGTCGCCCGCGGCTCCCTCGTTGCGGGACGAGACGATGGGGTCATCGGCGGCGGTGTTCCACGGCAGCCCTGGCCACCAGCGGACCAGGGGCGGGGCGAGGCTGCCCGTGACGCTCTCTCCGTGTCGGGGGATCGCGATCTGGACGCCGGCCTCCGCGGCGGCCGCGATCAGCCGCTCGGCAGGCTCGGTCCAGCCGTGTTGAGCGAGTGCGAAGGTACCCCAGTGCGCCGGGATGAGGAGCTGGCCCCGGACGAGCTGGTGCGCCCGGACCGCCTGCTCCGGCCCGATGTGCCAGTCGGGCCAGAAGCGGCTGTACGCGCCGCTCTCGATGAGGGTGACGTCGAAGGGACCGAGGCGCTCCCCGATCTGGGCCATCCCGGGGAAGAGCCCGGTGTCGCCCGAGAAGTAGACCCGATGCCGGGGGCCGCGCAGGGCGAAGCCGCCCCACAAGGTCGTGTTGGCCCCGATGAGGGCGGTGCGACCCGACGCGTGGCGTGCCGGCGTCAGGGTCAGCTCCAGATCTCGGAACCGGCTGCTCTCCCACCAGTCGAGCTCGACGATCCGGGCCGCCGGGATCCCCCAGCCGCGCAGGTGGTCACCGACGCCGAGGGGGACGACGAAGGGGACGGGGAGCGCGCCAAGCTTCTCCACGGTCCCGCGGTCGAGGTGGTCGTAGTGATCGTGGGAGATCACGACCGCGTCCAGGGCCGGCAGGTCGGCCAGGGCCAGGGGCGGTGGCACCCAGCGCTGTGGCCCGGCCCACTGGACCGGGGAGGCCCGCTCGCTCCAGACCGGGTCCGTGAGCACCCGGTGGCCGTCGAGCTCCACGAGGAAGGTCGAGTGGCCCAGCCAGGTCACCCGCAACCCGTCCGCGGGCGGGGTGGCGAAGCGGTCGGCCGCCACGGGCACGACGGGCAGCGGCTCGCGGGGGTGCACGTGGGGGCTGCGCGTCGTCCCGTCGAACAGGGCGCCGCGCAGGTTGCTCCACATGGGCTCCGGGTTGACGAAGCGCTCCCCGTCCCACTGGGGAGACCGGGCGATCCGCTCACGCAGGGACTGCGTGACCCCGCCGTCGGCCGTGGCGCAGCTACCCAGCGCCGCTCCCAGCATGGCGGTCAGCATCATGAACCCTCCCCCTGGCAATCGGCCTCGTCGGGCCCGTGTCAGGGCCTCCGGCATCCTGGCCTCCTCGGTCCGCCCCCATCCGGCGCCCGGCACAGACCGCTCTCCGGGAGGAAACCAGCCGTGCGCTCAGATTCTTCCAGGCTGGCCGGACGACCGGCCCTGGTCCTGCCGGCCGGGGCTCCCGCGTCGCCGGAGGACCGCGAGCGCGCCCAGCAGGCCGAGCGCGAGCAGGCTGCCGGACAGGCGAACCTGGGCGTCCGTGGTGGCGCAGGCGCAGCCGCCGGCGGGGGGCTCCGGGCGGTCGAGGGGGGTGGACCAGCCGGCAGGTCCGTCGAGCCCGGATGGCTGCTGGTCCCACCACCGGCCCGCGGCGTCGCGCACTTCGACGGATCCGTCGCCCTCGGCGGTGCCGTCGGCCGGGGCGCCATCCACCGGGAGCTCGCCGTCGGCCGTGGTCGTCGCGGCGTCCGCGGGCGCGCCGTCCGGGCCGTGCTCGAGATCCAGACCTTCGCCGACGTCCCGTGGCCGGCCGAGGTCGTCCTCCCGGCTCGCATCCCGGCCAATCCCCGCGTCCGGCGGCCCTCCGGCGTCGTCCTGGGGGCCTCCGGCGTCCTCCCCGGGCTCGTCCCGCGCGGTCCGGCGGTTGTTGGTCTCGAAGAAGACCGCGAGCAGCTCGCCGTAGTCCAGCCCCCGGCCTGCGACGTAGTCCTGCTCTCCCGCCGCGCCCGTCCCCGCGGGCCAGGCGTGACCCAGCCCGGCGGCGTGGATCAGGGAGATCCGGTCGCCTCGCCCATCGGCCCAGATGGTTCTTTCGCCACGGGGCTCGATGCCGGGGAGGGACTCTAGGTCCTCCTCTCTGGTGGTCATGGGACGATCGGTCTGAAGGATCTGAGCCAGGGCCATGGCGTTGAGCGTGGCGTAGCGGGGGGTGACGTAGGCGTCGTCCTCCCCCGCGAGCATGGACGCGAGCTGGGTGCTGAAGGCCTCCTGCCGGTCGCCCGCGAGCTCCCGGCAGCGGCGGACGACCGCATCCACGGTGGTGGCGAGGTAGCCGATCTCCCAGGAGTAGGTGCCGAGGGCCGGCGCGGCCGCGCTGCCGACGCCGGCGAAGACCTCGGGTGCGAGGCAGCCGAGGAGGAGGGCCTCGCTGCCCCCGGAGGAGACCCCGGCGACGTAGACCCGGGCCGGGTCCAGCCGCAGCTCCGCCCGGGCGAGGAGCTCCGTCACGAGCAGCAGCAGGGCGGAGTGGGGGGATCGCTGCCGTTCGTGGTCCGGCCCGTAGTAGTCCCAGCAGCCGGCGATCACGCCGCCCTCGGGCACCGCGGGCAGGGCGAGCACCAGGCTGTGCCGCGCCGCGGTGTCCTCGAAGCCTCCCCCCCGCCGCAGCTCCTCGGCCGTTTGCAGGCAGCCGTGCAGCAGCACGAACAGCCCGTGCGTCGCCCGTCCTTCAGGGAGATCGGGGAGATAGAGCTGGGTCGTCAGCCCGGCGACGACCTCCTGGTGCCAGGCGCCGGCCCTGGCCGTCGGGGACGGCAGCAGCAGCGCGAGGCAGGTCAGGCCGCCGGCGAGCAGGCACACCCCGGCCCGCCGCGGCTCGCCGCGCCGAGCGGGGTGGGGGATGGCCCGCCGGGAGGGGATGATCCCGCGCTAGCCCAGGTCCAGCATGGCCTGGAGCGAGGGCAGGTGGCTCGAGTCGATGGCCAGGGCGCGCTGGAACATGTCCTTGGCCCGCTTCGGGTCGCCGAGGGCCTTGCGGACCATGCCCAGGTGGTAGAAGACCTCGAGGCGCTCCTGGGGCGTCTTCAGCTCCGACTGGTGCAGGAGCATGGTCTGCAGCACCTTCAGGGCGTTGTTCCAGTCGGCCCGGGCGAAGTAGGCCCGCCCGAGGTCGAAGAGGTTGGGCAGGTAGGTCGCGTCCAGCTCGTGTGCGGCCTTGAAGTGACCGAGGGCCGCGTCGCCGTCGCCCGTGCGATCGGCGACCAGGCCGAGGCGGTGCAGCAGCCGCGGCAGCTCACGGAACTTGCGCTGCTCCCGCAACTGTCCCACCAGCGTCTCGAGCAGCGGCCGGGCCTTCTCCCACTCCTCGGCCGCGAGGTAGGCGTCGACCAGGGGCCGGACCACCTCGGGATCCCCCGGCTGCAGCTCGTTGGCCTGCTCCAGCGCGATGACCGCGGAGATGGGATCCGCGAGCCGCTCCTGGTAGATGGCCGCCTGCTCCTTGAGCAGGGCGAACCGCTCCTCCTGCTCCTCGCTGATCTTCTCCTGGAAGGAGACCATCCCGACGTAGCTCTCCCAGTCCTCCTGCTTGTGGTACAGCTCCTTGAGCAGGGTGATGGTCGGCCGGTGGCTCGGCTGGTGCTCGAGGGCCTTGGGCAGCACCAGGACCGCCTCGGGCGCCCGGTCGAGCTTCTCCGCGAGCAGGCTGCCCTTCTTGTACAGCAGCTCGGCGAGGCGGCTGCCACCCTCGGCACGAGCGATCTGGCTGTCGAGCACGCCGAGGCACTTCTCCCAGTCGCCGTCCGCCTCGTAGAGCTCCACCAGGCCATCGAGCGCTTCCGGGTGCTCCGGCGCGGCGTCGAGGACCTGCTGGAGGGTCTCCTTGGCCATCCCGAGGTCGGCGAGCTTCTCCCGGGCCAGGCGCGAGACCTTCAGCAGCAGCTCGAGCCGCAGCTCGGGCTCCTTGGCCTCGTTTGCCCGGTCCCGCAACCGCTCGGCGAGGTCCCACCAGCGCTCGAGGACCGCCAGCAGTCGCTCCAGCCGGCTGCCCGCCTCCGGGTCCTGGGGCCGCAGGTCGAGCACCTGCCGGACATAGCCCTCGGCGTCCTCCGGGTTCTGGAAGCGGTCCTCCGCGAGGGTGGCCAGGGCCAGCAGCAGCTCGACCCGCTTCTCGTCGTCGTCCGTGCCGCCGAGGCGCTGCAGCAGGAGGTCCTTGACCTCGTCCCAGCGCTCCGCCTGGGTCTCCAGCTCCTGCAGGGTGCAGAGCAGCTCCTCGTTGGTCGGATCCATGTCGAGGCAGCGCCGGTAGCGCTCCACGGCCTCGTCCCGACGGCCGAGGTCGAGGGCCAGGCGGCCCAGGCGCCGGTTGAGCGCCCCGATCTCGCCGCTGTCCATGGCGTTGGCGACTCGTCGCTCCAGGATACGGATCAGCTCCTCTTTATCATCCCGCTGCTCGACGAGCCGCTCCAGGGCCCGCAGGGCGTCGTCGTCCACTTCGTCCAGCTCGAGGATCGCCCGGTAGGCCTTCTCGGCCTCGGCCGGGTCGTCGAGCATACTCCCGGAGAGGGTGGCGATCTCGCGCAGCATCTCGATGCGGGCCGTGGGGTCCAGCTCGGCGGCCGCCCGGCGCTGGAGGATCCCGACGAGCTGCGCGATCTCGGCCAGCCGTCGGTAGATGGCCTCGAGCTGCTCGAGGATCTCCACGTTGTCGGGCTCGGCGGCCAGGACCGTGAGGTAGCCCCGCTCGGCCGCCCGGTCGTCGCCGAGCTTGTCCTTGTGCAGGGCGGCGAGCTGCAGGGTCAGGTCCCGCCGGAGCTCCGGGTCGTCGATCCGCTCCAGGGTCGCCGCCAGGGAGGTGGCCAGCTCCGGGTAGGCGTCCAGCCCCGCGACGAGCCGCTGCAGGCACTCGAGCGCGTGGCCGTCACCGTACTCCTCCGCCAGGGCGGATCGGTAGGCCGCGAACGCGCCGCGGGCGTCGTCGAGCCGGGTCTCGCGCAGGTCGCCGAGCTGCAGGTAGAGCGCGGCCCGCTCGGCCGGTGTCTGGGCCAGCTCCAGCCGGCGCTCCACCAGGACCGCCAGCTTGCCGAAGGCCTCCTCGGACCAGAAGATGGGCTCGAGGACCTCCTGGATGGCGATCCGTTGCTCCGGATGGGCCTGGCTGATCCGATCGAGGGCCGTCCGGGCGCCCTCGTGGGTCGGCTGCTCCCACAAGAGCTGCCGGTACTGATCCACCGCGGCGGCGAGGTCCTCGAAGGTCTCCTCCTGCAACTGGCCGAGCCGGAAGCGCAGCTCGAGCGCCTCCGGGCCCTGGGCCAGATCGACCCGCCGCTGCAGCACCTCCTGCAGCTCCCGCCACTCGGAGCGGGCCAGATGGATCCGGTCGAGCGCGGCGAGGGCCTCCTCGTCCAGCTCGTCGAACTCGAGCAGCCGGCGGTAGTGGGGGATCGCCTCCGCGCCGGCCGCGAGCTCCTGATCGAGGAGCCGGGCCACCCGCCGGGAGAGGTCCCGCTTCAGTTGCGGATCGTCGGTGCCCCCGAGGACCTCCTCCTGCAGCCCGCAGAGGGCCCGCAGGTCGTCGAGCCCGCGGGCGAGCCGGTCGAGCTCGGCGAGGATCTCGCTGTCCTGGGGGTCTTCGCGGAACGCGAGGCCGAGGGCCTCGAAGGCCGCACGCTGGTTGCCGAGGCGCTCCTCCTGGAGCTCGGCGATCCGGCGGAGCAGCTCGACGCGGCCGACCGCATCGGGGACCTCCTGGCGTTGCACCTCGAGGACGCGGACCAGGGAGGTCCAGCTCTCGCCGGCCTCGTACTGCGGCTCGAGCACCCGGGCCGCCCGATCCCGCACCTCGGGACGCGCGAGCAGCTTCTCGAGGGCCGCCATGGCCCCCTCGTGGCGCGGCGTCCGGTCGAGCACCGAACGGTAGGACTCGATGGCGTCCTCGACCTGGGCCAGCTCGCCGACCAGCAGCTCGCCGATCTGCATCTGGATGGCGTCCATCGCCGGCGGCGTGCTGGCGATGCCCAGGGCCTGCTCGAGGAGCTCGAGCAGGTCGGTCCAGCGCTTCTCCCGCTTGAACAGGAGCTGCAGCATGCCGAAGGCGCGCGGGTTCACGGGATCCAGGTCGAGGACCTGGCGGCAGGCTTCCACCGCGGCGTCCGGGGAGTGGAGCGCCTCGTCCTCCAGGGTGGCGATCTCGAAGAGGCAGGCGATCTGCTCCTCCGCATCGCCGGTGAGGGCGACCTTCTGCCGGTAGATGCCGACGAGGTTGGGCCAGTCGCCCGTGGCCCGGTACAGCCGCTCGAGCGCATCGATGGCGATGGTGTCCTCGGAGTCGAGGTCGAGCAGGGTGCGGTAGGCCTGGATCGCCTGCCCCCGGTCGGCGAGCACCTCGTCCCAGATCTCGCAGATCCGGTAGTACAGCTCCTTCTTCTCGATGGGGTCGCCGGCCCGGGTCGCCTTCTCGGTGAGCACCTCGACGAGGCGCTCGTGGGCGCCGGCCTGGGAGTACAGCCGCTCCAGGGCGTCGAGCGCCTCGGGGTGGCCCTCCTCGAGGGTCAGCAGGCGCCGGTAGCACTCGACCGCGTTGGGCACGTGGTGCAGCCGCTGGTCGAAGATCTGAGCGAGCTTCAGCAGCATGCCGACGGCGATCGCGGGCTCCTCGATGCCGTCGAGCCCGTCGATGTAGACGTTGATCAGGCGGTCCCAGGCGTTGAGCTCCTCGGCGAGCCGGTCCAGCTCGAGGCTGACCTCCTGGTTGCCGAAATCGAGCGCCAGGGCCTGGCAGAGGGTGGCGAAGGCACGACCCGGGTCGCGCAGCTTCAGCTCCTGGACCTCGGCGATCTGCTGCAGCAAGGCCACCCGCGTGGTGACGCCCTCGGCGTCCTGGAAGCGGACGTCGAGCACGCCGATGAGCCGCGGCCAGTCCTCCCGCTCCAGGTAGTGCGGCTCGAGCAGCTCGCCGATCTGCTGGCGGAAGCCCAGCGCCTCGCTCCCTTCCTGGTTGAACAGGGTGCCGAGCAGCCCCTCCATGGAGCGGATCGCCGGCGGGTACCCTGGCGAGTCGAGGAGGATCGTGCGGAAGGTGTCGAGCGCATCACCGGTGCGGTCCAGGTGCTCGTGCTGCAGCACCGCGAGGCGATGGCGGATCTGGATCGCCTCCTCGGGGTCGGTGGCGAGCTCGGCCTGGCGCACCAGCAGATCGGCCAGCTCTTCCCAGCGCTCGAGCAGGTTGAGCAGGCGGTCGAGGCCCTTGGCCGCGGTCCCGTGCTCCGGGTCGACGTCGAGGATGTCGCGATAGCCGCCGATGGCCGCCACCGGGTCCTCGAGCACCTCCTCGTACAGGTTGCAGACCTTGCCGAGGATGGCGATCTTCTCCTTCGGATCGAGGGAGCGCTCGGCGCGCTTGCGGTACAGGGCCACGAGCGCGGCCCACTCCTCGGTCCGGGTGAAGATCCGCTCCAGGGACTCCACGGCCTCGCCGTCGGTCTCGTCCTGGTCGAAGACCAGCTCCCAGTGACGCCGGGCCCGGGTGTAGTCGTTGAGGCGCTCGTCGCAGGCCCGGGCGAGGGAGCGGCGCATGGCCAGGGCCGCGTCCGGATCGGTGATCCCCTTGACCAGCCCCTCGAACAGCTCGACCACCTCGAACCAGCCGCCGACGTCGTCGGCCAGCCGCTCGAGCTCGACCCGCAACGGGATGCGGTCGGGCGACTCGGTGAGCGCCCGGGAGAGGGTGGTGAAGGCGGCGTCGGGGTCACGCAGCCGCTGCTCTTGCAGCCGGGCCAGCTCCAGAGCCAGCTCGCTGCGACGCTGCGGATCGTCGGTGGTCTCCCGGCGGGCGCCGACGACCTCGACGACCTTGGACCAGGCCTGCTGCTGGCGGTACAAGGGCTCGAGGATGTCGGCCACCGCCTCCACCTCGACCCGCCGCCGGAGATACTCCTCGAGCGCGGCGACGCTCGCCTCGTGGCCCGGCTGCTCGTCGAGCACCTCCCGGAAGCAGCCGATCGCGCCCCCGGGGTTGTCGAGCTTCTCCATGTAGATGCGGCCGAGCTCGTGCTTCAGCCGCACGCGCTCCGTGGCCTCGCGGGCGAGGCCGAGCTGATGGCCGAGGTGATCGGAGAGCTCGGCCCAGCGCCCCTCGAAGGTTAAAAGCTGGGTGAGCCCCTGGTTGGCCTCCTGGTGGTCCTCGTCGAGGGCCAGCACCTCGCGCAGGGCGTCGATCGCCCCCTGGGGCCGCTCGAGGATGTCGCGCTGCAGACGCGCGGTCTGCAGCAGGAGGAGGATCCGCTCCTCGTCGCTGGAGGCGATCAGTACTTTAGTACGATAGATCTCGAGTAGCTCCTCGTGCGCACCGAGGGTGGCGTAGATCGCCTCGAGGCTGTCCAGGGCCTCCCGCTCCTCGCCGTCGACCTCGAGGACCTTGCGGTAGGCCCGCTGCGCGGCGTCCATGTCCGCGACTTCGCTCTGCAGGATGCGGGCGACCCGCAGCCGCAGGTCCTTGACCACCGATCCGTCGTCCTCCTCGTCGGCGCCGCGCTGGAGGATGCCGACCAGGTCGGGCCAGCGGCGGAGGGTGCCGGCGAGGCGGGTCAGCCCCTCCACCGGCCGGGGGTCGCTGCGTCGCTCGGTGAAGGCCCGGGCGAAGGCGTCGAACGCCGCGTCGCCGTCGCCGAGATGGGTTTCGGACAGATCGGCGATGCGCAGGAGCAGGCCGAGGCGAGCGTCCGGCTCCGGCTGGTCGAGCAGCCGGATCTCGAGGGAGGAGCGGAGCGGGCCGTAGGCCTGCAAGGTGACGTAGAAGGGCTCGAGGATCTCGGCGGCCCGGCTCCGGTGGTCCGGAGCGGTGAGCAGCGCCTCGAGGGCCAGCCGGGCCCCCTCGTTGGCGGGCGCTCCCTGGAGCACCTCGCGGAAGCACTCGATGGCCCGGTCCTTGTCGTCGAGCTGCTCGGCGAGCAGGTGTCCCTGGCGCAACTGCAAGGCGGCCCGCTCCTGCGGGTCCGCCGACAGCTCGACCCGGCGCTGCAGCACGTCGAGGAGGTCGGTCCAGCGGCTCTCGCGGGCGAAGAGCACGTCGAGCTCCGCCAGGGCCAGGGGGTCGTTGCCGTCGATGTCGAGGATGCTGCGCCAGGCGCCGATGGCCTCCTCGGCTTGCCCGAGCTGCGTGTCGTGGACGGTGGCGATGCGCGCGAGCAGGCGCTTGCGCTGCTCCACCGTGCCCGCGCCGTCGGCGCGGTGCTGGAGGATCGGGATCAGGTCGGCGAAGCGCTCGTTGCTCTCGAGGATCCGCTCGAGCGCGTCGAGGGCCCGGGACTCCCGGTCGTCGATCTCGAGGATCGCCCGGTAGGCGAGGATGGCCTCGTCCTGCTGATCCAGAGAGAGATCGAGGACTTCGCCGATTCCGTGCAAGAGCTCGATCCGGCGCGCCGGGGTCGCGGCGAGCTCGACCTTCTGCCGCAGGACCTCCACCACCTGAGCGTGGGAGCCTCGCTGGCGCAGGCAGCCCTCCAGGGAGTCGAGCGCGGCCTCGTCGGTCGGGTCGATGGCGAGCAGACGTCGCAAGAAGCCCTCGGCCTGCGCGCCGTCGCCGAGCTGCTGCAAGGCGACGCTGGCCGCCTGCCGCAGCAGGCGGATGCGGACATCGGGATCGGGGCCGGTGGCCAGCGCCGTCTCGAGCGCGGCGATCAGCTCGGTCCACTTGCCGTGCTGGCTGGTGAGCGCGGCGAGGCCGGCGGCGACCTCCTCCCGGTAGGGCGCCACGGCGAGGGCGCGCGCCTGCGCGGCGAAGGCCTGATCGACCCGGCCCTGCGTGGCCCGGAGCTGCGAGATCCGGACCAGCAGCTCCACCTGCTCCTCGGGGTCCCGGGAGACGCCCAGGCGGCGGTCGAGGATGCGGATCAGCTCCTCCTCGTCGCCGGGGGCGAGGTAGACCTGCTCGAGGATCTCGGTGATCGTCCGCACGAACTCGTCGGGGGCGACCAGACCGTCGGGGAGCTTGGCGAGCAGCCGGTTGAGCGCGGCGGTCGCCTCCGCGTGGGGGCCGAGGCGGAGCACCTGACGGTAGGAGTCGACCGCGGCGAGCGGATCCGCCAGGTGCAGCTCGCGCACCTGACCGAGGCGATAGCGGGCGGCCCGGCCCTCGTCGTCGTCCTTGCGGGTCGCGATGAAGCGGCCGAGGTGATCGGCCAGGTCCGCGTGGCGCCGGCCCTCGGCGAAGAGCCGCTCGAGCGCGTACCAGGCGTCGAGCCGCTGCGAGTCGAGATCGAGGACGCGCTGCAGGGTCCCCGCGGCGGAGGCCGGGTCCCGGAGCTGCTCCTCCTGGAGCTGGCAGATCCGCATGAGCAGGCCGCAGCGCGCGTCGTCGCGCGCGGCGAAGGGGAGCTCTCGCTCCAGCACGTCGACGAGGTCGGGCCACTGCTGCAGCTCACCGTAGAGCCGCTCGAGCGAGCCCAGGGCCATGTCGGAGCTCTCGTCGAGCTCCAGGGCGCGCCGGCAGGCCTGAGCGGCGGCCACCCGATTGCCCTGCTGCTCCCGGATCCGGGCTACCCGCAGGGCCAGGTCGTGGCGGTCGGCCACGGGAAGCCGGGTCTCGGGTTCGTCGATGACCTCCAGGAAGAGCCCGGCGAGCTCGTCGCCATTGCCCAGGATCCCAGCGAGCCGGGTCAGCTCGTCCCCGAGGCCGCGGGCCTCGGGGGTCAGCCGGAAGGCCTCGGCCAGGCGCTGGAACGCGCGCGGTCGCTCCTCGAGCCGCTGCTCGACGATCTGCGCCACCTCCTGGAGGATGGCGACGCGGGCGCTGGACTCGCTGGCGCCGTAGCGCAGCACCTCGAGCACATCCGCGAGGTGCCGCCAGTCGCCGCGCCGCCGGTAGACCGGCTCCAGGAGGCCGGCCACCCGCAAGGGCTCGGCCTGGCGGGCGTGGAGCCCCTCCAGTTGCTCGACGGCACCCTTGTGGTCGGGGACCAGGCCGAGCAGCTCGGCGTAGAGGTCGACGGCCTGGGCGGGCGAGGCGAGGTGCGACTCGTGGATCTGGGCGAGGGCGAAGATCCGGTCGGCGCGCTCGAGCTTGCTGCCGGCCAGCTCGACCTGACGGGTGACGATCTCGGCCAGCCGCTTCCAGTCCTCGAGCAGGGCATACAGCCGCTCCAGGCCGCGCAAGGCCTCGGCGTTGGTCGGATCGAGATCGAGGATGTCCGTGAGCGCCTCCAGCGCGGCGCGGGGCTCGGACAGGAACTCCTCGTTGATCTCGGCCACCCGGAAGCCGATGCGGATGCGCTCCTCGTCGCTCTCGGCCAGGGGGATGCGCCGGCCGAGCACCGCCAGTAGCTCGGGCCAGCGCTTGGTCTGGGCGTAGAGCTGCTCCAGGGCGTCGAGGGCGCGGCGGTTCTCGGGCTCCTCGGCCAGCACCCGGGAGAAGTAGTCGATCCCCTCGTCCCGCCAACCCAGGCGGTCCTTGCAGATCCCGCCGAGGGTGAGGTGGAGGGAGAGCTGGTAGGTGGCGTCCTCGAGCCCGGCCGCGACCTCCCGGCCAATGACCACCAGGGACTCCCACGCGTCGGTGGCCTCGGCCAGCCGGACCAGCTCCTGCTCCACGTCGGGGCCCGGGAACTCGCCGAAGGCCCGCCCGCACCACTGGAAGGCGGCCCGCGGGTCTTTGAGCTTCTCCTCGTGGAGCCGCCAGAGGCTCTCGAACAGCTCCCGGCGAGCGGGGCTGCCCGCCTCGGTCTCGTGCGCGAGGAGGATCTCGAGCATCGTCGACAGGCGAGACCAGCTCTCCCGCTGTCGGTAGACGGGCACCAGCTCCCGGACGACCTCGAGGTTCTCGGGCTCGAGCGTGAGCAGTTGCTCACGAGCGCGCAGCACCCGGTTCTCGTCGGGCGCGCTGGCGGAGGCGATGCGGATCACCCGCCGCCAGAGCGCGGCCTTCTTGTCGGGAGCCGCGTCCCGGGCGGCCTGCTCGAGCAGATCGGCGAGGTGGGGGACCTCGCTGGGCTCGGCGAGCAGCTCCTCCAGCTCCTGCCAGGCTTCGGCCTCGCGGTACAGCAGCTCCAGGGCCTGCTTGGCCTCCGCGTCGCCGGCCGGGGCCAGGTGGAGGGCCTCCCGCCAGACGTCGATGGCCTCGACCCGGCGTCCGAGGGGCGAGATCAGCAGCCGCCCGAGCCGGCAGAGGATCGGGTAGCGCAGGGCCGGATCGCCCTCCATCCGCTCGAGCTGCAGCTTGAGCAGCCCGACCAGCTCCTCGTTCAGCTTGCCTCGGGTGTACAGGCCATCGAGGGCCTCCACCGCCTGCGCGGGCAGGCCCTTCTCGGCCATGGCCAGGCGGGCGCGCCAGAGCTCGATCGCCGTCTCCGCGAGGCTGAGTCGCTCCTGGGCGAGGACCGCGGCCTCCTCGAGGAGCCCGGCGCGCTCGTCCCCGCTGGTGGCGTCCGCCTCCCGGCTGAGCACCGCGAGCAACTGCTTCCAGCTCCGTCGCTGACGGTAGATCTCTTTGAGAGTCCGCAGGGTTTCCCGGTCGTCGGCGCGGATCTCGAGGATCTGCTCCAGGGGCTTCACCGCCTGGGCCTGGTTGTTGAAGCGCTCCAGGTAGAGGGTCGCGGTCTGCCGCAACAGCTCGACGAGCTGCTGCGGGTCCTGCTCGAGCTCGGCCTTGCGCTTCAGCACGCCGATCAGGTCGTTCCAGCGCGCCGCCTTCTCGAAGCGGATCGCCAGCGCGTCCAGGGCTTCCTGGTTGGCGGGGTCGATCTGCAGGATGGCGTTGTAGGTGTTGACCACCATCACCTCGAGGTGCAGGTGGTCCTGGTAGATCGCCAGCATCTCCTTGTGGATGGCGACCTTCTCGGCCACGGCGGCCGGGCCGAGCGCGGCGATCTCCTCTTTGTAGTACTCGAGCAGGGCGTTCCACTTCTCGGTGGCGCGGAACAGGCGCTTGAGGGCGTCGCGCACCTCGGGAACGCCGGGGACGAGGCGGGCCACGCCCTTCCAGACGTCGATGGCCTTCTCGAAGTTCTGCAGCTTCTCCTCGGCGACGATGGCCATCCGCCGGCCCGTCGCCAGCTTGTCCCCGGGGTTCTCCTGGACGGCCTGGAGGGAGGCGAGGATCGACAGCAGCCGCTTGTAGTCTTCCTGTTGCTCGTACAGCTCGGCGTAGAACTCGAGCATCTCGGCGTCCCGCGGCGAAGCGAGCTTCACCCGACGCCAGAGCTTCTCGGCAGCGTCGAGGTCCGCCCGCTGCCGCCAGTGGATGCGGGCCACCTGGCGGACCAGGGCTTCCTCCGCAGGGCCCCGCTTCATCTTGCGGAGGATCTCCTCGAGCAGCTCGCCGAGCCGGTCGCGCTCGCCTCCGGCCAGCAGCACGCGGGTCAGGTCCTCGACGAGCTCCGGGTCTCCGGGGACCTCCTCGAGCGCGGCGAGGAGGCGCGCGACCGCCTCTTCACCGCTGCCGGCGGCTTCCTTCTCGGCGGCGAGGGTGCGCAGGATCGCCGCCTTCTCTTCGCGGCTGCGGGCTCGCCCCAGGCGGGTGAGCTCGTCGGCGTCGGCCTCGAAGCCCGCGCCCGTCAGGTTGCCGCTGAGGCTGCGCAGG
The DNA here is from genome assembly GCA_034005005.1 of Myxococcota bacterium. Classification (GTDB taxonomy): domain Bacteria; phylum Myxococcota_A; class JAVEVO01; order JAVEVO01; family JAVEVO01; genus JAVEVO01. Next base: position 25,017 of record JAVEVO010000077.1, read on the forward strand.
GTCGTGGCGCGGGTCGGTCGGCTCGCTGGCGGCGGGGTCGCGGTGGCCTTGTCCGGTGGGGTGGTGACCAGGCGTGCCGGGGCGGTGACCGGGGGAGGCGTCGCGGCCCGCGGCGCTGGCGCGGGGGGCGCGGGAGCCGCCGGTGCGGGTGCGGGGGCCGCCGGCGCGGGTGCGGGGGCCGCCGGCGCGGGTGCGGGGGCCGCCGGCGCCAGCACGACCCGCTGCTCCGGGACGGTCGCCCCGGTGCCGGCGGTACCGGCGGTGCCGGCCAGCTCGAGGGCGCGGGCGTTGCTCGGGTCGCGCTCGAGCGCGAGCCCGGCGAGCCGCTGGACCTCCGCGGGAGCACCCTCGTGCTCCCGCAGCAGCTCGGCCGCGCGCAGGTACAAGGAGCTGGAGAGGCTGCGATCGGTGGCGCTCTCGGCCTCCTCGATGAAGCGGGCCATGAGCTTGGGCCAGTTCTGCTCCACCGCCTCGAGGTAGGCGATCGCCTCCCGGAAGCGGCTCTGGGTCGGATCGATCTCCAGCGCACGCTGGTAGGCCTGGATCGCCCCCTCGCGGTCGTCGAGGGCTTCCTGCAGGACCTGAGCGGCCTGGTAGTGCAGCTCCGCGGCTTCCCGGGGGTCCTCGGTGACCTGGGCCTGGAGCTCGAACAGCCGCACGATCATGCGGAAGTTGCCCTGCTGCCGGTAGATCTCCCGGGCCGAGTCGAGGGCCTGGGTCATCCCGGTCCAGGTACGAAAGGCCTGCTGAAATAGTACCATCGCCCTATCTGGGCGCGCGGCCTTGCGGTTCCAGAGCTCTCCGGCGAGGTAGATCACCTCGGCGCGCGCCTCGGGCTCGTCCACCTCTTCGGCGGCGATCTCCAGCTCCTCGGCGAGATCCGTCCACGTGCCGAGCGCCTCCTGCAGGGGCATGGTGCCGGTCCACTCCTCGTAGTGGCGGACCAGCAGGTCGAGCCGGCGCGCCTCCAGGCAGCCGGCCATGAGCTGGTCGAGGAGGCGGGAGTCCCCGGGGGCCGTGGAGAGCTGAGCGAGAACGTTCTGGAGGTTCTTTTCCATGTCCATCGTTTTCAATCCCGAGCAGCAGGGAGAGCCGTCGCGTCCTCGGAGGGTACCCCGAAGCGCCTCCGGGGTGCAACTGGCAAGGCATTGAAAACGAGGGTGGGCGAGGGTGGGGCGAGGGTGGGGCGTTGAGGTCGCCCGGGCAGGTGCCGAGGATCAGCCCTCGGGGGCGGCGGCACGCCGGCTCTCCTGGACGATGCGACGCAGGGAGACGCGTCCGCCGACCAGGAAGGCCAGCCCGAGGGCCACCTGCAGCAGGAACTGCAGTGAGTGGACCAGCAGGATGTAGGCCGCACCGCGGGTGGCGAGCATCCCCGGCGCGAGGAACAGGCTCAGCCCGAGGCTGAGGCTGATCTCGAAGTTGCCGGCGAACGCCGGGCCGCCGGGCAGGATGATGCCGATGGCCAGGATCACCATGATCGTCATGGCGACGAGCAGGTTGGGCTCCGCCCCGGAGGGCAGGGTGATCCCCACCGTGGGGAAGATCGTCCAGTAGCCCAGGCCGATGAGCAGCCAGTAGACCGCGGTCAGCAGCAGGAAGAGCCCTACCGCCCGCAGGGAAGGCAGCGTGTGCAGGCCGTCGAGGAAGGAGGAGAGCAGGCCGGAGAGCTTGCGGGCGAGACCGGGCGCGAGGCGGCCGACGGTCCCCTCGAGCAGCCGCAGCATCCAGGCCCGCTGCCAGCGGAACGCGGCCAGGGCCGCGAGCACCCCCAGAAACAGGGCCCCGGCGAGGTAGCCACCCTGGCGCACCGCGACGGGCGCGGTCTCTGGCGGCAGCAGCGCCAGCATCAGGAAGAGGATGAGCACCACCGCCAGGCCGTCCACCACTCGCTCGACGAGGCAGGTGGCCAGTGCGGAGGTCATGCGGATGGATGCTTCGCGGGAGACGAGGAAGGGGCGGATGAACTCGCCGAGCCGCAGGGGGAAGATGAGGATCGCCATGAAGCCGACGGTGCTCACCGCGAACAACCGTCCGAAGGGGATGTGCCCGAGGGGCCGCAGCAGGATGCCCCAGCGCACGATGCGCAGCAGGTGGATCGCCAAAAAAATCAACACATATGGGCCGAGCCAGATCCAGGAGACCGTCCGGACCAGGGCGGCGGTCCCGCCCTGGCCGTCCGCGACCGCCGGGAACAGCAGGGGGTCCGCATGTCGGTTCGCAGTCGGCGGGCGGCCCTCGGCCGCGGGCAGGTCCGCGAGGAGGAGGGGGCGACCTTCTGCCTGGCGCCGCACCTCGCCCCGCAGGTCGAGACCCCACCGCCGGAGCGGGCGCTCGCCGGGGAGGGCTCGCAGGGTGTAGTCGCCCGCGAGGGTCGCCGGCGCATCGAGGGTGAAGAGCCGCAGCCCGTCGTCCGGGGACCTCACGGGCAGAGCGGGGCAAGCCAGCTCTTGCAGGGGGTGGCCGTCCTGGAGCAACTGCAGGCGGCAGCCCTCGGCCGGCAGCTCGGCGGCGGCGACCGCGAGGCGCATCCCCTGGCCATCCAGGGGCTGGAGGGTGTCGAGGATGTCGCCCCACTGCCAGTCGCGCATGGCGACGTAGCAGAGCAGGGTGCCCAGCAGCAGGCTGATCCCCACCTGCAGCAGCGTGGCGCGGCGGCTGCCGCCCTGACCGCTCATCCGCGCAGCAACCGGGCCGGAGCCGTCGCCGCGAGTCGCACCGTCTCTTCTTTGCCCACCAGCCGCTCCAGCCGCACCAGGGCCTCCCGGGCCCGCTCCAGGTCGCGCACGCCGTGGGCGTCGCTGGCCACCAGATCGCCCTGGCCGCGCTCGATGATCTTCACTCCCCGCTTCGCCACCGCCCCGCCGAACTTGCCGCCGAGGCTCGTGAGGCTGACTTGGGCCAGCGCCCCCCGCTCCCGCCAGGAGGCCAGCTCCGTCAGGGAGAGGCCGTCGTAGCGCTCCGGGTGGGCGATGACCGGCGTGAGGCCGCGCAGGCGCAGCTCGAACAGCAGGTTCGGCAGCCCCTGCGGCAGGCCCGTCTCGGGCAGCTCGAGCAGCAGCCCCCGCCCGGCCCCGAGGGGGATCAGCTCCTGGCGGTCGAGCCGTGCGAGCAAGCTGTCCTGCACGTGGTTCTCCCCGCCCCAGCAGAGCTGCAGGCTCAGACCGGCCTCCTCGAAGGCGGCCGCGGTCTGCTGCGCGCGCTCGGCGATGAGCGCCGGTGCGGGGTCCCACCAGCCTTCGCGACGGTGGGGCGTCGCGCAGACGGTGGCGTAGCCGAGCTCCTGCAGCCCGCGCGCCAGCGCCACGGACTCCTCGACGGTGGCCGGACCATCGTCCAGCCCGGGGAGGAGGTGCAGGTGCAGATCGACCAGGTCGCTCATGGCGGGGCAACCTAGCACGGAAATCGGCGCGCGGGAGGGGGAGTCGCGCCCGGGAGGCTGACCCGCCTGCTGGAATCTGCTATCTCTGGGGAATGCGGGGAGGTGGGGGCGCCGCGATGCGACGTTGTTGGCTTGTACTGTTGCTGGCCGGGGGCCTGGTCGGTTGCCTGGGGGGAGAGCGATCCACCCCGGGGTCCCCGGGCGAGGAGGGGGAGGGCGAGGGGGAAGGGGAGGGCGACGAGGGCGAGGGGGAAGGGGAGGGCGGCGAGGGGGAGGGCGAGGGGGAGGGCGGCGAGGGGGAGGGCGAGGGGGAGGGCGAGGGGGAGGAGGGCGAGGGGGAGGGGAGCGCGGACCCCTGCCGGGACGTGGCGTGCTCGGGTCATGGGCAGTGCGTCGAGGTCCGCGGGCTGGTGAGCTGCCGCTGTGACGACGGGTATCGCGCCCAGGGGCTGCAGTGCCTCCCTGACGACGTCTGCGGCGGGGTGACCTGCGCGGGCCACGGCGACTGTCGGGTCACGGAGGGGGGCGCGGCCTGCGACTGCGACCACGGCTACGTCGTGGCAGGCCTCGACTGCGTGCCCGACAACGGCTCCTGCGAGGGCCAGACCTGCTCGGGCCACGGGTCCTGCCTCGCCTGGGACGACGAGCCCGTCTGCCGCTGCGACCCTGGGTACACGCCCTCGAGCCGCCTCGGCCTGGACTGTGTGCCGACCTCCCAGGTCTGCACCGGCGGGTCCATCCAGTACGACGTGGACGGCGACGGGGAGCCCGAGGACTGGTTCGAACCATTCCCCGAAGAGTGCGAGATGTACGAGCTGGTCAACCGCACCCGGGCCGAGCACGACCCCGAAGGCACCCCCGAGTGCCACTACCCCCTGGCCTACAGCGTCGAGTGGTCCGCCCACGGCCGCAACCACAGCCGCCAGATGGCCGAGCAGGGCGGGTTGTTCCACGCGGACTATCCCATGGCCCAGAACTGCGCCCACGGCTGCGATCCCGCCTGCGAGATGGACCTCTACATGAACGGCCGCAACGAGCCCCACTGCCCGGACCTCTCTCACCACTGCAACATCATGCGCTGCGGCATCGGTCACGTCGGCATCGGGACCTGGCAGGGGACCTGGAACACGCAGAATTTCTATTGATCTCGGTGGGTTGGGGCTCCATCTCCACACCTGTCAGCCGGACTGGTGGGAGCCGGTCGACAGGTCGGCTCCGTCGGCGATCGGCGTGCCGGCCGGTCGCCACCGAACTTACTGATCGGGCTATGGATTCACCCCACTAGAGCCTCGTCGGCTCGCCCCGGCCGCGCCCGCTGGTCGTCAGGGCGGGCTCGCCGTGGGTCTCGATGGTGCAGACGTACTCGCACAGGCCGCAACCGACGCAGCGGTCCGCGAGCACGGCGCGGGGCTTGGGGATCCCCGTGTGCATGCAGCGGTGGATCCGGAACGCGGCCGTGGGGCAGACGGGCAGGCAGGCGGAGCAGGGGCGCTCCGCCGGGCCGTAGGCGACGCAGCGGCGGAGGTCGAACTTGGCGATGCCCGCCTTGACCTGGTACTTCGTGACCAGATCGAAGGGGGCGATGGCGCCGGTCGGGCAGGCCTGAGCGCAGAGGTTGCACTCGGGCTTGCAGCCCCCGAGGGTGGGGACCAGCTCCGGGGTCCAGAGGGCCAGGGGGCCCTCCTCGAGGAAGAACGGGCGCAAGGTGCCCGTGGGGCAGACCCGGACGCAGGCGCCGCAACGGACGCAGCGGGCGAGGAACTCGTCCTCCGGCAGGGCCCAGGGCGGACGCAGCGGGGGCGCGGCGGTCCCGGGCGCGGCGAGGGGCCGGGAGCTGCCGAGCGCGAGGTGGGCCGAGCCGACGACGGCCCCGGAGGCGAGGCCGGCGATCACCGCCCGCCGCGGCAGGGCCGGGAGGACCGCCGCCTCCGGGGTTGGACGCCCGAGCTCCACGCCTTGCTGGGGGCAGCTCTCCGCGCAGCGGTAGCAGCGGATGCACTCGGGGTCCTCATGGCCGGTGCGCAGGTCGCGCAGGCCCATGGGGCAGTCCGCGAGGCAGCGGCCGCAGTGGGTGCAGCCGCGGGACAGCAGCCGGTACCAGGAGAACCGGGAGACCAGCGCGAGCAGGGCGCCCAGGGGGCAAGCGGTGCGGCACCACCAGCGCCGCTGCAGGACCGCGGCCAGCAGGATCACGCCGAGCAGCAGGGCGGCCAGCCGCCCCGCCAAGACCAGGCCATCCGGCGGGGGAGCCACGGGCGAGGCGGTCTGGGGCAGCCCGGCCAGGCCGAAGGCCCGGGTCACGAGGGGGAGCGGGTCGACGAGCCAGGTGAGCTGCAGCCCGCCGAGGGCCGCGACGAGCAGCAGCAGCAGCAGGACCAGCTTGGTCCCCCGCCAGCTCAGCGCGGCGACCAGCCGACCGGCCGGCAGGGCGGTGGCCGCCGCGCCGGGGGAGGCGCGCCGGACGCGGCCTCGTCCACGCAGGCGCTGGCGCAGCAGGTCCGCCCCCCCGCCGAGGAGGTCGATCAGGGTCCCCAGGGGGCAGAGCCACCCACAGAAGACCCGCCCCAGCAGGAGGGTGAGGAGGAGGGTGAGCCCCCCGAGGAGCAGGGCGGGGAGCAAGACGCGACCCGCAAGCGCCGCGGTGATCCCGCTCAGGGGGTCCAGGGACAGGTAGAGGTCGAGGGGGACCAGGCTGGGCAGCAGCCCGTAGATCGGCCCGAACAGCAGGACCAGCCACAACAGCAGGTTGACTCCCTGGCTGGCTCTCCGAAGCACGATGGGACGAAGGTACTTGTGACTGGCAGTCTGGTGTCGGCGGTCCTCGGTCACGGGGCTCCTCGGTACGATCGCTCTACTCGTCGAGCTTCTTCTTCAGGGTGCGCAGGTCGGCGTCCAGCTCCAGCCGGCGGAAGCGGGCCTCCCGGTCGCCGGACGGGGCCTGCCCCCGCTGGGCTTCCAGGCGGAAGTGGGCCAGCCGGGCCAGCTCCTCGGTGAGCTCGCGGACCTGCGTCTCGAGCCGCGTCACCTCGGCTGCGGCGCTCTCCTGCAGCTCGACGTCGCCCGCCTCGACCGCCAGCCCGGCGCGTCGACGCCAGCGGAGCAGCTCGGACTCGGCCTCGCCCAGCTTGCCCCGCACGGTCTTCTCGGCCAGGGCCAGCTCCCGCTGGCCGAGGGGGGGCTTGCCGGCCTCGCCGCCGGCCTTGGGGGGATCGGCCTTCGCGGCCGAGCGCTCCGCCTCGCCCGGGCGAGAGGCGCCGGCCAGCGCGCCGCTGCCGAGATCCTCGAGCACTGGCGGCGGGCCCACGGGGCCGACGTCGGGGGCCGGCCGGGTCGTC
>JAVEVO010000257.1:0-1817 GCA_034005005.1 Myxococcota bacterium
TCCCGATCACCTGGTCATCCGGCGGGACCAGCACCGTCGTGTTCGTGAAATCAGCCATCGCAGCCCCCTCAGTACGCGGTGGCGCCGTCCCACTGCATGGCGATCTTCCCGTAGGCGCCATCGGCGAAGAACATCCAGCTCATGTTGTTCATGGTCCCGGAGAGCGCCTGGTTGACGCTCACCGTGCCCAGATAGCGCAGCCAGCCGGCGAAGTGGGCGTCGGGCGCGGTCGGGAACGCGACCCCCATGGGCAGGATGTTCCAGGTCGAGAGGTAGTCCCCCTCGTTGCTGGCGATGTTGTGAATCGAGCTGCTGCCGTTGTTGCAGACCTCGGCGAAGGACCCCGTGGAGAGGATCGTCGTGCTGTCCCGGGGAGAGAGCCGGCTGAAGCGCTGGCGGGGATAGAGGCTGGGGTAGCCGCACTCCCAGTGGATCACGAAGGGCCGGTCGTCGGGCGGGGTTCCGCCGGTGCGCGCTCCGTCCACCTCGCCGACGTAGCCGAAGCGCTTCGACGCGGCCCCCTGGTCCACCAGGAAGGTCAGGACCGACTCGTCACCGACCAGGCTCAGGTCCATGGAGCCCGAGGAGGGGAAGGTGAGCGTCACCACCGCGCTGCCGTAGCCCACCGAGGTCGCCGGCAGGGTCGGCGCGGCCGGGTCCGCACCGGCGATGTCGAAGTCGTCCAGCGGGATCAGCTTCAGGTGGACCGTGGTGGCGTTGATCAGCTTGATGAGCAGCTCGAACTGGTTTCCCGTCACGGCGATCCCGGAGCGCAGCACGATCCAGTCCCCGACGCCCAGCGTGTCGATGTACCAGCCGAAGTCCCCGCCGACGGCGAAGGCGTCGTTGCTCATGGATCCTTCCTGCCCGGCCGTGGGGACCCGCCGCTTGTCGCCAGCGTTGTCCGCATCGTAGGCCTGGATCAGGGTCCAGCCCGGACCGGCCTGGCCCGGGAGGTCGTTGATCAGCCAGCGGGCGAGCGTCCAGACGAACGCGGTCGGGCTGGCGACGGACGCCTTGGGCAGGATCTTCATGGTGGGCATGGCTCAGCCTCCGATTCCGACGATCTCGAGGGTGTAGGTGCTGTCCACGCCCCCGTCGTTGATGACCTGGACGTGCAGCTCGCGGCTGCCGTCCTCGTCCCGGAAGTAGAACGGCACCCGGTCCACGTAGGGCGCCGTGAAGCAGTCGAAGTCCGCGGTCTGGTACAGCAAGTCCGCGGGCAAGAAGGTGTCCTTGCTGTAGATCTCGATCCGGGTGGCCAGCGTGGCCGCCGCGGCCGTCAGCCGCACCTCGGCGACGATCCCCTCGTCGAGGAAGGTCCCCTCGTCGACCTGCTGGCTGCCGCCGCCCGCGACGACGTTGGGGATGGCGATCGCGGTCGCTCCCCGTTTGACCACCACCGGCGACACGGCCGCACCGATGAGCCCCGCCACGGTGTCGAGCTTGGTCAGGGCGTCGTACAGGTGCGGCGCCCAGGCCCGCTCCCCGGCCCCCGGGATCCGCAGGGCCTGGAACTGGGTGGTGACCACCACCGCGCAGTAGGCGCTGTCCGGGGCGGTGGCCCCGTGGGCCGCGGACCACTCCCCGCCGGACTGGACCCGCAGGAAGCACAGGTAGGTGCCGGGCAGGTCCGGGGTCAGGTCCGGCGTGGCCGTGGCGTCGTCCACGAGCGCGGCCACGCTGCCCGGCGGCCGATCGAGCAGGGTCCAGGCGTAGGCGTCGATGGGCGTGCCCTCGGGGTCGTAGGACCCGGAGCCGTCCAGGGACAGCATGGTCCCCGGCAGGATGGTGAAGGGCCGGACGATGGCGGCGCC
>JAVEVO010000257.1:1917-6564 GCA_034005005.1 Myxococcota bacterium
GCCTGGGCCTGGGGGTCGAGGATCACGTCGCCCCAGGGCAGCGGCTCCAGGTCCCGCTCGGCCCGCACCTCGTTGAGGGTGTGGGTGGAGCGCACCCGCTTGTCGTCGAGCTCGATGCGCTGGGCCTCGGTGTCGCCGTCCTGGCCGACGAAGGCGAAGGACAGCTCGGGGTACTGCGGCCAGACCAGGTGGACGTTGAAGAGGTACTCGGTGAAGCGCAGCAGCGGGTGCAGCCCCCGAGCGAGGCTGCTGCGGATCCGGTCCGCGGGGCTGCCCTCCGACAGCGTGCTCTTCTGCCCCTCGTTGCCGAACTGGAAGCCGGTCTCCACCGCGTCGATCTGGTAGTCCGCGCAGATCAGCCGGTACAACCAGCCCAGCCACTCGAAGAACTGCATGTCCTTGTTGGTGAACTGCATCGGCGTCCAGATCAGCTCGGAGGTCTCCTTGTTGGGTAAATTAAACCACGGGGTGACGTGCGCGTTCTCGACGCCGGAGACGTTGGTCTTCCAGGTGTTGACCATCCCCTGGAACTGCGGCGCGGTCATGCCGAAGGCCTTCATGAAGCCCTTGACGCTCGCCCCGTTGCGGAAGACGGCCATGTTGTAGTCGAAGCCGAAGAGCCAGGCGGTCACCAGGCGAGCCAGCTCCTCGAGCTCCGAGTAGCCATAGGCGTGCACCGTCAGGTCGGTCCGGGGCCGGCGGTGGGCCAGACAGAGCCGCCCGGGCTCCCACTCGGCCACCACTCGCGACTGGACCACCTGCACGAAGCGGACGCGGCCGTCGGTAGGGCGGCTCAGGTCCGGCTTGGCCCGGCGGATGGTCGCGCCGTCCACGGCCTGAAACCCGGCCGGGCGCCCGAGCCGGTCCGGGAGCACCTCGAAGGCCGCCTGGTCCAGCTCCAGGGAGTCCCGCAAGAACTGCCGCAAGAAGGCCTCGAAGGGGACCCGGTCGTACAGCTCCGCGGGCTGCTGGTAGCGGCCGCAGTGCTCGAAGAAGGTGGTCATCTCCTGCATCGCCTGCTGCTCCGCCCGGGAGGGAGCGCGGCTGGCGTCCCGCAGCTTCAGCCGGAAGCCGGGCTGGTAGCTGCCCTCGGCCGGCCGGCAGAACTCGGCCACCTGGTTGAGCCGGGTCTGGATGATGGCCGCGATGGGCGGGAGACGGGCCATGCTCCGCAAGGTCGAGAAGCCGAGCAAGGAGCCCACCGGCGGCTCGACGTAGCCCTGCACCGAAGCCGAGAGGATCTCCTGCGGGTCGAAGCGCCAGGCCTGCGCGGCCTCCTCCGGTGAGGCCAGCATGTTGCCCTGGGGCCGGGCCTTCTCCAGGGCGGCCGGGGCCAGCAGGGCCGGCGGTGGTGCCGCCGGGGGAGCATCCGTCGTCCGGCCGAAGAGTCGAGACCAGAAGCCCATCGTCAACCTCCCTGGGTCACGTTCCCGAACCGGACACCACGGGCCGCCGGACGCCGCCGGCGACGCCCCCAGCCCTCGTAGGGCGCCGCGGTGGGGATGCAGCGCACGGCCAGCCCCTGCTGCTCCAGCAGCAGGTTGAGCGCTCGTCGCAGGATGTCCGGACGCGCCACCCCGTCCTCCATGGCGAGCTGGTCCACGGCATCGAAGGCCTCCCGCTCGATGTCCACCGAGATCTGGCGATAGCGTCCGTCGTTCACCGGCGCTCCTCGATGCCGGCCCGGAGCCGGCGGATGGGGGAAAGGGATCAGCCGCCCAGAGCGAGGGTCAGGGCCACCCCGGCGGCGAGGCCCGCGGCGAGGCCGCCGAGCAGCCACGGCGCAGCCTCGCGCCAGGGCCGCGCGACAGGCTGAGGGGTCTGCAGCCCCTCCCCACCCGCGGCCCCGGTGAGGCGCGCCGCGCCCGCGGCGACCTCGGTCCGGCAGTGCTCCAGGTCGAGCCCGAGCCGGGCCTTCTCGTCGGTGCAGAGCTGCAGGTCGGCCTGGAAGTCATCGAGGAGCCGGACCGCGAGCAGGGCCTCCCGGGCGTCGTCAGGGTGCAGCGCCACCAGGGGAGCGCCCACCGCCTGTCCCGTCACGCACGCCAGCCCCGGCAGGCACGGGGGGAGCAGGGATGCTGGCTCCGCTGCCAGCGGGGGCGTGACGGGCGCCGAGGCCGCGGAGGTCGGACTGGGTGGCGCAGGTCGCTGCATCTCCGCCGTGGCAGCCACCGGAAGCAGCGCGACGAGCAGCCAGGCCAGCCACGAGCTGATCCGCCACCGCCTGGTCCGAGAGGGTGGCCACCCTGGCCCGCTCTCGCTCCTCCCGCGCCTGTCGCTCCGCGGCCAGCAGGGCCTTGTTGGTCCGCACCAGATCGCCCTCGAGCTGCTCGACTCGCCGGGCTGCGGTGTCCACCCGCCGGGAGAGCCCGACGAGGTCCTCCTCGGCAGTGACCCGCCGGCGGCGCTCCCGCCAGGCCCACCAGACCGCACCCGCCGCGGCCAGCAAGGCCAGGACCCCGAAGAGGACCGCCCATCCGAGTGCTTGCATCGTCTCTCCTCCATGCTCGCTCCGCTTGACAGGGCCCGGCCGGGGATGGAATAGTCACGGAGGCATGGACATCTTGTCGTCGCAATCGACGCCATCTGTCCGCTAACCTCTTGATGAGCTTGTTCTTTCCGGCAAGGCGTTTCGGACATCCAGGAGGGTGAAATGTCCAGCCGTCTCTACACCCAGACCCACCCCTGGATCACCTTCGGCATCGACCTGCACCGCTTCGACCACCGGCTCTGGCTGGCCCTCGGTGAGGCCATCTCCAAGGTCGAGCACATCGCGGGCACTCCGCTGAACCCGACCATGGCAACCAAGCTGCACCGGCTCTACCTGGCCCGCGGCGTCGGAGCGACCACGGCCATCGAGGGCAACACCCTCACCGAGGAGCAGGTAGCCCAGCAGCTCGACGGAACGCTCGAGCTCCCTCCCTCCCAGCGCTACCTCGCCCAGGAGCTCGACAACATCCTGGCTGCCTGCAACTACATCGCCGACGACGTCCTGCTGCACCGACAGGGGCGCCTGGACTTCGAGGTGATCGGCAACTACAACCGGCTCGTGCTGAAAGACCTGGAGCTGGCCGAGGAGGTCATCCCCGGCAAGATCCGGGCGCACGACGTCGGCGTGCTGACCTACCGCGCCGCGCCCTGGCAGGACTGCGGCTTCTTGCTCGGGCGGCTGTGCGACTGGCTCAACGGTGCGGACTTCGGTCGGTCGGCCGAGCTTCCAGAGATGCTCCTGGCCATCGTCAAGGCCATCGTCGCCCACATCTACATCGCCTGGATCCACCCCTTCGGCGACGGCAACGGCCGCACCGCCCGCCTCGTGGAGCTGCAGATCCTGCTGTCGTCGGGCTTCCCCACCCCCGCCGCACACCTGCTGAGCAACCACTACAACCAGACCCGCAGCGAGTACTACCGGATACTGTCCGTGATCAGTCGCAACGGCGGGGACGTCACGCCCTTCGTGGCCTACGCCGTTCAGGGCCTGGTCGATGGCCTCCGGGCCCAGATCGAGAAGATCCGGTCCTACCAGATGGACGTCGTCTGGGAGAACCACGTCCATGCGCTCTTCCGGGGGCAGCCGGGGAAGAGCGCCGAGCGGCGCAAGTGGCTGCTGCTCGACCTGTCCCAGCATCCCCGGCCGATCTCCCGGACCATGCTGCCGCTGCTCAGCCCCCGGCTGGCGACGGCCTACCGGGGCAAGACCGAGCGCACGCTCTCCCGCGACATCAACGAGCTCGTCGCCGCGGACCTGCTCCTCGTCACCGAGGAGGGCTGCTCGGCCCACAAGGACATCGTGAAGGCCTTCCTGCCGGCGAGAGTCGAAGGCGAGTCGGTGCGAACCAAGGGGACGCGACGAGCGCGCTGAACGAAGGGCGAGGATCTGGCGAGGCTACCTCTTGCCTCGTCGGGTCTCGATGACGGTGACGGCCTGGGTGGACTCTGCGCCATCGGTAGGCTGGTCCTTCGCTCGGTCCTCGAGCTCGTCCCGCCAGATGTTGCCGCCGCCCCAGGCATTCTTGAAGATCGGGTCGATCTTGGCGATGTCCCCCTTGAACTGCTCGAAGGCCTCGGCCTGCTCCTCGAGGAACCAGCGCGGCGCGCAGCCATAAAGGGCGCAGGTCTTCGGGTTCTTGAACATCACCCGGGCAAACACGATTCGAGCATGGTACTGGCTGCGCTCATCGTGCAAGGAGACATACTCGTCCCGAGCCGCCCGACCATTCTCCTCGAGCCAGACAACATCGCCTTGATGCTTGCGAATCGAAGCGGGAATAGGTTGGACGCTCATGCATCACCTCGGACGTCAAGCTGCTGCACCTGATGGTACGAGTAGCCCTGCCTCCGGAGATTGTCACTATGGTTTACCATAGCAAGATTCAGTTCGTCGCCATCTCCGGTGCATCGAGAAGCGGCCCAGCCGTAGGAGACCTCACGGATGTTCAGATGATCGGCGAGGTGGGCCAGCAAGGCGCCGACGGCTCGGTTCGCTGACTTTCTGGGGTCCTTGGATTCCTTAGGGTCGTCGAGGAAGAACCGGACATCGATGATCCCGCGCTCTCCCCGGAGCAAGGTCAACCCCGGGATCTCGTGGTCGCCGGCGAACTCGCGGATGCGGGCGAGCACCTCCACGGGATCTCCCTTGATCCCGAC
>JAVEVO010000258.1:0-6494 GCA_034005005.1 Myxococcota bacterium
CCGCAGAGTTCGCAGAGAAAAGTGCTCAGCTGGCTGAGCCCTCTGCGGCTCTGCGGCTCTGCGAGAAAATTCTTTTCGTGCGGGGAGTTGTGCCAAGGCCTCGCTGCTCGCTCACCGGGATGATCTGAACCCGTCTCAAAAGATGTGATCAATGATGAGCCCCAGCCCCCTCCCCCTGCGGGGGAGGGGGGTCGAGGGACGGGATGGGCGATGCCGGGGCTTCCCTTGGTGGAATTTTGTGTTACTTGTTTGATTGTTGTAGGTGAAATCTTGTTTTGTTCTTGTTATTTCTTTTTTTGTTAAATATTCTTTATTTAAAGAAGTTGATTTTTTTGAGGAGTGTTGTTTTTTTTGATATTGGAATCCACGGCTAGCTCGAGTTCTTTTTTTGTTGATCTGGTGGGGTGGGTGGATTTCTACCTGGCCCCCAACGCAACACGCAGGTGCCGAAACATCGCGTTCGGCAGGAGGTAGACTTCTACCTGCCCCCCAACGCAACACGCAGGTGCCGAAACGTCGCGTTCGGCAGGAGGTAGACTTCTACCTGCCCCCCAACGCAACACGCAGGTGCCGAAACGTCGCGTTCGGCAGGAGGTAGACTTCTACCTGCCCCCCAACGCAACACGCAGGTGCCGAAACGTCGCGTTCGGCAGGTGGGGGACCTCGAGCCGGCCGCCAGGGCAACCTCCTGGCTGGCATGTGCCAGGCTCCTGCAGCAGGGAGCGGGGAACCGGTCGAAATCCGTGTCGGGGGGTGGAACCCTGGAGATTTCGTCGCGGCAAGCCTGGACCTGCTGGACCGGTCTTCGCTATGCTGAGGCTGTTCTCGACTCGGCGCCGCGGTTGCACCGGAGAAGTCCCCATGTCGCGTCTCGCTGCTTGCATTTCCTTGCTCCTGGCCGTCCTGCTCGCCGCTTGCGGCGACGACGCCCCGACTGCGGGGGCGGACGCGGGCTTTCGTGAGGACGCGGCGACGCCGGACGTCGGTCCGGCGGGGCCGCAGTGCGGCGATGGGGTGGTCGAGGGCACGGAGGAGTGTGACGAAGGTCCCCTCAACGGCGGTCCGGGCCATTGCAGTCGGGACTGTCGGACCAGCGCCGCGGTCTGCGGCGACGGGGTCGTGCAGGCTGCGGGGGGTGAGGTCTGTGACGACGGTGAGCGCAACGGCCAGTACGGGCGCTGCGCCGGGGACTGCCGGGGGCCCGCGGCGCGCTGCGGGGACGGCCTCCGGCAGGCCGAGCACGAGGTCTGCGACGACGGCGACGCGCACAACGGATCCTATGGCCGGTGCGCGGCCGGCTGCCGGGGGCCCGCGGCGTTCTGCGGGGACGGCCACGTGGACGCCCAGCACGAGAGCTGCGACGACGGTCCGGCCAACGGGGAGCCCGGGCGCTGCCCGCGGGACTGCCAGCCCGTGGTCGGCTGCGGGGACGGGGTGCCCGCGGGCGAGGAGGTCTGCGACGACGGCCTCGCCAACGGCACCTACGGTCACTGCCGGGCAGACTGCACCGGGCCCGGGCCCGCGTGCGGCGACGGCCTGGTGCAGCCGCCCGAGGCGTGCGACGACGGGGTGCTCAACGGGCGCTACGGCCACTGTCTCGCCACGTGTGCCGGGCCGGGCCCGCGCTGCGGCGACGGCGTCGTGCAGGAGCCGGAGGTCTGCGACGATGGGGCGGACAACGGGACCATCGGTCGCTGCGCGGCGGATTGCCTGGCTCCGGCGAGTCCGTGGATCGCCTCTCCGGGCGAGTTCGCGGACGCGACCGATCCCGGGGTCGCGGGCTGCCGGGACGACGACCTGCTCGGCAAGTACCTGCGCTACCGCGCCCGCTTCCGCGGCAACGGCAGCGCGGCGGAGCCGGGCTTCATCGTCATCGGCCCCGGTCCGGGCGAGTCCATCCCCGCGTCCCGCCGTGAGCCGACGGTCAACTGCAAAGGGCACTGGTCCTTCGCGGAGTGTCCCCACGTCGACGATCCCGACGCCCGCGGCAAGTACAACTGGGGCGACGCGACGGTCTGGCTCGGGGACTACCTCGCGGTGCTCGCGCTCGAGTACGCGCTCTTCGTCGAGCTCGGCCTCCCCACCGCGGAGACCCTCGACGATCTGCGCCTCGCCCTGGCCGCGTTCGACCGCGTCGACGAGCGCGCCGAGACCTTCTACGACGTGCCGCCGGCCCGGGACGGTTTCTTTCTGCGCGACGACGTCCCCGACGACTTCCACCTGCAGCCGGACGGCTCCTACCGCTGGCCGCGCGACGACGGCTACCTCGGCTACGAGTGCGTCTCCGCCGACCTGATCTGCGATCCGCCCTCGGTGGAGGACGGCTCCTACGTCTCCCAGGACCAGGCCATCGCCCTGATGTGGGGGATGGCCCTGGTCGCCAAGCTCGTGCCCGCGGACCTGGCGGTCGACGGTGTCTCGCTGCGCGACGACGCCCGCGAGAAGGTCCACCGCATGGTCTGGTTCATGCGCAAGAACGGCTGGCGCATCGTCGACCCCCTCGGGGAGTCCCCGCCCGACGCCTGGGGCGGCAACGCCATCGGCTTCTCGAGCGGCATGGCCAAGGTCGCCAACCGGGTCTGCGGCGCGGACTTCGGGGTCGACGACTACCGCAACTTCGCGTCCCAGACCCTCGGCGAGGCGTCCTGGGTGGGCCTGCAGGTCATCTGGGAGCAGACCCACGCCTACAACCGGACCCATGCCCTGCGGCTGGCCGCGGCCAACGGCGTCTGGGACGGCGAGAAGATGGCCCGGATGGCCCTCGGTGACGGTAAGGACCTGTACCCCCTGACCTGGGCCCTGCTCCACGACGCCACCTTGCCCGCGCCCTGGTCCGACTGGCGCCTGGAGGCCCTGCTGCGCTCCGCACCCTGCGGTGGGCCGTGCTTCGGCACTGCGGGCTGCTCCCAGCCCTTCGGCTGGATGAGCGAGTCCCGCACCTGCGGGCCCAACAGCCGCTTCGGCAGCCGGCACCACCGGGAGTCCGAGTACAACGGCCTGGACTACCTCGCCCTGTTCTCCGCGTACTACCTGTACAAGCACGGCGCCTGGCTGCGCCGCCCCGGGCGGACCGCGGTGGTTCGCTGCGACGACTTCGTCGGCATCCGGACCCTCGCGGCCGCGGGCGCGCCCGACGGGACCCTCTACGACCCCGCTGCGGGCTGCGCGGTCGCCGAGCGGGAGCTGACCTTCTGTCGGCGTGCCTGGGCGGACTGGCTCGAGGATGCGTACCGGGGCCAGGTCACGATCTTCGCGGGCGGCGGACGCTGGCTCTGCGAGCCGGGGCAGCCCTGCCGCGTCGTGCACGACGGCACCACCCACACCCGGGGTGACGACCTGATCCTCGGCACGCCGGGCGCGGACGCCCTGTACGGTGGCGACGGGAACGACTGCCTCGTCGGCTTCGCGGGCGACGACGTGCTCGAGGGTGGGCAGGGCTTCGACGAGCTGTGGGGGCTGGCCGGCAACGACCGGCTCTACGGGGAGAGCGCCAACTGGATCGTCCTCGACGGGGAGGGCGACGTGCTCTTCGGCGGCGACGGTGACGACCTGCTCGAGGGCAACGGCGGCAAGGACGAGCTGTACGGCGAGGCGGGCGACGACGAGCTGTACGGAGGCCCCCTCGACGATTTCCTCAGCGGCGGTCCCGGGCACGACCTCCTGGAGGGCGGCAGCGGCGAGGACACCCTGCACGGCGGCGACGGGGACGATCGCCTGCGCGGCGATGGGGGCGAGGACACGTTGTGGGGCGATGCCGGGCGGGACGCGCTCGCGGGCGGCGGCGGCCCGGATTACCTCGACGGCGGCTCCGGCGACGACCTCCTGCTCGGGGAGGATGGCGACGACGTCCTCGTCACGGGAGACGACTGGGAGACCCACGACTTCGGCCGGGACCGCGCCTGCGGCGGGCGAGGCGACGACACGATCTGGGCCGGCTGGGACGGCGACGCCTGCCTCGGCGGGGGCTGGCTGCTCGGGGGCACCGACTCGGTCAACGGCTGCGAGGACGGCAGCGCCACGGCGGACGATTGCCGCGACGCGGCCTTCGAGGACTGGTAGGGGCGGCGCGCTGCAGCTCCTGGCGCAGGAGCTTGATCTCCGCGCTCAGCCCGTCCACCCGCCGCTCGAGCTCGTTGTTGTTATCCATCGTCATCTCGTCGACGAACACCGCGTTCGCGATGGAGATGCCGAGCAGGCCGCCGCCGAGTACGCAGCCGACGAAGAAGAGCCGGGCCAGCACGGCCACGGTCTGGGCCCCGCCGGCGCGTGCCACCAGCCCGTCGGGCAGCTCGTACCAGCCCTCGAGGGTGAAGACGCGAAAGACGTGATACATGGAGATCAGGGGATCGCCGAAGTGCTCGGGGTCCAGCTCGCCGAAGAGCATCGTCGCACCGATGGCCAGGATCAGCAGGATCAGGGCCAGGGCCAGGAAGACTCCGAAGGAGGTCTTCAGCGCTCGCTGGATCCCCGTGGCGAGGTGGCTGGCGTTGGGGATGAAGCGTAGCAGCCGGAACAACCGGAACAGCCGGCCGAGCCGCAAGAGCAGCACCGCGGCGAAGTCGTGCAGATCGACCCACGGCGACAGGAGCACCGGCAAGGACAGCATCACCACGATGAAATCGAAGCGGTTCCAGCCCGAGGCGAAGTAGCCGCGCCAGCCGTCCCGCCGGAGCTTCAGTCCGGCCTCCAGCACGAAGTACAGGACGCACAGCCAGTCCACGTAGAACCAGACCGAGTCGCCGAGCTGGCCCTCGCTCCGGGAGGCGAGCGCGAACAGGGCGACGGTGTTCAGCAGGATCATCGCCACCACCAATCGCTCGGCGATCAGCCAGGCGATCAGCCGGGGCAGCCGGCGGTGGGAGTGTGGCGGAGTAGCGGGCGATGGCTGCGGGGCAGCGTCGGACATCGAACCTCCTTCGCGGGGAAAGATAACACGAGGGCGCCCGGTGCGGCACCTGCGGCGTGTGAGGCCGGGACCTTCCTGCGGTGCCGACCGGTCGGCCGGCCCGGCTTCCCTTCCCGCCCTTGGCCGTTCATACTCGGCCCGGGCGTGCGTGCACGGCCGGCAGGCCCGGGAGGAGCACATGCTGCAGACGACCTTGCGTCACTGGGAGATGCTCCGGCTGCTCCCCCGGGAGCGCGGCAAGATCTCCACGGCGCAGCTCGCGAGCAAGCTCGAGCAGCTCGGCTACGTGGTCAGCCAGCGGACCATCCAGCGAGACCTCCAGGAGCTCAGCCGGGTCTTCCCCATCGCTTGCGACGATGGCACGCGTCCGTTCTCGTGGTACTGGAGCCGGACCGCCCCCCCGTTCGACCTCCCGGGGATGGACGTGCACACGGCCCTGGCCTTCCGCCTGGCCGCGGATCACCTGGTCCACCTGCTGCCGGCCACCACCCGGGCGTACCTCGAGCCGCACATGCAGCGGGCTCGTGCCGTGCTGGCCGAGAACCGGGAAGGTCCCCTCGCCTCCTGGTCGGACAACGTCCTGGCCGTGCCGGGAGGCCTGCCGCTGCAGCCCCCGGTGATCCTCCCCGAGGTGCTCGAGGCCGTGCACGGGGCCTTGCTGAAGCAGCGGCGGCTCGTCGTGCGGTACCGCTCGCGGGGGGCCGACCAGGCCCGGGAGCTCGAGCTGCACCCCCTGGGGCTGGTCTACCGGGACGCGGTCGCGTACCTCGTCGCCACGGCCTGGACCTACGAGGACCCCCGGCTGTTCCTGCTGCACCGGATGGAGCAGGCCGAGGTCGGCGACCAGGACGCGAACCCGCGCGCGGGCTTCGACCTCGCCGGCTTCGTCCGGCAGCAGCGGCAACTGGAGTTCCCCCTGAGCCAGGGAGAGCTCGTGCTGGAGGCCCTCGTGGAGCCCTTCCTGGCCACCAAGCTGGCCGAAACGCCCCTGGCCCCGGACCAGCGGCTCGACCTCCAGGAGGACGGTCGGTTCCGGGTGACGGCCACGGTCCACGACACGGTCCAGCTCCGCATCTGGCTACAGTCCCAGGGCGGCTACCTCGAGGTGCGGCGCCCCGCGGCCCTGCGCGCGGAGCTGGCGGCGGAGTTGCGGCGGGCCGTGCAGCGCTACTCCCCGGAGGCCGAGGCGGACCGCTTCCCGGAGGCCGAGCCGGGCAACGCGTCGGACCTCCCGGCAGCTCCCCGGTAGCGCGCGGCGCTGGCGGGCGGGCGAGGAGCTCGTCTTCGGCCGCGGGTTGCCGGATGGCAGCTCCCGGGCGCGCCGATCGAGTGCCACCTGCAGGCGGCCCCTGGCGCTGCGTGGTTCTCGCCGCTAAGATCCTCTCCGTGCGTCGACGAGCGAGGTTGCGGATGCGGATGCAGGGCTCGAGATTGGGATTCGTGCTGGTGCTGGCAATGACCGTCGCGGCCTGTCAGGAGACGACGCGGCGGGGAGGCAATCAGGGCGGCGAGGGCGAAGGGGAGGGCGGCGAGGGCGAGGGGGAGGGCTCCGAGGGCGAAGGGGAGGGCTCCGAGGGCGAGGGGGAGG
>JAVEVO010000078.1:0-31321 GCA_034005005.1 Myxococcota bacterium
GCTGGGCGTGGTCCTCTACGAGCTGCTGGCCGGCAGCGCCCCCTTCAACGGCACCACCCCGCTGGAGGTGCTGATGGCCCACCAGCTACACCCGGTGCCGCCGCTGCCCGAGGCGCTGGGGCTGCCGTCCGCGCTGGAGCTGGTGATCCGGCGGGCGCTGGCCAAGGACCCCACCGCGCGCTGGCCCGACGCCCGGTCCATGGCCGAGGCGCTGAAGCTGGCGCTGGTCGGGGGGCTGGTCTCGGATGACGAACCGACCGTCCCTGGGTGCCAAGCGGCGCTCGTGCCCACGGACGAGCTGGCTGCGGCCGAGCTGCAGCGCGGCCAGACCGCCCGGCTGCCCGGCGGAGAGACCGGGACGCCTGCGCTCCGGGAAGACGCCGCACAGCGCCCACCCGATGACGATGCCGACGCGGCGGTCAGCGGCCACGGCGAGACCCTCCCGGCCACGACCGGAGCGAGACCGCGGGAGCGGATCGCCGCGGGGGGGTTCGCCCACCGGCCGACGATCAAGGAGGCGCCGGCGCCCGAGGCCGCGGCTCTCGGCCCACCGCGCAGCCGGCCGGTGGGGCTCCTGCTGGCCGGGATCGGGCTCTTGCTCGCGCTGGCCGGCGGAGCTGCGGCCTGGCGGCTGATCACCTCCGCGGCCACCGATCGGCCGCTGCAGCCGGCGAGCGTCGCGCCCGGGAGCGGGACGGCCGCGGCAACGCTGCCGGTCGCGGGCTCGGGGGACGCGGCGAGCGCACCCGAGGTCGCCGCTGCCGGAGCGGCGGTCGCCACCGGAGTAACCGCCGGGACCGGAGCCGGCGAGGCGATGGTCGTGACGATCCGGGTAACCTCCGTGCCCGCCGGCGCGGCCGTGCGGCTGGGCCGCGACCTGCTCGGCACCACGCCGTTCGACTGGACCCCACCCCCCGGGGTCGGGCCGGTCACGCTGCTCTTCAGCCGCGGCGGCTACGAGCGGGCCAAGGTCCGGCTGAACCCCGTCCCCGGCGCGGCCGCGCACGCCGTGCTGGTCCCCAGGCGCCCCAGCAGGAGCCCTGCCGCGGGCAGCGGCCGCGCGCTGCCGGTCTGGGAGGACGATTCCGGCGGCAACTGAGCGCGCGGCCACCGCCCCCGCGGGCCTCCGGGAGGTCTTCGCCCCGATCGGCCGTGCCCGGAGGTGGCGTGATGCAGCCGTCTCCGGTAGCAGCGAAGGTCGCCGAGGATGAGGCGGCTTCGGTGAGTCGGACGGCATCACGCGCCAGGCCATCGCGGACCTCGCCGGCCTCGACGCGCAGCAGAGGACCGTGACGAACAGGGGCGGCATCCGGGCGATCCGGAGCGCCTGGTGCTATAGTGAGCGGCATGCCATCCGACGCCGTACGCTTCGACTTCCCAGAAGACAGCCACACCAGGGAGACTGCCCGCCGAGAGGAAGTCCGCCGCAGTGTCGATCGCGCTTGGGGCGACTTGCAGGCGAATCGGGACAAGATCGCGCAGTATCTCGAAGGCTCCCACGGCTGGGACATGCCGGCCTTCTTGAGCAGTGTCCTCGAAGGAATCGCCCCCGGGCTCGGGTGGGAATTCCAGCCGGCCGAAGGTGGCGCGCATCGTCTGGTGCTCAGCACCGGCGGCGACCCTTCGCGGCTGCCGCTCGTGGAGGAGATCGTCCGTCGCGCCCCCCGGCTGGAAGGATGGGACATCCGCGTCGGGCGTCCCGCCGCGAGCGAGGAGGTCGCACGTCTTCTGGCTGGCGGGCGCACCGGTGCCGACCCCGGGCACCCTCGTTTCGAGGTCGCGCTCGGCGAGCATCACCGGGTCGATGTCTTCTGGCACGCCGACAGCCCGGTTCCGGAGAGCTCCGTCCTGGTCTTCGTCGCTGCGCTGCTCGGCGAGGAGCTGCTGGCCGACTGGATCGGACGAGTCGAGAAGCGTCGCGACGGCCCCGTGTTCCGACTGGGACGACGGGTTCGGCTGCTGCCCGAGGGAATCACCGCAGATCGTCTGAAGGGCGCAGTCGATTTGAAGGTCATGGAGATCAGCGCCGCGCTTCCCGCTATTCCGCACTGGAGTCCGCAGCCGGCTGCGCCTGCCTCCGGCAGCCAGGCGGCGGGGCGCGTCTTCTCCAGAAACTGCCCCGAAGCCGAAGACTACCCGGGCTGGTCTGACTGGATGGTCGCATCGACGGCGGAGCCGGACCTGTGGATGGCCTGGCACGAAGACCAGCGATTCGTGTCCGCGAGATACTCGCGAACCGGCGAAACCTTCGCCTATCTGAAGTTAGGCTGCGGAGGCCGAGGCAACGTCGCGGGGCGTAGACCTGGGGCTCGGGGCGTTGCTGTCTTCGCAGCGCACCCCTTGCTAGTTCCAAAGGGAAAAACGGATGACATGCATCCTTAGGGTCGCTGGCGAGGATCTCGACATCGATACCTTGCTTCAAGGAAGTCCTCTGTCTCCAGATCGAGTGTGGCGCAAGGGCGAAGTCCGAAACGGAAAGGGCGAACTTCACGACAACTCAGGCGCAACGTTTCTGGCAAGCGGGGCCGACCTCGAACAGTTCAACCAACAGGTCGAAGACGCCACACTGTTCCTTGAGCTACATTCAACAGCCATCAGCAGCATTGCTGCCTTCCCAGGGGTTGAATGGGTCGTCCTCGACTTCGGAATAGAGCTTCGTGATACGTTCTTGGTGCATAGCGACCACCTACCATCTCGGTTTCTGAAGGCTGTCGCATCCACTGGCATAGGCGTAGAGTTGTCGCATTATCTGTGCAACGATGACGAGGAGAGCTAACGATGAGCTATCGCGCCCCTGACACGCGCTCGGCGGGTTGCGCTTCGTCCTCCGGCCCACTGCGCCCGCAGCGGAGCGCCGACCCTACTTGGCGCCCGGGCCGCAGGCAGCGCTGGCGTCCTGGACGCGGCAGCGATCCCCGGCCGTCCCTGCGTGCTGACACGTGGATGGGAGCGGAGGCGGGGGCGCAGCACCCGGGCCGCTCGGTGCGCCGGCCTCTGCGGACCACCCGGCAACCGCCAGGCTTGTCCGCCGCCTCCCGAACGTGCTAGAAGTAACGAAATCGCAGCGCTCCCGTGCGCAGCTCGATTTCGATGTCAACTCCCCGTCAGTTCGGGGAATTCTGGTGTTGGAAGTCAACTTCCACCGGAGGCAGAGGTGGACCGCGGGACCGTTGGGCAGCCGACCGGGGCCGAGCCCGGGCAGAGGCCGGCGACGGCGCAGCGCGGCGCTCCGGAGGGCGGGAGGAGGGCCTCCGGCTCAACCCTTGTTGGTTCCGGCGGGTCGTGACGTCGCGCTGCCAAGGCGCGATGCGTACGGCTCCCAGCCCTCGACGAGCCGATGGCCTAACTTGCCGCTGCAGCAGGCCGGCCTTCGGCCGTCTGCTGAGCGGCCAGACGATCGATGGTCGCCAGGGGCTCGATCCCGAGAAGTTCCCGGATCGAATGGCCGTGGAGGATGCGCTGGACGAGGCCCTGGTCGGCAGCCAGCTTGGCGCCGTCATCTCCGGCGGCACGGGAAGGATCTACTCCTACATCGACCTGGCGCTGGCCGAAGTCCGGCCCGCGATGGCGGTCATCCGCGACGTCCTGAGAAAGGGGAACATCCCCGTTCGCACGTGGCTCCTGTTCCATGATGGGAGGTGGCGCAACGAATGGCTGGGGGTCTGGGAGGACACGCCTGCGCCGCCGCCATGGCCCGAGCAGCACGCTTCGTCCACGAGGCGCTGAGCACCTGCGGCGAGTGCGAGTCGGGCGACGCAGAGAGACACGCGCCGACTTCTTCCCCGGCGCCCGCGGCGAGACGGACATCGACGACTGCGCGGGCCACGGGTGCCAGCAAGACAGCCCCTGCGTCGACGGCGTGGGGAGCTGCACCTGCGACTGCGCCCCCGGATTCTCGGGCGATCGCGGCGAGACCGAGATCGACGAGTGCGATCCCGAGCCCTGCCTGCACGGCGGCGCCGGGCGGTCTCCCTGGATGCAGTACACCAGGCGTTGTGTACGCAACTGTTGACACAATCCCGGCGGGTGGCTACCCTTTCGATCAGGAGGTGCCCGATGCGAGTCGCCGGTGTCCGTGAGCTGCGTGGGAACCTGGCCAGTCTGCTCGACGGCGGGGAGCCGGTGCTGGTGACCCGCCACGGAAAGATGGCGGGGCTGTACCTGCCC
Organism: Myxococcota bacterium; assembly: GCA_034005005.1. Classification (GTDB taxonomy): domain Bacteria; phylum Myxococcota_A; class JAVEVO01; order JAVEVO01; family JAVEVO01; genus JAVEVO01. The sequence goes on from JAVEVO010000078.1 coordinate 4,168, forward strand.
CTGGACGACCCCGATCACGTCCCGACGGACCTGCGCCGGGAGCTGGCAGATGTGCTCGGTCGCCACCTGGCCAGCCTGCTGGAGGCCCGGGGGGTGGACGAGGAGGAGCTCCAGGAGGACTTCGATGCCCATCGCCGCCGTCGTCGGTGACGCCAACGTCCTGCTCTCGGCGGTCATCGGCAAGGCTGCCCTCCGGATCTTCACCGAGTTCGAGGTCGAGGTCCACCTCTGCGAGTTCAACGCCTTGGAAGTTCGGGAGTACCTGCCGAGGATGGCCAGCGAGTACGGGATCCCCCTCGACCTGGCCGAGCTGCAGCTCCAGCTCCTCCCCTTGCGCCTGCACCCAGAGACGGACTACGCCGACCGCCTCGAAGCAGCCCGGGACGACCTGGCCGACCGTGACCCCGACGACGCCCACCCGCTCGCCCTGTCCCGTTCCCTCGGCCTGCCCCTCTGGACGAACGACCGGGATCTCGACGGCCACGGCGTCGAGTGCTTCTCCACGGCCCGGCTGCTGAAGGTGCTGGAGCCCTCTCGTGGGCCGCAGGCGGGAACCTGACCCAGCTCCGGCCCATCAACGAGGACGACCACCGCCGGGCCATGGCGGAAATCGAGCGTCTCTGAGGGGCTCCCGAGGGCAGCCTCGAGGCGGAGCAACTCGAGGTGCTCGTCACCCTCGTGAACGCCTCCGAGGCGGAGCGCCACCCCATCACCCCGCCCGACCCCGACACGCTGCTCCATTCTGCGCCCCGGAGAGGGTCTCCACGGACCACGGGGGGAGCCTCAGGCGGGGCTCCGCGGCCGACGACCGGTGGAGATCTCATCGAGCCGGAGTGGCCGGAGGTCGTCTCGGGCCCAGGCCTACTTCTCCTCGCCGACCCAGGCCAGGGACAGCCTGCGCCCATTCTGCGCGCAGTCCCGCAGGTAGAGGTTGATGAGGTTCTGGTAGGGGATCCCCGTCTCCTCGGCCATGCGCTTGAAGTAGTCGATCACGTCCTCGCCGAGCCGGATCGTGACCTGCTTCTTCAGCCGGCCGGAGTAGGGATTCTTTCGTCCCTGCATGCTGGCGAAATCGTACTCTTCCCTCATGGCTTCTTCCTCACCGCCAGGAAGGCCTCCCGCTCTCGACGGGTCGCCTCACGGGCCGAGATGATGCGCACCAGCTCTTCTTCCTCACGGTAGCAGTGGGCGACGACCAGGATCCGCCTGGCGTCGCTCGCCCCGAGCAGAAGGAACCGCTGCTCCTCCCGGGAGTGGTCGGGATCGTCGAAGATGACGGCGCTGTCCTCGAAGAAGACCGTCTGGGCCTCCTCGAACGAGACACCGTGCTTCTTCTGGTTCGCCTCGCTCTTGGCCCTGTCCCACTCGAAGCGCATCCCGCCTCCCGCCAGATCCTCCACTACAATGTAGGTATGCCGTAAGGCTGATGCAAGGGTTCAGGCCCGGTGAGGTTGGGGACGACCTTCAGTCCATCGTGCCGGAATACCTCGACGGTCGACGGATGACTCGGTGACCCCAGTCACCGAAACGCGCGCGACGCGCGCTGCCGTACACCACGTCCCGGGACATTACCCTCGCCGGGTCGCCTCACGCGCCGAGATGATGCGGACCACCTCTTCTTCCTCACGGTAGCAGTGGGCGACGATCAGGATCCGCCTGGCGTCGCTCGCCCCGAGTAGAAGGAACCGCTGCTCCTCCCAGGAGTGGTCGGGATCGTCGAAGATGATGGCGCTGTCCTCGAAGAAGACCGCCTGGGCCTCCTCGAACGAGACACCGTGTCGCCGGCTGAACGCAAGCGCGCAAATCCGGCGTGAGCTTGATGGGTTAGCGTGCTCGCACTCGCGCCGTCTACAGCCCTTCTGCGACCAGATCTCGCAGCAAGGCCGCTCCCAGCTCCACTCGATCCCGAGTGTCGACGTGTTGCCCGTCCAGCTCGACCTGCGGCACCGCCAGCAGGCTCTCGTCACCGACGCCGTGCTTCTTCCCGATGCGAGAAAAGACCCTGGCGTGGTCGGCAGCCTGCGGGGGACGCAGGGCGAGCCCCTCTTCGACGCAGCGGATCTCGGCGCCGCTCCTTTTCAGGCGCATCCAGCGCTCCTCCGACTCGTAGCCGGTGAACCAGGGGTCCTGGACTGCGCCACCGACACCGCTCACCCGGAGGATCGCCAGCAGGTACGGGTCGCGGTATTTGCCGCGGACGCGAACACCGTTGAGCATACACACCGAGTAGCCGAGCTTGCGGTCTTTGCCGACGTAGAGCCCGGACCATCCTTCCCGCATGGCCGGATACTTCACGAAGTAGTAGCGCCAGCCGAAGGTCTTGTTCTGCTCGCACGCCAGGAGCCAGCGTTGCTGGATAGCGACAAGGGCTGCACCCACGTCGCGCGACGTCTGCGCCACCTCATCGAGCAGCTCGCCGAGGACCACCCGCGTCGGCCTCAACTCGGCACGTCCGGAACCGGCGAGCAACTCCCGCCAGGGGGAGAGATTCTCCGCCGCCCCGAGCTGGAAGTAGCGCCCGTTGGCCTGGCGTCGCGAGTAGTCCCCCATCGCCAGCAGCGCTCCGGTGAGTGCAGACCGGCCAGCGGAGTCTTGGAAGATGCCCAGGAATGCACCTGCCCGCTGCTCGAAGACCGTCGCATCGAGCTCGAACGCGGCGAGACAGCCGCGCAGCACCGGGTGGTCCTCTAGCTGAAACAGCGGGAGCCTGAGCCCGGGGTGCAGCGCGAGCAGCGCAGCCTTCGCTCGCTCATCTGCCACCTGCCCCTGGTTGAATGTGCTCACCGATTCCAACGCTCCGTCGATGACGAGCCGCCGGACATCGGCGATGAGTGCGGGCATGCGCTCCAGGCGCAGCTCGTCGCCGGAGGCCTCGAGCAGGTTGCGCAGCACGCGCAGTCGCAGCGGGAAGTCAGCGGTCTGGTGCAGTCGGTGCAGCAGGATCGCGTAGAGCAGCAGGGTGTGCAGCAGGCTGAAGTCCCGCTTGGGCCCGCTCATCTCTCCGTAGTTGCGGCAGCAGGAGGCGAAGAGGTTGACCCCGTCCGGTTCCTTCAGCCCGAAGAGCACGACTCTGGCGAGGTCACCAGTGCTGCCAGGGGCGGGGGCCGTAGCGAGCAGTTCATCGAAGACCGCGGCGATGTCCACACCGCGCCACGTGTCGAAAGCCTGGAACAGAAAGTCGAGGCTCGCCGCGGCGTCGGGATTCTCTGGACCGTAGACGCGCTCAGCGAGCGCCCCGATCTCGCCCTCCGCTTGACGCCCCTGGCGCCACTCGCCGATCTCGGTCACGAAACGAAAATAGCGCAGAAACTCGTCGTCCACGATGTCGTCGCTGCCCCGGTAGGGCCACAACAAGTCAGACCATTCACCATCGACCCGCAGGGAAAACGCCTCGACCCTGCTAGGGCAGGAAACCTTGAGCATCTGCTCGAAGTGCGCCTTGAAGTTCTCGAACGGTGTCAGTGGCTTCCCGCGGGAGTTCATCTTGATGTAGAGATCCTCGCTCAGCCCCAGTTGCTCGATCGGCAGCAGATGGAAGGAGATTGCCGGCGCCGGGGCGTCGAGCAGGCGGTCCCAGGCAGCGAGGCAATCGTCCTCGCAGAAGAGATGGTGCAGGTCGTCTAGCACCACCAGCATCGACTGTATCGTCGGGTCGTGGCACCAGGTGTACTGATACCAGGGTTGGTCTTCGATCCAGCGCGAGAGGCACTCGACCCCGGCCGGGAATCGGGATTCGACCAGTCGCTCGCAGAACAGCCGCGCGCTGGCGCGGGTGGCATAGGTGAACCGCTTCCAACCCTGCTCCTGCCCCAGGCGGTCAGCCCCGGAGGCGAGATACCAGTGCAGCAAAAAGAGCGTGGTCAGTCGCTGCTGCCCATCGAGCGGCCGCAGAGTGCCCTCCACGACATCGCCGTAGACGAAGTCGAGGCTGACGGGCTCTCCTCCCGTGGCTGCTTGGTGCAGAACCTCGAGGAAGCGGCGGCGGATCCGCACGACAGTCTCCCCCCTCCGTCCCTGGGCGTAGTCGCGCTGGATGAGCGGAACCTCGATCCGCTCGACAGTGGGTGCGTCGGGCGAGTGATGGGCGAACAATCCGTTGTAGGAAGTCACGAAGCTCTTCATGGCTGCTGTGTCCCTGACCTCAGGTACTTGTGGATCACACCCCTCTCCACTGAGACCATCGCGCTGAAATAGCTCTCACGGTCCTGCGGGCCCCAGAAGTGTATCTGTTGAGCATCTGCCTCTGTATAGTACTTTAGAAATACATGACGCGTACAGACCGGGATGTATGCTCCATTTCGGTCCAGTTCGAGGATCCGTCGCCGCTTGACCTCGAACACCGAGTTGCCCAGCGCGCTGTTGGCGCGGCCCGGAAGCAGCGCCAGGTTGGTGATCGAGTGCACGGAGCTCTCGGCGGCGGGCCTCGCCCCCGCTGCCTGGTTGAAGAAGCCGATCACGTCTCGCGCCAGTTCCTGGAAGAGCGGACGGGTGGTCTCGCCCCTGGCCGCGTCGATCCTGGCCAGCAGGGCAGATCGACACCCCTCCTCGACGCCGGGCAGCTCCGCCAGCGCCTCGCGGTGCAGTCGCAGCCACTCCTTCCATTGCTCCGCCTTGTTGAGTCCCTCCGCATGCTGGGCGTGGATGTGCTCCAGCGACCAGGCCTCCGCGCGGTGAGAGAAGAACGAGTAGCGCTCCGACGAGTGCTCCCGGCGGCGGATGGTCTCGACGTTCATCAGCAGCAGGAGTCGCGCACACTTTTCCCGGCCACCGTCGGTCTCGTAGCTGAGCTCGGCCACCTCGGTACGGTCGAGATCGAGCTGGTCGCGGATCCGTTCGTCGAGCAGCGCATCGAAGCAACTCTTCGTACGCCCCGTGGCGAGCTTGACGAGGTCCCCGAAACGCTCCCCGACCGCGACCAGGTAGCCGATCTTGTGGTAGAGGTCCCGGTTCTCGAACCAGCCCTGCACCAGCGCATGCAGATCGACCACCTTGTTCCACACCGCCTCGGGCGAGCTCGCCTCGATCTCCCGCCGCAGTCTGTCGAAGGTCAAGAAGAGCGGACGCCTTGGCCCGCTGCGGCCGGCACCCTGCAGATGGCCCAGGTCCTCCGCGCTCCCGCACGCGAGCTCATCGGCAAGGGTATCCAGGAGCAAGGAGATGCGCGTCGGACACTCGTCGGCCTCCGCATCGGTCACGAAGGCCCAGACCTCGGGGCTCCGGAGGTCTCGCTCGATCCCGTCCCACTGGGCAGCGAGCTCGTGTGCCCGGTCGGCCTGCCCCCCCTGGCCCCGGCTGCGCGACAAGAGCAGCGCCTTGACCAGCTCGGCGTCGGTGAGCGGGATGCGACCGACGTTCAGACGAGTGAACAGGGTCGTGGCCATTGCCTCGGGTGGCGCCTCGTACCAGATGATCCGGACGAACCGAAAAAGGTACCGATAGAACTCATCGGCGACTACCTGACGCTCCTCTGCATGCCCATCAAACCAGCGTTGGATCACCTCATAGGCGGCATGTATGTGGAAAAAGTCGATGTTCTCTCCGCTCCGCTCGGCAGCAATCTCTTGCAGGTACTTCTCGCTGCCAGGGCGAGTCTCGTAGGTGATCGAGTAGGGAGGTATGATATTCTTCAGACCAGCTCGTTTCATGTAGGCGAAGATGAGATAAAGCGTCGTGAGGCGCTGTTGACCGTCCACCAACTCCCACTCGGACTCGACGCCGGGACGGCGTTTCACCACCACCGGCTGGAGGCAATAGGGACGTTCCCCGTTGCTCCAGATGTCCTCCAACAGCCGCGTCACCTCCTGCTCTCCCCAGCGGTATCCCCGCTGGTACCCGGCAACGAAGAATCGGCCGGAGATCTTGCCGACCAGCCTGAGTTCGAGAGAAGCAGAGTCTCCCATCAATTGACCCCCAGCGCCTTGAACGCTGCCTGCCGCAGATCTCCGTAGAAGATCGGGTCCACCCGCTCGAGCACGTCCGGGTTCACCTCGAGGAACTGCCGCTTGTTCTCGATCGGCACGAGGGCTCGGCGGGCGCCGTTGTCCATGGCGACCTGGAGCGGCTCGACGAGGGAGCGGACGGGCTTGATGTTGCCCTGGATGCTCATGTCGCCGAGGACGAGCAGGCCCGGCTGCGGGGGGCCTTTGCGGAGGATGGAGTAGGCAGCCACGAAGAAGGCGACGCCGATCTCCGCTTCCACTTTGTTGCGGAGGAGGTCGATAACCTCGACGTGGAAGTCGGAGGCGTCCATCTCCCGGCCGACGCCGAGCACGTTCTTGTTGGAGAGCAGGTAGCTGAAGGCCCGCTGGATCGACTCCTTCATGGCGCCGGCCACCCCGCCGGCCGGCTTGAGCTTGCCGGTCCCCGAGGAGAGGCTGACCTCGATGCGGTAGAGGCCGACCGTGCCGTCGCCGCTGACGGAGGCGGTATAGACGGTGCCCGGAGGGAGGGGATCGGCCGAGATGAGGTCGCGGCCGCCCTGCTCGGGGACGCCGACGAAGCTCTCCGTGCCAGACTCCACGTCCTGGTAGCTGAAGGAGGTGTGGTAGTACTCGAAGGAGCCCATCTTCTTGAGCTGCTCCTTCACCCGCCGTCGGCCCTCGAGCGCGAGGCTGAGGATCTCCTCGAGGTCTTCCTTCGACACCTCGCCGTGGGGATGGAGGATCTTGACCAGCCCGGAGACGGTGCGACGGACGGCCTTGCGGTCACGGGCATCGAGATGGGCGCCCAGCGAGAAGTGGTGGTCGATGATCTCGGTGTAGTTGTGCTTGCGCAGGTCCCGCAGCGCCTCGGCCAGGTAGTCGACCACGAAGCCGTAGTGGTCGGTGAAGTGCTCGTTGCGCATCTTCGGCACTTCCCAGCCGGGCAGGTAGAAGTGCAGCCGGTCGATGAAGGCCATGTCGTCGCGGATGATGTCGGGCATGGGCGCGAACAGGTGCCCCGTCTGGACCATGACGTCGATGGGCTGCTGGGTGTTGCCGAAGAGCGCCACGCTGGCGTAGCCGGCCATCGCCTCCTGACCTCGCTGGAACTGCCCGGATTCGCAGTAGGTCTTCATCATGGTGATGACCTCTTTGGGCATCTTCTGGAGGTCCGCCACCTCGTCGAACCCGATCGCGTCCCAGATCTGGACCATCCCCTTGTAGCGCCCCTGCTGCTGGCCGAAGAGGTTGGCCACGGTCGTCGGGCCGGTGAGCAGGGCCGAGTAAGGCGAGAACTCCTGCACCGCGTAGCTCTTGCCCGTGCCCCGGGGCCCGAGCTCCACGAGGTTGAAGTTGCGCTCGGCGAGCGGGATCAGCCGGACCAGGAACAGCAGCTTCAGCCGGCGCGGCATCACCGATGGCTCGTAGCCCATGCTCCGCAGCATGAGGTCGATCCACTCGTCGGTGGTGAACTGGCTGCGACCGGCGCGGTACTCGTCGAGCTGGAAGGTGGCGAGCTGGATGGGGTCGAGCCGGGCGATGCGGAACGGCGCCTTCTCGTCGGCGTCGTCCCAGTGCATCTCCACCTGGGCCCAGATGCCGCCCGTCAGCAGCCGGTCGTAGTCCCGGACGTAGTGGTCGGGGATGTAGACGAACTTGTGCCCGAAGTTCGTGACCTCGGCCCAGTACTGCGAGTCCACGAGGCGCACCTTGACCTTGTCGATGAAGGTGTGGCGACCGTTCTCCTTCACCCGGCTCTGCGCCTTGGTCGACTCGTCGGGCCGGATGTAGTTGTCGGCCAGGGTATCGTTGACGACCTGCATCCCCATCTGGATGGCCATCTCGTCCGAGGACGCGCAGTACTTGCCCAGCAGGTACTCGAGGACGAAGACGGGGACATTGGCGCCCACCTTCACCTTGCGGACCAGATCCTTGCGGACGACCTTGCCTGCGAAGACCCGGTTCACCTTGTCGTCGAGTTCATCTCGACGCAACGTCGTTTCGTCGGCCATCGTCACATCCCCAGCTTCACGTCGATTTCATCGGTCTGGGCCAGGATGGCGTCGGTCGCCGGCTCCTGGGCCACGACGCGAACTCGCTTGAACTCGTCTCGGGTGAGCATCATCCCGATGCTCACGGCCTGGCGCGGCGGCAGCTTCACCGTACCCGTGGCGCGGTCCAGCTCCGCGTCGAGCGCCATGCCCGCGCGGCCCACCTCCTGGCCCTCGGCCAGCAGGACGAGGCGGACGGCGAGCGGCTCCTGGGCGAGGAGATCGGCGGAGACGACCCGCAGCCCGAAGGTCCGGTTGGTCAGCACCGGAGGGCAGCCCTCGAGGGTCACCGCGGAGAGCGCCTTCGGCTCCTTCGGCAGCCCCGGGATGCGCAGGGAGACCACCGGGACCACCGCCTCCTGCAGGCTGATGCCGCCATGGTGGTACGCCAGGTCGCCTCCCGTGCGGAACACCGCCAGCCCCTTCGGGAAGATGAAGTCGAGGTTCGACGGATAGCCCAGCTCGGTGCTCGTCACCCGGAGGCCGGCCGCAGGGGTCTGCCCGCCCCGCCCGGCCCAGCAGCGGCGGTGCAGATCCACCGTGTCCCCCCCGGGCTTGTCCATGGTCATGTCCTCGTCCTTCCGGATCGAGAACTGGTGACCGTGGTCGGCGGTGACGATGAAGGACTCGATCCCGATCCGGGCCAGCTTGCGGACGGCTCGCGCCACATTGGCCACCACCGTGTCCATGATCTGGCGCGCCAGCAGCCCGCTGTCGACCTCCCCCAGGCCGTCGATGGACTGCGAGCGGACCACCACGATCCGGGCGGCCGCCAGCCTCTTCTCGATGGACCGGACCGAGCCCTGCAGCAGCTCGCCGAGGTCGATGTCCTTGGCGTCCGGGCGCAGCGCCTTTAGATGCTTCATCCGCTCCGTCTGGCCGGGCAAGACGCTGTCCCCGATGCGCGCCGCCAGCTTGTCCTTGTGCTCGACCACGGAGAAGCTGGCCGAGGCGCCCGGCAGGAGCGCGGCCATGCCGACGGGCGTGATGGTCGGCAAGGCAGCCAGCGCCGGCACCAGGCGCAGCTCCTGACAGCCCTCGAGCTGATCGAGGAGGTCCGCTCCCATCTCGAAGCGCAGCGCGTCCACCAGGAAGAGCGCCACGCGCCCGCCGACGGGATCGACCCGCTCGGAGAAGACCTGGGTCTGGTGGAGCAGACCGGGCACGTGCCAGCCCGCCTGGGCCAGGGCCCGGGAGAACCCGTGGGCCATCTCCTCGAGCAAGGCCTCGTGGCTGCGGCGGACGAGCCCGAGCGCCTGCTCCAGCGCCGACTCCGGCTCTTCGTCCATCTTGGCCACCCAGGCCTCCAGGGCCCGGTGGGCGCGGTCGGCCTCGAACCAGGAGGTCGCGTATGCCTCGACCCAGGCGCGGGGATCCTCGGTGGTCCTGGCGACGAGGGGCCGGACGCGCTGGATCTGGCGCCCCAGCTCGGCGATCAGGCGGCAGACCTCCCATTGCGCCAGCCGGCCGAGGTCATGGTCGACCCAGAAGCTGCGGCTGCGTGCCTCCACCACCTGGAGCGCCTCGTCGCACCGCTCGGCCAGGAGGAGCTGCGCGGCGTGGTCGAGGAGCCGCCGCTCTTCGAAGCGGAAGGTGTCGATGCGGCCGAGCCTGGCCGGATCGATGTCGGCCTGGGCGAGGGAGAGCTCGGCCTCGAGGCCGTCGGCGATCTCGGCGTACCGGCTCGCGTGCTGCCCGCGGAGCTGGGCTGCAAGGTCACGGAGGCGCTGCCGCTCCTCCTTGGTCGCCGGGGCAGGAACGACGGCCAGCGTGGCCGGCGGCGCGCCGGTCAGGTCGCTGCGGAACTCGCCGACCAGCACGTAGCGTAGCGCCTGATGGCGGGCCTTGGGCAGCGGCGTCGCGGGGTCGAGGGTCAGGCCGAGGCGGGCTTGCAGCAGACGATAGAGCTCGGGAGAGGCTTGCTTGTCGGACAGCGCTTCGTCAAAGGCCTCGGTGGCCAGCCAGCGGGCGATGAGCGTCTCGCTCGGACCTTCGCCCAGCACGAGCTTGACGAGCGAGGTCTGGGGCCCGCCCTCCTGTCGTAGGAGCTGGACCACGTCCTGGTAGGAGAGGGACTCGGGGGCCAGCATCCCGTCGATGTCGCCGTCGGTGAACTTGCACCGGAGCTCCCGGCGCGCCAGGCGACGGAGCTGGGGCTCGTAGCAGGCCCCTCCCTGGTCGAGCTCCATCAGCACCGAGGCCGTGTGGTCCCGGGCGACGCCCGGCAGGTACACCAGCAGAGGCTCCGGTCGGTCGAGCTCCACCACGGGCTCGAGCGCGAGCTTCAGCGAGAACCAGGAACCCTCGAACCGGGCGAGGTGGGTCAGGGTGTCGTGGATGCACGCTCGGGGCAGATCGCCCCGCCCCGTGCCGACGACGTCCAGCTCGGCGATGAACGGCGCGAACTCGTGGCGCGGGTCGTAGAACATCACGACCCGGTGGTCGCGCAGGAGGCGGTCGAGCTGGGCCGCGATGGCGGAGTGAAGAGGATGGGTCATCGGGGGCGTCTCTTCGGGCTCCGTGTCCGGGTGGGCGGCATCCGGGGTTTGGATTTCGAGGGCTGCCGCTCGACGGCCCTGGCGATCAGCGGTGCTTTTTTGCGCAAGCCTTCCAGCGTCAGCTCCCCGTCCTGGTACATGCGATACCACTCTCGACGCTGGCGCAGGACACGCTCGTCATCCCGGAGGTGGAGGCGCGTCAGAACGAACTTGGCCTGCTTCAGCTTCGATCGAGGAACCTCGTTCGTGATCTCGAGCTGCAACGAGGGGAGCAAGATCTCGAACCAGCTATCCTGGACTTCAAACGGATCGAGGATCTTCGAGGAGATGAGTGCTTGCTTGCTCGAGTTGATCCAGCCAGACGCGAAACGGTAGTTGCCCCAGTCGTATGCTCTCGTCCGATCCTCGTCACAGCTCACGAAGTGGTCCACAGTGCCGACCGGCTCGTACATGGCAGAGTAAGCGCAGAGCCCGTGGAATGCGTCGGAAAGCTGAGGCTTGAAGGGCGACCAGTAGTCCTTGGGGCGCTCTTTCGGATCAGGATGAGCGGTCAGCCAAAGTGCCCCGGGCTGCTCTGCGTCCTCCGCGAATCCTGCTGGCTTGGGTGCGAGGTCGAAATGGATCAAGGCCGGCCTCCCCGCTCTTCGGTCCGGACGATCCAGCGCGGCCAGAAGTCATCGTGCCCGGGGAGCACCCGCATCAGTTCGGCATGGATGGCTTTCTTGGTGCGTAGTCCTTCGGGTAGGGCTGCTTTGTCTCCCCGCATCCACGCTTCTGCTGCCTCGATGGCCTGCTCGGCCTGGAGCGAGCGCCCCTGCTGCAAACCGAAGACGTCGGAGACCAGCCAGTTGACGACGTCGCCCTGCTTGGCCCACGGCTGCTCTTCGAGGTGGACCGCCGCGTCGCGCAACTCCAGGTGGAACAGCCCATCCTGCTGGTCATCGAAGAAGGGCTCTGCCGAGGCGAGCACGAGCGGGGCGTGGGTGGCCGAGATGAGCTGCACCCGGGCGTCATGCGAGCCGGTCAAGGTGCCCATGACCTCGAGCAGCGCGGGGACGATGAGCCGTTGCCACTGGGGGTGGAGGTGAGCCTCGATCTCGTCGACGAGGAAGATGATCTCCCGCGTCGGGGGATTGCCCCGCAGCTTGCTGGCGGCGAGGTGCTCTTGCCAGGACCAGACGAGCAGATAGGCCATGGCGATGATGCGGCGCATGCCCGCCGAGGCTTGCACGACCGGCACGTCCTGCCCGTAGGGCATCCGCAGCGTGGGGTAGCGCTTGGGGTCGTCCAGCGTGAGCTTGAGGAGATCCCCCGGGATTAGGCTCTCCTTGGGGGATGGAGACAGGCAGAGCAGCACCTTCTCGAGGAGGGCGAAGGTCTCACCTCCTTCCCGCTGCCAGGAAGCCCAGTCCCGGATCAAGCCCTCGCAGAGCTCGTTGCCTTCCCAGACCTCGTTCGCTCGGAACAGATAGGAGGAGGGTCGATCAGGCGCGTCCTTCTTCCAGTAGTTGCGCGCCGGATCCCAGACGGAGAAGCCGCCATCCACCTGCGCATAGAGGATGAGACCAGGGATGGCCGGACGGCTGTTCTTGACCGACCAGACCTCGGCCTCCCGGTTGTACGTGCTCGTGTACAGATAGGGTTCGGGGGTCGACTTGGTGTAGCGATAGGTGATCTTCGGGCGCGCGGGTGGAGCATGTGGAAGGATGAGCCCGCGTGCGAAGGACCGCGTCAGCGCCCACCAGGCGACATCGAGCAGGAAGGTCTTGCCCAGGCCATTGTCGCCAGCGAGGAAGTTGATCCGGGGCTTGAACTCGATGCTCAGCTCCGGCGCCGGCCCGACTCCCTCGAGATTGAGCAGCTCAAGCATGTTCGCCTCCACCCTCTCGAGCGACATGATACCGCGTTCCCCGCTTCTCGCCCGTCTTCGCCACCTCCCCGCGCTCGAGCAGGGCGCCGATGGCGCGGCTCCACTCCCCGTCCGCCAGGCCAGTGGCAGCGAGGATATCGGCCTTGGACGCCCCGCCCGCCACGGCCGCGATGGCCTGGCGGACCCTGTCCAGGGTGCCCCCGTCGACCTCGGCCCGAGGCGATCGGCTCGGGGAGCTGGCTGGAGTGGCAGATTTCTCCGGCTTCGGTATCCGCGGCGAGGCGCGCCGGGTGCTGCCCGTCACGGGAGCCGGCGCGTCGAGGAGGTCGGCCAGCGCGGCCTTGACGGCCGGAGAGGTGCGCTCCTTCACCAGCCGCTGCACCTCGTCGGGAGCCACCCGGCGCGGCCGCCACTTCCCGTCGGCGTCCTCGGCCCAGAAGACCTCCTCCAGCCCATGCGCGATGGCGAGGCTCCGGTCTGCAACGCACTTGGGCACGACCCGCTCCGGCCAGAGGTGCATGGCCAGGTGCGCCCAGTCGTACTGGCCGGCTGCGAGCTCGTCCCACTTCGTCTTGAGCTCCTTCTGCCAGGGCTTGTGCTGGGGGACGAGGCGCCAGAGGGGAGCCATGACGAGGACGATGCCGTCGTCGAGATCCGGATTCCAGAGCGGTGCGACCCGTTTGATCTCGCCGAGGAAGGCCCGCAGCTCCTCGACGAAGGCCTCCTGCGCGGCGATCTCCTTGCGCTGCTGCGCGCCGGGGCTGGCGCCCGCGGTCTGGTTCAGGCTCGTCAGCCGCTGGACCTCGTGCGCGAGCTTGGGCCCGACCACCTCGTTGCTCAGCATGAAGAAGGTGTCCGGCGTGACGCGGTGCGCATAGAGCCAGACGCTGTAGGAGGCTGATGGGGTGGCGAGTTGCCAGTAGATCGGAGCCTTGCGGCGGCTCTTCGAGTACATCTTGAGGTGCAACGGAAAGAAGTCCCGGGCGAACCACTGCCGGAGGTCGTCGGGATCGGGCCAGCCCGTCTGGGCGGCCAGGTTCGCTACGTGGGCGGTGATGTCGTGCTGGGTGCCCGGGTCGTCGACCAGAAAGCCCCGATGGCCTGGCGGGAGCACGTAGCGCTCTTCCCCCTCCGGCCACATGCCCGGCGAGCGGGCAGGGAGCGGATCGAAGGGCTCGGGCTCGGGGGGGACTGGGCGCTCGCCGGTGGCCAGACGGAGATCGAAGCGGCCGAAGGCGACGCCGAGGAGCCAGGAGATGGTCGTGCCAGAGGGGGCCAAGGCCTCGAGGTCCTCGCGTGCTTCTTCCTCCTCGTCCTCTTCTTCCATGTTGTGGTCTTCGGTATCTCCTCCAATCATCATCTGGTCGCCAGTAGTTGTTGCATCGATAGCTGCCTTGTCCTCTGTTTTTAGTTGGTAGAGGGAGAAAGCTATTTGTTCAATTTCATCTTGGATCTCAATAATCTCGCCATTAATAGCAGCACGATCGAGGCCGATCTTCCTCTCCATTGTTTGTGGCACCAAAAATGCTAGCGATGTCTCATTTGTTGAGTCAAGTCGTCGTTTCAACGACCAGGCGTGGCGGGCCAAATTCCCAAGTTTTCCCATATCAATCTGTTCCAAAGGCCATGGAATTCGCTTTATTAGTCCTACCTCAAATTGTGCAGCATCGCCAGTTCTTCCTTGGGCAACCGAAATAAGAAATGAGCATATTCTAGAGCTAAGAAGAGAGATTGTAGCTAGAAGTTCATCTCTTGGTGTGAATCCTGCTTGCCCTCCAGTACTGAATATGCCTCCAGTAGGCATAACTTTAGGAGACAATGCCTTTGTCCGTCTTGGAAAATAGAAACCCTCTGCGAAATAGTGGTCTTCCCCTTGCACTTTTCGGCTTGCACTTCCTACCTTTTGCTCGACAAAGGTCTTTAATTCTTCTCCTCGTATTCCCCAATTTACCAATAGAGTTATTTGATCATAGAATGGACTGAATATGCCTCCATTGTAGTAGGTTACCCACTGAGATCCAGGAGCTGTTTCCCAGTTAAGCCGTAGAAAACGAAAGTCATCAAGAGTTCCTAATCCACATCGAGTCGACCTTCCAAGAGATTCATTGTCAAATGCCTGGAAATTCCTGAATATTTTACGAATACCTGGAGTCATCCAATATGCAAGAGGACACCCAGGAATGGATTTTATTTCATCAAATGAAACGATGAAAATATATTGTCCTCTCGTTCTTGTGCGGATGTAATTGACCGCTGAGGTCAACGCAATGCTCTTGTCTTCTTCATAGAGCAGTCGAAATGCTGTTAGAGAAACATTATCTGGCTCTACTGTTGTTGCTTGTAGTACGCTTGCCGCAACTTCAACCATTGCCCCATCGAGAACACCTTGACCGAGATCGGCGAACAACAAAGGTGGTGCTCGCTTGAGAAGAAACTCTTCTCGCCACTTTTGGAAGCTTGAAAGAAAGAATCCAGTGCGGGATGTTATTGCTCCGAGAAAGCCATTAGAAATTAATATGTGAACGCCACATTCAATGAACGCAGCGCAGATATCATTCTTCGAACGCGAATATGTCTGCTCGAACTGTTTCTTCGCTCCCACGCTCGCTGACCCAAATGGTGGGTTCATGAGCACGATATCGAATCGCTTTCGCATCAATTCTATAAGCGCAATTCCTTGCGCGGCATCGCCCGCGAATAAGCGACGACGGACACTCTTTCCATTGGTGGCGGCCTCGGCATACTTCCTCAGGGCCTCCACGATGCGGCTCTCGGCCTCGATGAAGAACCCGTCGTCGTCGATGCCGCTCAGGTCCAGGTCACCCTGCCGGCGTACCGGCTCGAAGCCAGGCAGGTATCCCTTGTCGAGCTCCCGCTGCCGGGCCACGAACTGCACGCGTGCTCGATGCAGCTCCTCGGCGATTGCCCGCTCGATTGGGATCAGCGACCCCAGCTCCCCGGCCAGCCGCATCTCCCCGACCATCTTGCGGAAGAGGTCGCGCAACAGCGGCGGGTCGAGGGTGGGTGCGAACTCCTCGACCAGCCCGGCGTCTCCGGGCATCGGCTCGGCCACCACGATGTGCGTCCGCCGGATCTCCGGCCGTGCTGCCGCCGGGATCCCAAACTCCTTCCACGCTCGCTGGGCCCGCAGCCAGAGCGCCAGCGCAGCGATTTGCGCTGCACGCGGATCGATGTCCACGCCGTGCAGGTTGTGCTCCAGGATGAGCGCGGGCAGGGCTCGCTGGAGCTTCTCCAGCTCAGGGTAGTCCTTCTGCAGGTCGAGATCGGCGTGCCACGCCTCCTCGTAGATGGTCAGCAGCAGGTCGAAGCTGTACAGCAGGAAGTGACCCGATCCGCAGGCCGGGTCGAGGACGCGCAGTTCGCGAGGGTCCTTCATCGGCCGGACAGGCACGAAGGTCGGCCAGCTCTTGCGCTCCTCTTCGTCCCGAGGGCCATCAGCGAGCCGCTGGCGCAAGGCCAGGTACAGCTCTCGTGCCAGTGATCCGGCTCCCAGCTCCGGCGCGTCGCCGCAGTGGTGCGCGGCCCGCTGCTCAAAGAAGAGGCAGCACCAGAGCTCCAGGGCGGTCCCCCGCCAGCGACCGGTGCGGCGGTACTCGTCCGATCGCGCGTTGGCGAGGCCCGCGCATTCCCCCAGGCCGTGGCGCGGTGCCTCGTCGTACCCACGGATGGCCAGAGCGACCGCGCTCCAGTCTTCCAGGCTCGGCTCGGTGGGCAGCGCAGCGAAGTCGCCCTCGAACAGGGCCTTGCGCACCCCGGGGTGGCACCGGCCGAGATCGATGAACTCGGCGTGCAGCAGCACCTCCTTCGGCCGGGGGACGAAGTACGAGCAGCGCTCCCGCAGGCTGGTCTGGCCTGCGCGCATCTCGTACCAGGTGCGGCCGAGGGTGTTGTCCACCAGGAACTCGACCACGTAGCGGGGTGTGAAGAACTGGTTGCGGACCGCCAGCTCCCGGCTGTTGCGCGGGGCCTGCGACCCGCCCTGCTTGGGGTCGCGCATCTTGGCCCGCTCGTCGTCGCCGTTGAAGTACTGGTAGACCCAGCCGATGGTCTCGTCCTCAGCCCAGATCGAGCCCAGCTCCGGGTCGTTCAGGAGGGCGAGCAGGTCGTGAAGCGCCTGCCGCCGCGGCCAGAGCAGGCTCGCCACGTCCCGGCGGTCGAACAGGACCCGCACCTCCTGGCCGATCTCGTCGAAGATCGTCTCGATGTAGAGGCGGTAGCCCCGATCCGGCAGGGACGCGAGCGCCGGCGCCAGCGCGGTGAACTCCTTGAACCCGCCGGACTCGTCTCCCTTCGAGACGCACTGCTGCACCAGGCTGCGCGCCTCGAGCATCTTCAGGGCCACGAAGCGGTTCAGCGTGGTGAAGGACGCCTCGCGCAGGTACGCGGCCACCGCTTCCGGAGCGCTCGAGCCGCCGGCCCGCTTGTGGGCCACCGCGGCCACCAGCTTCTCGCGCAGCACGCGCTCCGGGGCCGTGAGGTGCGACCCCGGCTGGGCAGCCACCGTCCCGTCGAGGAGGATGTCGAAGCTGCCTTCGAGCTGCTCGCGGTACTCCAGTTCGAGGAGGCGGCGGGCGGCCTGGGTCGCACGCTGGATGCGGTTGCGGGTGTCCTTGTCCATCTTGACCGCCTCAGTCCGCCCATTCCTTCTTGGCCCAGGCCAGCAGTTCCTTCTCTCGTTGTCGGATCGCGCGAGCATCCCACGCGGGCAGCGAGTCGGCGACCTCCTGCGCGACCAGCAGTCCGGTCTTTAGGTATTCCTCTTTCTTCTTCTTGGGCTCCGTCGCACCAAGCCTCGAGTTCACTCGCGGCGGCAACAGCACCAGGTTGCCCAGGCGATGCACCAGTTTTTGCTCCCTGTTCTTCTGGGGAAGAACATGCTCGATCGACTCCGCTGCCTGGCCTTCCCAGATCGCCTTCCACTTCTTTTCGTTCAGCGTTCGATCCTGATGCTCAGCGAGGTAGCGCTCGCGTCGGTAGAGCATGTAGCGGATTTCCTCCCCCCACCCCGAGTAGCAGTCCTCGTTCTTCACGAACTCGTCCAGACCACGCGCCAGAGGGAAGTCGCGGCCGATCCACTTCAGCTGTGCGAGGACCCCTTCGGGATCGAGTTCGCCCCGAGTCACGGCCCACGCGAGCCGGACGTAGTCCCCGACCTTCGTACGGCTGTCCTTGCGATGGATCCCATAGATGCGAAACGTCACGTTCTCCCAGCGTTGGAGCAGGGCCTCTCGCTCGTCGGCGGTCAGGTCTTCTCGAAGGTTCACCGCGACAGCGAGCAGTCGGGCCTGACTGAACTCCGTTACGGCCTTGCGCTGATGGTCCGCGTACAGCCGCGCCACCGCCTGCGTGACCCGCAACAACCACCGAGAAGTGCTGATGACCTCGGCAGCCCCCCTGCTCGACTTCTCTCGGAGACACTCGACAGCATCGGCCTCGCTCAGGAGCCTCTTGGGCTGCTCCTCCAGCCAAAGCGTCGCAGCGAACCGGAGCGCCTCGGTGCTCAGCTCGAGATCGAGACCGGCACACTCGTAGATCTGGCTCCAAATTTTGTGAACTTCTTTGATATGTTCGCTGACGTTTCCACCATCAGATTCGAATACGACTGCCATAAGCATGCTTTTCAGCCGATCGAACCAGGAGACATCGAGACCACGACTGTTTAGGACTTCAAAAACCGTGTATACTAGCTTTTCCTCATCGATCTCATGAAAAATGAATGTAAGTCTGTTCTTCAGAAGGCTGACGAGTTCGATCAGATCGCCTTTTTCCTTCACCCAATCTGCAACAAATTTTTCACATTCTTCAATAGCAAGTAGAAGTTCCTTGTCTGCAGCAGTTTTTGCAATGCCTGCAGATTCATGACTTCCGTATCGAAGGTAATTAGCAAAGTAATTGCCTGTATCATGGTTAGTCTGAAGCAGAAGAAGAGATACTTTGTCCTTTTTTATCAGTATTTTCTCTAGATCCTGTCGTACTATCTTCTCGTTTTGCCTCTTTGTACTCAATATATTTGCTATTGACCGAAGAAGAATTATCAATGTCGTCAGTCGCTGCTGACCGTCAACAATATCGATCCGATGATGTTCATCGGTGAGTATTCGTACAGTTTCCCTACGCAATCCGACGACCGTTGACATGAAGTGAGTTCTATTTAAATCAGAGGCTATCGCTTTGATGTCACAAAACATATCGTTCCGCTGCTTTTTCCGCCAGCTGTAGGACCGCTGGTAATCCGGTATCCGGAAGAGTCTCCCGGTCAACAGTTTGCCCAATGAGAGGTGGCGTGGTTCAATCTCCATCTTCTTCTCCTCTCCAAAAACGGAACACCCATATCAGGACATCAAAGTGGCGTTCCCTCATGAACGGATCAGTCCTGGATCAGGACTCGCTTGCCTTCGCCAAGCAGCCGCGAAATGTGCTGCCGAAACGATGTCAACCCAGCCTCGAGCTGCTCAAGGCTATCAATCCGGACGGCGAAGAAGTCACTGATGCTCACCGTAACGAGGCTGTTGCCCTCGATGAGCTCCATCATCTCCTGGATGGCCAGCTTCAGATGCTGGGGGCACGCGCTCAGCTCGGAGCGCAGGAACGCGAGGGTCGCGGTCTCGGGCACCTGGGGGGTGGCCCGGGTCCGCAGCGGCGCTGCCACGCGGGACTGCTGCTCCTCGTTGAGCTCGTCCCAGCCATCGGTGGCCTGCAGGGTCGCCATGGCCTTCTGGTAGGCGGTCGCCCGAGCCTCCGCGGCCGCCTTGAACCGGGTGCGGAACTCGGTCTCCACCGCGGCGGTGTGCTGATCGATGGCCGGCAGCTCTCGATGGAACGTCTCGCGCTGCAGGAGATCGCCGAGCGCGGCCGCGCGCTCCGCGAGTCCATCGGGGAGCCCCTCCTCCTGCTCGAGCACCGGCCAGCTGACCTCGATCGCCCTGCGCGCCCGAGCCAGATCCTGCAGCCGGGGATCCGTGAGCGCGGTCCGCAGCTCCGCAGCCCGCTTGACAGCGTCCTTCAGGGCCTTGTGGCCGCTGTTGAAGGACAGGATCGCATCGTCCTCGGAGCCGACGCGGAGGACGCGCAGCTGGTCGAGGGCCTCCTGCAGCGTGGTCGCCCCGGGCAGGCCGTGCGTCAGCAGGACGCCGTGCACCTCATAGAGCTGCTCCTCGGCCGCGCCGACCTCCTTGCGGAGCGTCTCGGCGATGACGGCCGGCTGCAGCTCGGGCAGGTGCTTGCCGAAGACCTCGCGGTACGCGGCCTCCGCCTCGAGCCAGTCGTCGATGGTGGTCCCCGAGAGCTTGCGCTGGAAGGAGCAGGCCTTGAACTTGTTGTTGTCCCCGAAGGTGCTCCGGGCCTCCACGGAGAGCGCCGACTCGATGAGGACGCCCTTGCTGGTGGCGCGCAGCTTGCCCGCCCGGATCAGGCTCACGACGAACAGGCGGACCACGTCGAAGCTCCAGCCGAACGGCTCCTTCCCCAGCTCGTCCGCGAGGTAGCGCCCCGTGGCCGTCTGACCGAAGCTCGTCTGGTTCTCGATGCGGTCCAGCACCTCCTTCAACGGGCTGGACTCGGTGTGGATGACGGGCTGCCCCTTCTCGTCGCGCACGAGGCCGAGCTGGCCGAACACGGAAGGCAGCCCGCGCAGGTTCTCGTTGGCCATCAGGGCTTCGAGGTCCTTGGCGGCGACCCGTGCGGCCCCCTCGGCGAAGCGGTCGAACACCGTGGGGAGGACCTGCGCCAGGATGCGACCCGCGGCCTGGCTCACGCTGGACGAGGTGTCGGACGGGCTCCGGTCGTTGCCGCGGAAGAAGACCGCGCCGTTCAGCATCGCCTCCCGGAGCAGACGCTTGAGGTCGCCCTCGTGATTGCGCAGCCGGACCTTCTCCTCCGACACGAGCGCGGTCTCGTCCTTGGTCTTGGCGCTGCGCTCCTTGCGCGAGAGGATCTCCTTGGAGCGGAACACCTCGACGGTCTCGGCGTCCACGTGATCGTCGATGGCCGCCACCCAGAAGACGCTCTTGCGCTCGGTCTGGCTGCGGCTGCGCGCCTCGGCGACCTGGCGATCGAACTCGGCCCCCGCGTCTGCGAAGGTCACGTGGAAGGCGATGTCCTCGTCGCAGAGGGGCCGCCCGTTGAAGGTCAGGCCACCCTTGAAGGTCTTGGCGTTCTCCAGGCTATGGGACGGGCGCGGCTCCCAGAGCTCGCTCGCGAGGTCGGCATGGATGCGGTTGATGTCCCCGGGCTTCGGCTGCGCGCCGGCCCTGGTGGTCTCCCAGTCGTCCTCCGCCGGGGTCGGGATGCGGTACTGGCCGTCTGCCAGACGGACCTTGAGCGCGGCCACCAGCTTCTGCAGTGCGTCCTTGACCTCGGGGAGCACCGAGTCACCGTCTACCGCGGGGTGGAGCGCGGCCGCGATGTTCTCCGCGGTGCGGTGGATGCTCTTGACGTACTGGAGCAGGCAGATGGCCTTGGCCACGGGCTGGGCCAGCGGATGCGGGACCTCGTCCTTGATCGCCGCGATCTTCCCCCGGATCTCGCTGGGGATGTTGCCCGCGACGAGGTCGTAGATCTGGTCGATCCGGGCGAGCTTGCCGACCTGCTGCTCGGCCAGCCCCACCGCGTCATGGATCAAGAGCTGCTGCGCCAGCTTGATGATCGTCCGGTTGGCCCCCCCGACGTGCTTGCTCGAGCCGCTCTGCGTCCGCAGCCCAGAGACCACCTGGATGATCAGGTCGATCTGGTACGGCAGGAGCGGATAGAGGTCCATGAAGCGGTCGAGGGTCAAGTCGGGCAGCTGGATGTCGGCGGAGAGCCTGGTGTTCGCGGCCAGGCGCCCGCTGTGGGCCGAGTAGAGGTCACGGAGGGTCTTCTCGGCGCCGGCGTTCTTGGAGAGGACCCGCTTGCTCGTGACCTCGGCGATGTCGGAGGGCTCGAGATGGACCTGGAGCTCCGAGGGGAAGCGATCCATCAGACGCGCCAGCTCCACCCGCTTGTCGTCCAGCCCGCCGACCAGCTCGGTGAGCTTCTCCTGCGAGGTGACGACGATCCAGATCTTGCCACGACCCACGATCCCGAGGCTCTGCACCACAGCCTGCAGGTCGAGCATCTTCTGGATGTCCCGGGCCACGAACTGGCCGACCTCGTCGACCACGAAGACGAGGCTGCGGCCCGGACGCCGGCGGTCCATCAGCTCCTTGCAGCGCTCGGCCAGCTTCCTGGGGGTGATGTCGGCACGGTCCTTGACCGCCAGGACCCAGCTGTCCGGCGTGGGGTAGCGCTCCGGGTAGAGCCGGTTCATCACCGAGCTGGCTTCGCCGAGCGAGAAGGCGATCAGATCCTTGTTGGCGTCCCACTCCTGGCCGAACTGGACGCGGTAGGCCTGCTGGAACTCCTCGAGCTCTCCCTTCTGCTCGAGGGTGATCTCCAGCTCGGCCAGGTCCAGATCCTCCGCGTACCCGAGGTGCTTGAGGAACAGCCGGTAGATGATCTCGGTGATCATCTGGTTGCCGCTCTTGATGCCTCGATCGGTGGAGACATCGAAGATGACGGCATCGGTCGGGATGTGCTCGGCGGTCTGGTGCAGCAAGACCTGCAGCTCCTTGCTGCCCGTCCGCTGTCCGAAGACCTCGCCCGCCCGCTCTCCCAGGACGGAGCGGTTCTCGAGCGCCAGGCCGAGCATCTTGGCGAAGCTCGACTTGCCGGAGCCGAAGAAGCCGGAGACCCAGACGGCGATGCCGTCGTGCGGCTTGTTGGGCGTCTCCCAGTAGCGCCGGAGGATCTTGGCGTAGTGGTTCCGGATGGCGTCGGTGAGGACGTACTCCCGGATCTCGTCCCGGATGATCTGCTCGTTGGTCTGGTCGACCTTGATGACCTCTTCGATGCGCCGGTAGATGTCGCTGGCGAACAGGTCCTTGATGTGTGCGACGGCCATCGTGTCTGCCCTCAGAAGATCTTGGGACGGTAGTTGTGCTCCGCGTCCAGCACGCCCATGAAGCGCAGTCCGGCGGCCCCATCCAGCTCCCCCGGATAGAAGAGCACTCCCGGGATCGTCACCTTGCCCATGAGCTGCTCGAGCAGCGACGAGGTGCGGTAGAACGGGAAGAGCGCCCCGGCGCGCACGATGAACACCACGTCGCGCAGCGGGCTGGCGTCCGCGGGGAGCAGCGATGTAATGAGAGCGTCCAGCGGCTGCCTCTTGCTCAGGATGGCGTGGACGGTGTCCGCCATCTTCTCCACGCCGGTCGTCACCTCTGCCAGGGCAATCCGCGCCTGGGTGAGCCCCTCGCGCCGCAGCGCCTCCTCGAGACACCAGGCCAGCGAGACGACCGTGACGCGCTTGCCGGCCTGCTCGAGACGAGTCCGGAACAGCGCGATCTCCGCCCGGACTGCCCACTCCTCCTCCGGGGGGTAGCGGAAGATGGCGTAGGGCATGTCGTGGTAGGCGCTGATCTGCGGGCGGGGATCCGGCGCTCGCAGCACCGGCTCCAGGTCGCGTGTCAGGCGCTGCTTCCAGTCGCTCATGACAGCATCTCCCTCGCGTATGCGGCTGCCGTCGTGCAGGGAAGCGTGAGCTGGGCCAGGCTCCCGGCGACCTCGTAGTTGAGCCTGCGGAACTGGTGGTGGCGGAAGAGCTCCCGCTCCACGTCGTCCGGCTCCAGGAAGTACATCCGCCAGTCCGGCGCGTGGACCACCTGACGAGCGCTGGGCAGCTTCTCCTTCAAGGCGTGGAGCAGGTAGATGAAGCACTGGTCCGGCAGGTGGTACGAGGCGAACTCCCGGACGATCGCCCCGGTCATCAGGCCGAAATCGACGGCGATCCGCAGGAGCCCCGACGCCACCCGCTCGAGCGTGCTCTCCGACCAGGCATCCTCGACCAGGCCTTTGGCGTGCAGCGAGGTCAAGTAGGGGAGCAGGTCGTCGGTCCGCACTCGCAGGGCGCCCTCCTGGAACTGCGGGTAGAGCCAGTTCGCCAGGAAGTCCCGCACGAGGAACTCGTCGCGGGTCATGTGCCAGAGCAGCAACGGCCGCCACTTCTCGAGGTCGCAGCCGCCCTGGGCGAGCTCGACGAGGGGGCGGTCCTCCCCGCTCGGCTCGAAGCGGCGATGGAGGACCTTGTACACGTCGCGCAGCCAGTTCGTGCTGGAGGCCCCGATGGCGTTGGTGTCCACGGCCTGGCGGAGGTTCTCCTCACGGCCTCGGGAGAAATCCCAGCCCCGGAAGATCTGGTAGGTCTCGCTGATCAGCGATCCCTTGATGATCGTGAACGAGGAGACGACTGCCTGCCGTTTGCCACCTGCAACCTGCCGCCCGCTACCTGCCGCCTGCCATCTGCTGCCTGCTGCCTGCCTACCTGTCACCCTCACCCCTCCAGCCGAGCATAGGGGACGGCCGGCTTGCCGACTTCGCCGCGAGCGAACCCTGCCGCCAGCAGCACGAGCACGTCGTCGCTCGGCGGAGACACTCCCGGCAGTGGCACGGCCCGGCCCTCGGCGGAGCGGCGCAGCCGACTCACCGCCTCCTCGTGCCGGTCGGCCAGCAATTCCTGGGCCCGGAGCGCAGCGAGCAGATCCGGGGTGGGCTCCTGGATGGCCTCGAAGAAGGCGGACCAGCGGTCACGCTCGTCGAGCCAGTGCGACCAGCGGGCGTCGAACTGGTCTTCGATGGCCGCGGGCAACGACCAGAGGGTCATGCAGGCGGGTGGGTTGAAGACCTCCTCGCACCGGGCACGAGCCGCCGCGAACACCACGCGAGCCTGGGCGAAATGGTGCGTCCTGGGGAAGCCGCGGCTGAGGAGCAGCGCTCCTTTCCGTCCGAGCAGCCCGACGGTGTTCCACCAGCGGGCGCCATCCATCTCGCCGTGGCGGGCGACGACGAGCCGCAGCTTCAGGAGGCGGTCGAAATCAACAGACGAGGCTGTCGGGTCCTGGGTCATCGGTCGTCATCCTTCTTCGGGCCTGCGACATCCGGCCGACCTCCAAAGTCGCCCAGCTTGACCCCGGCATCGAACTCGTCCCGTCCGGGCTTCCCGAGGGGAACGAGGCGGTGTGAAGGTGTGCTCTTGGCGCGTCCCGCAGCGGCGAGTGGCCGGGACGGCGGGGGGAGGCTCGGCGACGCCAGCCACGGACAACCGGGGTTTCTGTTGCAGCATCGGCAGGCTCCTGACTCCCTCGAGCAGCCGCGCAGCTGCACCGCCCCCGTCTCGGCCCGCCGACCGTAACACGACCAAAGGACCGCGCTCAATCTCGGAAGAGATCTGGCTCGCGTGAGGCTGGACGATCGGCGGAGGTCGCTGCCGGGGGCGGCAGTGCGGGACGTCCTGATGTCGCGGCCAGGGGACTACTTCGGGGTGCCGGAGCACCGGCCTGTTCTCAAGACCGCTGAAGGGAGGGGGTGTACGGACAGCTCTGGCGAGTGATCATCGCTGCAATTGCTGGGCAGACCTTCGTTCGCCTGGCTTGAACACCGTCGGAGCCGGTCGCAGAGCTCCGGCCTGAAGGGAGCGTTCGACTCCTCGACTCCCGTCTGTCTCCTCTCTGAGAGAAAACGTGGCGATCCGCGGGACCTCTCGGCCGGTCAACACCTCCAACCCCGTGCCGATGGCGCAGATGGTCTTGTCGAACCGCAAGCACCTGTCGTGCTTGATCTTGGAGAAGTCCTTCTCGGGGAGTAGGTACAGCTCGACCTGGTGCAGTCCACCCCGCCTCAGCCCCACGGAGACGCGTTCCAAGGCATCCCGACAGGCGTCGGCGTCTGGAGACGGCTGAGCAGCGTAGTTGGGAGTGGTCTTGCACGAGGAGTACACGGTCAGCTTGCGAGGCTTGCCTCCGCATCCGTCAAGCTCCACCATCAGGCGATGCAACCCGCTCCGCGTGTGCCCACCCTCACAGAGAAGGTTCTGCACGGCGTAGGAATCCACGACCACAATTGTGCGGGATGTCGCCGCCAGCCGGGAGAACCGCTCATCCCAGAGCGCGGTCACCTTCGTTCCTGCTGCAATCTCAGCTTGGGCGAGGTGCAGGGCAGAGCGGACGGCAGTGGCCTGGTCCGCTACCACGAGCGGGGCGATCTCCGCTCCATCCTCCGGCCGGAACGAGAGTTCCTCCGCGGGGAGCCCCAGCGACTCGGCCCGTGCTTGTTCGAGCAGGGCCAAGTCGAGGAGACTACGGAGCGAACCCAGGTCCGCCGCTCTGTTGATGCTGGACAGCCCCGGCCAGTGCGCTGGTCCGGGTGTCCTGCGCAGCCTGGTGACGAGAACTTGCCAGCGCTTGCGGAGTTGGATGGGCAACGCCGAGATGGCCTGAGAAATATCCGACTCACCGAACGTGGCTCCTTGGTGGACCAGGATTCCGATCGGTGACAGCGCGTCGAGCAATCGCCGATGAAGCGCCAGGCGCTCTCGCTCGGACTGCCCGTGCAGATGCAGAGCATCAGGTTCGAGGCCAAAACGGACCAGCATGTTCATCAGTGTGCGAACATCTCTCGGTACGACTCCTCGAAGAAGCCATCGGGCCACTCGTCCAGGAACTCGCCGTCGTCGTCGAGACGAAGCTGGAGGATCTCGCTGCCTCGCTCCCCCGTCGGGCGGACGTAGAGGATCGAGACATCCTCGGGCTTGACCTTGCCTTCCCGGATCCGGCGCTGGAGGCGCAGGACGAGCGCCTCACTGTGCGTCTCAATGATCCATTGATGGTGGGACCTGAAGAAATCTGCCAGTCCCTCGTCGTCCGGCGGGTTACCAGGATCGTCGTCCACCAGGCCGGATGAGGCCAAGAAAAAGTCGGCCAGCTCGGCCTGAAGCTTGGGATGGATGTGCAGTTCGGGCTGTTCGACGAGGATCGTTTTCCGCTGCTGGGCGTAGAGGTCTTGCCTCCCCTTCATGAGAATCGGGAGGATCTGGCTGACGCCGAATCCCACGTCCTTGAGCGCGCAGCGTGCCCCCGTCCGGACGTCCACGAGAACTAGCAGGATTGCCTTGAGCCTGTCGTGGCGAACCTTCTCCAACTCCAGAAGATACGGAAGATCAAATCGCTTCAACCACGCATTGAGGTAGCCAAGCTGTGAAGAAGATGGCAGCCGACCAGCTAACCCTTCTTCGTCAACGTGAATATCCGCTGGAAATCTTGCTGGGCCAATGTGTTCGATGGATTCTGAGACCCATCGGAATTCGGTCGAAAGTGATTCAGTGAATGGCGATAGCCCATACGTGGACAGATCTGCCTCTGCCCTTTCCAGATCGTTCGGGTCATCCAGGTCGTAGGCCGACATCCAGTCCGCAACATCTGCAAGCGCTGGGGATTGAGCGACGGGCACGAGACCTTCTGGAGTGAAGAACAGGAAGGTCGGATCGGGCGGTTCACACGATTCCATCCCACGATCTGAACGAAGATGCTTTGTGAAGTCGAAAAGCGATTCGTAGCTGTCTCCAGAGACAGGTACGAGTACCTTACCCAAAGCTCCATAACCAAATTCATCGGACAGAGCAAGATGGAGGTCGAGTTCCGGATCACCCGCCACCATGCAGCTGAAGCCATCGAGTTCCACGCGTTCATCCTCGCCCATCCCCTCGTCGCCCTGGCAAGACCACCGGAAGCCAAGACTTCGCGAGGTGTCTTTCCCCGCGAGGAGACGCTCCTGATTGCTCTCGCCCATCGCGTCGACCGAAGGAGCGTACCGCAGTGAGATGCTCATCTTGTGCTCGAGATTCTGCCCGAAGATCAACGACCGGAAGCTGCTTGCGTCTCTGTGGGGTCCCCGCAAGGTGAGGACATGCTCCCGATTCACCAAGGACTGCTTGAAGATCGGAAG
>JAVEVO010000259.1:0-6440 GCA_034005005.1 Myxococcota bacterium
CACGACCTGGACGCAGCTCAGCACGCAGTGGCTGGGCGAGACCGAGTGACCCGATTCCGCGCCCGGCCCTGCGCCGGGATGCCCTCGGCCGGTGTGCCGGGGGCCACTCAGCAGGGTAGCGAAGTGGCACCGCGCCGGGCTCATACCCCGGAGGACATGGGTTCGATCCCCATCCCTGCTACCGCAAACCCGCTCCGGCCGCCGGCCGGCGCACGAAGGAGCCCAGGATGACGAGCTACCTGCACGGCGTCTACAGCCGGGAGGTCCCGACCTCCGTCCGCCCGCCGGTCACCGCGCTGGCCGGCCTGCCCGTGGTGGTCGGCGCCGCGCCAGTGGTGCTCGGCGACCGCGCCAACGTGAACCGCCCGGTGCTGGCCACCAGCTTCGCCGAGTTCGTCAGCAAGCTCGGCTACTCCGATGACCTCGCCGCCTACGGCCTCTGCGAGTTCGCCCGGGTCTACTTCGGGCTGTACGGCGTCGGGCCGGCGGTCTTCATCAACGTCCTCGACCCGCAGGAGCCCGACCACCTCGAGCCGGTGGCCCGCGCCCTGCTCGCCTGGGCCGCGGCCGAGACGTCCAAGACCGTTGCGGCCTTCGCCATCGACCACACGACGCTGGTGCTCGACGACGGCGCCACGCCGCCGGTGGCCTACGTCGCGGGCACGGACTACACCCTGGCCTACGACAGCGACGGCAACACCGTCGTGACCCGCAAGGCCGGCGGCCGGATGGGGTCGGGCGCGCTGCCCGCCTGCCACCTGACCTACGACAAGCTCGACCCGGGCGGGGTGGTGGCCGCGGACGTCGTGGGCACGGCGACGGCGGGCGGGGCGAACACGGGGCTCTGGTGCCTCGAGGACGTCTACCCCCGGCTGCAGCTGGCACCGGGCCTGATCGTCTGCCCCGGCTGGTCGCAGGACTCCGCGGTGGCGGCGGCGATGGTCGCCCGCGGGGGCAGCATCAACGGGGTCTTCAAGGCGCTGGCGGTCTGCGACCTCAGCCCGGACGACTACGAGATCGCGGACTACTCCGAAGCGGCCGCCTGGAAGAGCGACAACGGCTTCACCGCGGCCGGGCAGGTCTGCTGCTGGCCGCTGGTGACCCTCGGCGGCGAGGTGCACCACCTCAGCTCGCACTTCGCCGGGCTGGCCAACCAGGTGGACGCGGCCTCCGGCGGCACGCCCTACGTCTCGCCGAGCAACCGCAAGCTGCAGATCGACGGCGCCTGCCTGCTGGACGGGACGGAGGTGTTCCTGACCCAGGAGCAGGCCAACCTCCTCAACGGGCAGGGCATCGTCACCGCGCTGAACTTCACGGGCTGGCGACTCTGGGGCAACCGCACCGGCGCCTACCCGGGCACCTCGGACCCGAAGGATGCCTTCGTGCCGATCCGCCGGATGAACCTCTGGCTCGGCAACACGCTGGTGCTGACCTACTTCTCGCAGGTGGACTCGGCGCTGAACCGGCGGCTGGTCGACTCGGTGGTCGACTCGGCAAACATCTTCCTCAACGGGCTGAAGGGTGCGGGCGCCATCCTCGGGGGCGAGGTGGTCTTCGCCGCGGCCGACAACCCGCAGACCGACCTGCTGAACGGCCACGCCAAGTTCCGCATCTACTGGACCCCGCCGCCCCCGGCCGAGGCCCTCGACTTCATCATCGAGTACGACGTCGCCAACCTCAGCAAGCTGTTCGGCTGATCCAGCGGGGCGCCGGACCTCCGGTAGCAGGAGAGCGAGATGAACATCATCAGCGAGAAGCTGATCAACTTCCGCGTCTACGATGCGAACCAGGAGATCCTCGCCCTGGCCGACGTCGAGCTGCCGACGCTGGAGGCGCTGAGCGAGACGGTCTCCGGCGCGGGCATCGCCGGCGAGCTGGAGAGCCCCACGCTCGGCCACTACGGCTCGATGAAGCTGAAGCTGAAGTGGCGGGTGATCCATGGGGACCTCACCTCGCTCGCCACGCCGGTCGCCCACGCGCTCGAGCTGCGGGGCAGCATCCAGCGGTACAACGCGGCGCTCGGCGTCTACGACACCGAGGCGGTCAAGATCGTCGCCCGGGCGGTCCCGAAGACGGTGAACCTCGGCACGTTCACGCCGGCCAAGCCCACCGACAGCGAGTCGGAGTTCGAGGTGAGCTACCTCAAGGTGTTCGTGGGCGGCATTCCCCGGGTCGAGATCGACAAGCTCAACTTCATCTGCATCATCAACGGGTTCGACTACCTGGCGATGGTGCGGCTGGACCTCGGAGGCCTGTGATGCGGATCAAGCTGCGCAAGCCGGTGACCTGGGAGGAGAAGACCTACCAGGAGCTGGACCTCAACCTCGACGCGCTGACCGGGAAGGACCTGCTCGCCGTGACCCGGGAGCTGCAGGCGGCCAAGGAGCCGGTGCTCAGCCCGAACACCGACGCCCGCTACCACGCCGCGGTGGCCGCCCGGGCGGCTCGAGTGCCGGTCGAGCTGATCCACGCCCTGCCGGCCCGGGACTTCACCCGCGTCACCGTGGAGGTGCAGGGTTTTTTGCTCGGTGCGGACTCGGAGAGCAGCCCGGACGCGCACTGAAGCAGGCGGCCGTCCGGCTCGCCATGGCCACCTACACCCCCGTCAGCACCTGGCTGGATGAGCCCGTCCTCGAGGTCGGCGAGTGGGCCGAGCTCGTGCGGGCTGAACTTGAAGCGCAGCAGCAGCGGTAGGAGGAGCCGGTGGCCGGCGGACGCCTCTACGAGATGGTCTTCCGCATCGGCGGCAAGCTCGCGGCCAGCTTCGGCACCGCCACCGCGGCAGCCGGCAAGGGGCTGACCGACCTGGAGCGCAAGGCCGAAGTGCTGTCGGCCAAGCAGCAGAGCCTGCAGGCCTTCGGCAACGTGGGCAAGGCGTTCGGGGGGCTCAAGTCAGAGCTCGGCGGCCTGGTGCGGGACATCGGCTGGCTCACGGCCGCGGGCGGGGGGCTCGGGGCCACGCTGTTCGGGCTGGCCAAGTCCACCGCGGACGCGGCTGACTCGGCGGACGAGGACGCCCAGAAGCTCGGCCTGACCATCGAGGCCCTGCAGGAGCTGCGGTACGCGGCCGAGCGCTCCGGCGCGGAAACCAGCGACCTCGACGCCGCGCTCGGCAAGATGAACGTGACCCTCGGCAAGGCGCTGGCCGGCGGCGGCAGCACCGGGAAAGCGTTCGAGGCGCTCGGCCTCAGCGCGGCCCAGCTCGCGGCCGTTGCGCCCGACCAGGCCCTCGAACAGATCGCCGATGCGCTGCACCGCATCCCCAACCCGGCGGAGCGGGCCGCGGCGGCCCAGGCGATCTTCGGCAAGGGCGCCCGCCAGCTCGGGGTCATGCTCGCCGACGGCTCCGAGGGGCTGCGCCAGATGCGGGCAGACGCCCGGGCCACCGGCGCGGTGCTCAGCAGCCAGACCGCCAAGCAGGCCAGCGACTTCAACGACCGGCTGCTCGATCTGCAGCTCACGCTGGGCGGGCTGAAGAACACCTTCGGCGCGGCGCTGCTGCCCGTGCTGACGGACCTCTTCACCAAGCTGGCAGCCTGGCTCCGGCAGAACCGGGACCGGGTCGAGCAGCTCGCGGTCCGCTTCGCTCGTTGGCTGGAGGGCTCGCTCCCCAAGCTGCTGGAGCTGCTCGAGGACCTCCGGGACCTCGCAGTGACGGTCGCGGACGGCGCGCAGAAGGTCGCCGACTTCCTTGGCGGCTGGGACCGGCTCGTCTACGTCCTGGCGGGGTTCAAGGCGCTCTCGGTCGCCTCGGCGGTCGTGGACCTGGGGATGGCGCTCTGGGCCGCGGTGCCCGCCGCCTGGAACCTCGCCGCGGCCGCTCTGGCCAACCCCTACGCCTGGATCGTGATCGGCATCCTCGCCGAGGTCGCCGCCATCGCGCTGGCCATCGCCTACTGGGACGAGTGGACCGGCTGGCTGAAGCAGGCCGGCTACTGGGTCGACGCGCTCGCCGCGGCGCTGTTCGTGATGTCGGGCGGCACGCTGGGCATCCCGCTGCTCGTGCTGGAGATCATCCGCCACTGGGACACGCTCGTCGCGCTCTGGGAGGGGGCCAAGGCGGTGGTCGTCGGGCTGGCGACTGCCATCTGGGACAAGCTCGTCGTGGCCTGGGACGCGGTCAAGATCGTGGTCCTGGCCGCGGTCGAGGTCTGGCTGCTCGTGCAGCGCC
The DNA here is from genome assembly GCA_034005005.1 of Myxococcota bacterium. Lineage (GTDB taxonomy): Bacteria > Myxococcota_A > JAVEVO01 > JAVEVO01 > JAVEVO01 > JAVEVO01. The sequence continues at coordinate 4,172 of JAVEVO010000259.1, forward strand.
CCCTCTGGCTGCTGCTGGGGCTGATCGCCCGGGTCTACCTCGCGTTCTGGGGGCTGGTCTGGGAGGTGGTGCAGCCCGTGGTCGGGTTCATCTGGAGCTTCTGGAGCGGGCTGATCGGGCAGCTGTGGAGCCTGATGACCCTGCTCTGGGACGGGCTCCGGCTGGGCTGGAGCTTGTTGGTCGACTGGCTGTCCGGCCTCTGGCGGGAGTGGGGCGACACGGTCATCGCGGTCGTCCGCTGGGTCGCGGCCCGGGCGCTGGAGCTGCTCACGGCTCCGATGCGGGCCGGGCTGGCGCTGGCCAGCCTCGTGCCGGCCGACGCCGCACCGCACCTGGCCGAGCTGGTCGGCAAGCTCCAGGGTGGCCTGGACGCAGGCATCGTCGCGGTGGAGGGGTCGCCGGCGACCGCAGGAGCGGCCGCGGGCGAAGCTCCGGCGACCGCCCCGTTGCTCGGGGCTGCTCCGGCCCCGGGCACTCCCGCGCCGGCTCCGCTCGCCGAGTCGAGTGCCCGGCTGGCCGGCGCGGTGTCGAGCCGGGAGCGAACCCGGCAGGTGTCCGCGCCGCTGACCGTGACCTACCAGCCGCAGATCACCGTGACCGGCGAGGGCAGGGCGGACAAGCCCGGCATGCTGGCCGCGCTCAAGCAGGGGCAGGACGACCTGCTCGAGCGGCTCAAGGCGGCGCAGGAGCAGCAGCGGAGGCTGGCGTATGGCTGAGGCTGGCTGAGGCCATATCAACTGCTCCTGACGCCCAGGCTGGTTGCATAGCGCATAACGTAGTGATCGATGTTCCGGGATGTTGGCTCGAACCCCTCTCCGGGCCATTCCCTGGCCATCATGAGCACGCGAACGCAATGCCTCCAGTACTGCACGTCTGCTCCGGTTGGTGCCGGATACTCCTCCTCGTAGCTGGGCTTCCATGGGTACCAATCCCTGTTGCGCAGCTGTTCATTCGCGATGCTGTCGTAGATCGGGAAAATGGGCGCGTGGAAGTGCAGGTACTTGGATGAGAAGGACCTAAGCTCCATGTTGTCTTTCGCTGCTCGCGATAAGGTACTGACTATTTTTCCATGGAAAGGTGCGATTTCTGTCAATTTCTCCAGTGTTGGGATTGGAATCATACGCCGATACTGCGCTATCTGCGGGTCGAGCCATCCTGCTGATCTCACCAGCAGATCAACAACATCGCTCAACTCCTCGGTATGTGCTTCGACTCGTGTTGAGAAGGATCTTCCGATGATCAGTACTTTGGCCCAAACACCGGCCCTGTCCTCGTGAGAGATGTTGTTTGAGCACAGCTGGTAGAGGCAGTCATCAATCCTGGCAGATGTCGAGTCGTAGGACTTCATGTGGCTGAGATAGCGGGGCCATTCTGTGCTCATGCAGTTCCCTCCACGGCATGACGGGCACCCTACCACAGCACCAGGCGGAAGACGACCTGCTCGAGCGGCTCAGGGCGGCCCAGGAGCAGCAGCGGAGGCTGTCGTATGGCTGAGGCCACCTACACCACGACCGCCGGTGACACCTGGGACGCGCTCGCGCTGACCCTGCTCGGCAACGAGCGCTACCTCGACCTGCTGATCCTGGCCAACCCGGCGCACGCGTACCTGACCCGGCTGCCGGCCGGGCTCGTGCTGCAGGTCCCGGCCAGGCCGACGCCCGACCCGGCACCGAACCTCCCGCCGTGGCGGCGGCCGTGACTCTCGCTCGGCGGGCCTGGGCGGAGGTCGTCTACCAGGGCAAGGACATCTCGCAGGATCTGCAGCCATATCTGCTCGGCGTGAGCTACACCGACCACCAGGGCGGCAAGGCCGACGAGGTCTCTATCGACCTGCAGGACCGGGACGCGCTCTGGCGGGGCGACTGGCTGCCCGGGCAGGGCGACACGGTCCAGGTCCGCATCCACGCCGACGAGTGGGGGGAGGGCGGCGGCACGCTGTTCTGCGGGACCTTCACCCTCGACAAGCTCGGCCTGGCCGGGCCGCCCTCGACGGTGAAGCTCTCCGGGGTCTCGGTGCCGACCGGGCTCGCCGCCCGGAAGACGAAGCGGTCGCGGGCCTGGGAGAACGCCTCCCTGCAGACCATCGCCGGGGACGTGGCGGCCTCGGCGCGCATGAGGCTGGTTTTCGACGCCACGGACACCCCGCCGCTCGACCGGGTGGACCAGCGCAGCGAGACCGACCTGGCCTTCCTGGCCCGGCTCGCCGACGAACGCCACTACGCGCTGAAGGTCACCGACAACCAGCTGGTGGTCTGGTCGATCGCCGACT
>JAVEVO010000079.1:0-31131 GCA_034005005.1 Myxococcota bacterium
TGGAGGTGATCTACCAGAAGGAGACCGTCGAGGGGGCCGCGCGCAAGCTCGGCTTCTTCCAGACCGTGGCCGGCGATCTCGGCTTCGAGCAGCGCTTCCACGAGGCGGTGGCCCGGGTCACGCCCGAGCAGCTCCAGGAGGTCGCCCGGCGCACCTTCGCGCGTTCGCGGCTGAGCGCGGCCCTGCTCTTGCCCGCGCCGGCCGAGGGGACGACGCGCGCGGTCGGCGGGGACGGCGCGCCGCCGGGGGCGCCGCCGCGGGAGGCGGCCCCGGGCACCCCGGAGCCCTCCGGTCAGCCCGTGGCCGGGCGCCTCCAGCCCGCCGAGGAGCGGCCCCTGCAAGGGGAGGAGACCCTCGGCACGACCCTTGCGGTGGGGGGCCTGCCGGCGCGCGACCCCGCCGTGCCCGCGCTGGCGGCGAGCTATGCCTTCCCCGACGAGGGGCGGCTCGTCCAGCTCGCCCGGGAGGTGGAGCGGGCGACGGTCCGGCGCTTCCAGGCTCCGCCCTTGCCCCCGGCCGTGCAGGGCATCCACCGGCTGACCCTCGACAGCGGCCTGACGCTGCTGATCCAGCCCGATCGGTCGGTGCCGCTGGTCGCGGCGCGGGTCGCCTTCCTGGGCGGGCTGCGCGCCGAGACCGTCCAGACCCAGGGGATCGAGAACCTCGTGGCCCGCTTGCTCACGCAGGGTACCTCCACCCGGGCCGGCGAGGAGATCGCCCGGGAGTTCGACCGGCTCGGCGGTGGGGTCGGCGGCTTCTCCGGGCGCAACACCCTCGGGCTGCGGGCCGAGTTCCATGCCGACCACCTGGCCGAGGGCCTCGCCCTGCTCGCGGACTGCCTCCTCGACCCCGTGTTCCCGGCGGTCGAGGTGGAGCGGGAGCGGGACCTGGTGCTCGAGGAGATCCGGGCGCGTGACGACAACCTGGGGAGCCTGGCGTTCCGGGCCTTCGCCGGGCAGCTCTTCCGGGATCACCCCTACCGTTTCGACCTCCTCGGCGAGGAGGAGACGGTCGCCCGGCTCACCCGGCAGCAACTTCAGGAGCACTACACGCGCCGCTACGGCCTGGCGCGGGGCGTGCTCAGCGTCGTCGGCGACGTCGATCCCGCCGAGGTGGTCCGCCTGGTCCATGGTCTGCTCGGGCGTCCGGGCGCCTCCGGCATGGCGCCACCGCCACGCCTGCCCTGGACCCCGCCCGACTCGCGCCAGCTCGTCTTCCGCTACCGGGACCGGGCGCAAGCCCACATCGTCCTCGGCTTCCCGGGGGCCACCGTCGACAGCCCCGACCGCTTCGCGCTCGACCTGCTGCACACGGTGCTCAACGGCCAGGGCGGCCGCCTCTTCCGGGAGCTGCGGGACCGCCGGGGCCTCGCCTACTCGGTGGGCGCGGCGCTCACCGAGGGGGTCGATCCGGGCAGCTTCGCGCTCTACCTGGCGGTCGCGCCCGAGCGGGTCGACGAGGCCGTCACCGCGCTCCTCGCGGAGCTGCGACGGCTGCAGGCCGAGGGGATCGACCCCGCGGAGCTGCGCCGTGCCCAGGAGTATCTCCTCGGCAGCCAGGCCATCAGCCTGCAGCGCGGCAGCGAGCGGGCCGCCACCCTCGCCTTCAACGAGCTGTACCAGCTCGGCTGCGATGCCCACCTCCGCTACCCCGCGGCCATCCTGGCGGTGAGCGCGGAGGGGGTGCGGGACGTGGCGCGCCGCTACCTCGACCTGGAGCGCTACACCCTGGCGGTGGTCAAGCCCCAGGACGCTCGTGACGCGGGCATCGACGCCGTGCCCCCCGGGCCGTGACCGGCAGCCCTGCCGTGCGCCCCGGGCCGAGGTGAACCATGCGTGCTTTCCTCTTCCCCGGTCAGGGGACCCAGTTCGTCGGCATGGGCGTGGCGCTGGCCCAGGCGTTCCCCGAGGCGGCCGAGGTGCTCGCGCTCGCCGACGAGGTCCTGGGCTTGCCCCTCTCGCGGATCATGGCCGAAGGTCCCCCGGCCCGGCTCATGGAGACCGACATCACCCAGCCCGCGGTGCTGGCCTACAGCCTGGCCCTGCTCGCGGTGCTGCGGGCGCGGGGGCTACGGCCCGACGCCACGGCCGGCTACAGCCTCGGCGAGTACGGCGCGCTGGTCGCGGCCGACGTCCTCGACCCCGCGACCGCGCTGGGCCTGGTCCGGGAGCGCGCGCTGGCGATGGTCCAGGCGCGGCCGCTGAGCACGCGCTCGATGCTGCTGGTGGTCGGTCCGCCCCCGGAGGTCCTGGCCGAGTGGTGCGACCGCTGCCCCCCGGGGGAGGTCCTCGCGATCGCGGGGTTCCTGACGCCGACCATGCACTCCCTGAGCGGCAGCGAAGGGGGGCTCGACTGGCTCGAAGCGCGGGTGGAGGCGGGGGAGCTGCACGCGCAGCTCCGGCCCGTGCCCGTGACCTTGCCCTTCCACTGCTCCCTGCTCGCGGGGGCCCAGCCGACCTTGCGCGCCCGGCTCGCGGCGGCCGATCTCCTCCCCGCGCGCTGCCCGGTCCTGTTCAACGTCGACGGGGAGCCGGAGACCCGGCCCGAACGCTGTCGCGAGCTGCTCGTCGCGCAGGTGGTGCGCCCGGTGCAGTGGGTGAAGACCGTGGCCAGCCTGCGCCGGCTCGGCGTCGACGAGGTCTGGGAGGTCGGGCCGGGCCGCAGCCTCGGCGGCTACCTCAAGCGGATCGATCCGACCCTCGGCCGCGTCCAGGTTGAGGACGCGCCCTCCCTGCAGGCCCTGCTGGAGCGGCTCAGCGCGGCGTGACCGTGTAGATCGTCACCCCGGCGTCGCGATCGACCGCCACGAGGCGGCCGCTGGGTGAGATCTCCACCCGGGGCGGGTAGCTGGTCGGCCGCGGCCCCGGCTGGAGGGCGACGGGCCGGGCCGGGTCGGCCACTTGCCAGACCACGAGGCCGTCGCCCAGGGAGCGGTCCCGGTCCCCCTCGACCGCGGCGAGCAGCGTCCCGTCCCGGGAGAGGGTCGCCCGGGTCAGGGGGAAGCCGTGGCTCTCGAAGACCTTCATCGTCCGATCGAGGAAGCTGAGCCCGTCGAAGACGCGCACGGTGCCGTCGTCGCAGCAGAGCGCGAAGCGCTCGACCTCGGTGGCCGCGCTGACGCAGACGATCCGGGGGCACGCGGGCGCGAGCGCGGTGAACTGCAGGACGCCCCCGGAGTTGGTCCAGTCGTCGGGCCTCGTCTGCGGGAGCACTCGCAGCACCGAGTTGTCGCGGTTGTCCGGCTCCCGCTCCAGCACGAGCAGGGTCTCGTCGGGCCCCATGACCGCCAGGTCGTCTCCGTCGCAGTCCTGGCCGATCTCCCGGAACAGGGACGACACGCCGCCGCCGACGCGGGTCGCGACGACCCGACCGCCCTGCAGGACGAAGGCCCGATTGCCGTCCCGGTCGAAGCGGGGGCGGGAGCTGAACACGCCCGGGTTGACGTCCCCCAGGAGCTGCGGCGGGCCCCCCGCGGCGAAGGTCCAGCCGAAGAGGTCCGAGTTGTGGTTGGTGGTGACCAGCAGGGGCAGCCGTGGCGAGACGCCGAAGTCCCGGGTGGCGACCCCCTCGATCCGCAGGTGCCAGCTCAGCTCGCCCAGGGTCGCTGGCTCGAGGGAATAGGCCTCGAGGACCACTGACGACAAGAAAGTTATGACCTAAGATTCATCATGGCTGAACTCGGCGCCGATCTTGGTTACTTCGTTCGGGATCGCGGTCAGGAGCTCGACCTGCAGGCCCTCGTTCGCACCCTCGCCCTAGCCCTCTGCACCCTCGCCCTCGCCCTCTGCACCCTCGCCCTCGCCCTCTGCACCCTCGCCTTCGCCCTCTGCGCCCTCGCCTTCGCCCTCTGCGCCCTCGCCTTCGCCCTCTGCGCCCTCGCCCTCGGCCCCTTCCCCCTCGCCCTCCGCGCCCTCGCCCTCCGCGCCCTCGCCCTCCGCGCCCTCGCCCTCCGCGCCCTCGCCCTCCGCGCCCTCGCCCTCCGCGCCCTCGCCCTCCGCGCCCTCGCCCTCGCCCTCCGCGCCCTCGCCCTCCGCGCCCTCGCCCTCCGCGCCCTCGCCCTCGCCCTCCCCCTCCGTTCCGTGCTCGGATTCGATGAGCAAGGAGCAGCCGGACAGGACGGACAGCAGCAGGACAACGCCGAGCAGGCGGGGGAGCGAGCGCATGGGGCGACACCTCGGAGCGACGATCCAGTAGGCAAGCTAGCCGCCCGGCGAAGAGGGGTCAACCAGGGGCTGGGGATCGGCTACAGTGCGGAGGCGTGACCCAGAGGCCGGGTCAGTGGCCGACGGAGGTCCCATGAAGCGACAGCCTGGTCGGGGTGCGGGCGGCGGGGTGTCCTGTCCCCGGGTGATCTTGCGGCGGAACCTGGTGCGCAGTCTGCACGAGGGCCATCCCTGGCTCTTCCGCGAGGCCCTGGAGATCCCGCCCGGACTCCCGGCGGGCACGGTGGTCGACGTGGTGCAGCGGGACGGCCGCTTCGTCGCCCGGGGGCTGTTCGATCCCGGCTCGCCCCTCGCCGTCCGGGTCTACAGCCTGCTCCCGGAAGAGCCCCTGGACGAGGAGCTGGTGGGGCGTCGCCTGGCGGGTGCCTTGGCTGCGCGGCGGGGGCTGCTCCAGCCGGACCGGACCACGGCCTACCGCTGGTGCAACGGAGAGGGGGACTTCCTGCCCGGGGTGGTGCTGGACCGGTACGGGCCGCTGGTCGTGCTCCGGCTCGACGGGGAGGCGGTGCGCAGCCTGCGGCCGGCGATCGGGCAGGCGGTGCGCCTCCTCGGCGCGCCCGACGGCGTGCGGGCCCTCGTCGAGCGGGCCCGCCACGGTGTGGCCGAGCTGCTCTGGGGTGAGGCCCCGGCCGGTCCCGTCGAGGTCCTCGAGCACGGCCACCGCTTCGCCGTCGACGTGCTCGCGGGCCAGAAGACCGGCTTCTTCCTCGACCAGCGCGAGAACCGCCGCCTCGTGGGCGAGCTGGCTCGCGGCCTGTCCGTGGCCAACCTCTTTGCCTACACCGGAGGGTTCTCGGTGTACGCAGCGCGCGGCGGTGCCCGGCGGGTGGAGACCGTCGACCTCGCCCGGCCGGCCATCGACGCGGCCCGGGAGAACTTCCGGCGCAACGGCCTGCCGCTGGAGGCCCACGGTTTCTTCGCCGAGGACGCCTTCGCCTGGCTGGACCGGACCGTCGCCTCGAGGACGCGCTACGACCTGGTGATCGTCGATCCGCCCTCCTTCGCCCCCTCCGCCGAGGCCCTCCCCCGGGCGCTGGCTGCGTACACCGACCTCTTCGCCCGGGCGCTGGCGGTCGTCGTCCCGGGTGGGCTGCTGGCCGCAGCCTCGTGCTCGAGCCACGTGGACGAGCGGGCGTTCCTCGGAGTGCTCAAGGAGGCCGGCCGTCGTGTCCGGCGCCCCCTGCGGCTCCTCGGCCTCGCCGGCCAGCCCGCGGATCATCCGGTCCCGCCCGGCTTCCCCGAGGGGCGCTACCTGAAGTTCGCCGTGCTGCGCGCCGATTGCCGGGACGCGTAGTGGGCCGGCCCGGGGCGGGTTCACCGTGTCAGACGTGGAAGCGGTAGTGCACCACCTCCCCGTCCTGGATGAGGTATTCCTTGCCCTCGGAGCGGAGCAGGCCGTGCTCCCGGGCCCCGGCCTCACCACCCAGGCGGAGGTAGTCGGCGAAGCCGCAGACCTCGGCCCGGATGAACCCGCGCTCGAAGTCGGTGTGGATCTTCCCGGCGGCCCGGGGCGCCGGCGTGCCCTGGGGGATCGGCCAGGCCCGTAGCTCCGTGCCCCCGACGTAGGTGTAGTAGGTGATCAACCCGAGCAGGGTGTAGGCCTCCCGGGCCAGCAGGTTCAGGCCGGGCTCCGCGAGGCCGAGGTCCTCCAGGAAGAGCCGGCGCTCCGCCGGGTCCTCGAGCTGGCCGATCTCCATCTCCATCTCACCGCACAGCCCCACCAGCCGGCCGCCCGCGTCTTGCACCCGGGCTTGCAGCCGCGCCACCGGGGGACTGGTCTCCCGGAGCTGCCCCTCGTCGAGGTTCGCCACCACCAGGACGGGCTTGGCCGTGAGCAGCCCGAGCTCGTCGATCACGAGCTGCCGCTTGTCCGTCGGCGGCAGGAGCCGCACCGGAGTGCCCGCGCCGAGGGCCGCGCGCAGCTCCTCGAGCACGGGGAGCTGGTCGCGGGCGGCCTTCACGCCCACCTTCAGCTCCCGCTGCACCTTCTCCAGGCGCTTGTCCACCGTCTGCAGATCGGCCAGGGCCAGCTCCAGCTCGACGACCTCGAGGTCGCGCACGGGGTCGAGGGTGCCCTCGACGTGCGTGACCTCGCCGGCGAAGCAGCGCACGACGTGGAGCAGGGCGTCGACGTTGCGGATGTGTCCGAGGAACTGGTTGCCGAGCCCTTCGCCCCGGGCCGCGCCCCGCACCAGCCCGGCGATGTCGACCACCTCGAGGGTCGCGGGGACCGTCTTGGGCGGCCGCAGCAGGGCCGCGAGCCGGTCGAGGCGGTCGTCGGGCACCGGCACGATGCCGAGGTTCGGATCGATGGTGCAGAACGGGTAGTTCTCGACCCGGGCGCCCGCCTGGGTGAGCGCGTTGAAGAGGGTGGACTTGCCCACGTTGGGGAGACCGACGATGCCAGCTTTCAGGCCCATGCTAGGCTCCTCCCTCCCGCGGCCTACTCGTCGGGTGCCACGCCGACGCTTCGCCAGATCTGGCCCCGGGCCGTGCCGAGGTACAAGGCCCCGCGCCAGGCGACCAGGGACGCCGGGCCCGTCCTCGACGAAAAGTTGAACAGTTCCGTGCAGTTGTTCATCGAGATCACGGGGCAGGCCCAGGCTGCGACCTGGTACTCGGCACGCGGCCACTCGTCGCTGGCGTCCTGGGCCAGCAGCACCACCTCCCCGGTGGGCGCGTGGAGGGCCGCGTCGAGGATCTCCCAGCCCGCAAACTGAGTCAGGGAGACGGGTTGGCCTTCGGCGTCGACCACCCAGAGCACCGCCCGGGTGGGGCTGACGCTGACGTCGATGCCCCGCACCAGGGCGGTGCCGTCTCCGAGGAGGTCGGTCTCGGTGACGAACAGCCGGCGGAAGGGGTGCCCCGTGGGGAGCAGCTCCACCGTCTCCCCGTCGTAGACCGCGTGGGGCAGCCGCCACAGATCACCCTGGGCGTCGGTCTGATAGCCGAAGAGGTACAGCCGGTCGCCCAGGGGCAGCAGGCGCACCCAGCGGGCGTCGCCCTGGCCCTCGTTGCCGTGGCGCTCGAGCACCTCGAAGGTCGTGCCGCGGTCCCGGGAGACCCAGAAGTGGGCGAAGATCTCCCCGGCGGTCCACTCCTCCGCGTCGGCTCCCGAGCCGACCGCGTAGATCTCCCCGCCAAACTCGGCGACGTCGTGTACGTGGACACCGCCTCGCAGGGTGCGGCTCTCCTGCCAGTCCGTCTCCGGGGTGCGCGAGTAGACGTTGCCGAGGAAGCCGTCCTCCGTGGCGTCGATCCCGGCGATGAACAGGGAGTCCCCGAAGAGCCGGTAGCGGTCGATCTGCTCCTCGGCGGTGGTGAACTCGCCGGTGCAGGCGGGGGGCGAGGCCGCATCGCAGGACCGGATCTCGATGGGGATCACCCGCCCGAGGTTGGCGTTGGCGTCGCCGTAGCCGAGGTAGAGCCGGTCCCGGTAGACCACCAGGTCGTGGATGCCCCGCAGGAAGACCCAGGTGGCGGCCGCGCCCGCGATCAGGTAGTCGTCGATGGGGTCGGCCCAGGGCTCGGGGGGGGCGAAGCGCAGGGTCGCCAGGGGGATCGTCGGGTCGCCGGACGGGCCCGTGTCCGGGGAGGGGCCGAGGTCGGTCGCGCCCGCGTCGGGCCCGGGCCCACCGTCCCCTGGCCGCCCCGTGTCTCCGGGCGCCCCGGTGTCTCCGGGCGTCCCCGCGTCCCCAGGGCCGAGGTCGGCCCCGGCGTCGGTCGCGCCGCTGGCCAGGTCGGGCCCGGCGTCGGGCTCGTCGGTCGAGGCGTGGCAGCCCGCCAGCAGCCCCGGCAGCCCCAGCAGCCCCCAGCAAAGGATTCGAACCCGTGGCCGTGACCAGCAGCCCTGCATCAGGACCTCCCTGTCGGAATGCTTCTGGTCCGCTATGATACCGGCTCGGTCGTCACGGTGGAGGAAAACATGCCCCCGATCTTCCGGCAAGGACCGCTGGTCAGCCTGCGCCCCCTCGAGGTCGGTGACGCGGTCTGCTGTCAGCGCTGGGTCAACGACGAGGAGGCCACCCGCTACCTGCTCGTCGGCCGCCGCCCGGTGACCCTGCAGGAGGAGGAAGACTTCCTGCGCGGCCTGTCCGGCAATGCGGCGCAGGTCGCCTGCGGCATCGAGCTGAACAGCTCCGGTACGCTCGTCGGCGTCTGCGGGTTGCACGACATCGACGTCGTGGACCGCTGCGCCACCCTGGGGATCTTCTTCGGCGCGGAGGAGCACCGCGGGCGCGGCTATGGGCGTGAGGCCCTGCAGCTCCTGCTGGACTACGGATTCGGCACCCTGAACCTGCACCGGGTGGAGCTGCAGGTGCTGGGCGGCAACGAACGGGCCCGGCGCTGCTACCAGGCCCTCGGCTTCCGGGAGGAGGGTGTCGCGCGGGCCAAGCGGTTCGTCCACGGCGAGTACCTGGACGAGCTGCACCTCGGCCTGCTCGCGACCGAGTGGGCGGCGCAGCGCCGCGGGGGAGCCGCCGCGGCGCGCTGAGTCGCGCGCGGCCGCGTCCGGCGAGGTGATCCGGGCTCCCCTTTCCTTGGTCGGGACGGGTTGCTACAGAAGAGGAGGATCCGGTCCGGGCACGTCGCTCGGGGAGGAGGCAGGGTGAGGTCACGGGTCGGGAGGAGCGGGTCGTCGCGGTGTCGCGGGGGCTGGCTGGCCCTGCTGCTCGGCGTCGTCGGGCTGCTGCCGGCCGTGGGCCGCGCGGACGGTCCGGGCATGGCGGAGGCAGGCTGGCAGGCGCTCGCCCCCGGCCTCGCCCACCGGACCCTCGTCGCGCCCGGCAGCGGGCTGCTGCCGGCCCGCTACTCCCTCGAGGCCTTCCGGGTGGACATCGCGCGCTTCCGGCCGGTGGTGGCCGACGCTCGCCGGGGAACGCAGCGCCAGACGGCCACCGTCGAGACCCTCGCGCAGGAGCGCCGGGCGCTGCTCGCGGTCAACGGCAGCTACTTCGACGAGCACCGACGCCCCCTCGGGCTGCTGGTCGAGGAGGGAAAGCTGATCCGGCCCCTGCGTCGGGCGGACTGGGGGGTGCTGTACGTGCGCGCGGGCAAGGCCGCCCTGGTCCACACGCGCGAGTTCCGGGAGCGCGGCATCGACCCCCGGGAGCTGGAGTTCGCGATCCAGGTCGGGCCGCGGCTCGTGTCCGGCGGGCGGACCCTCAAGCTGAAGCCACAGTGGGCCGACCGGGCGGCCATCGGCATCCTGCCCGGCGGCGAGCTGGTGGTCGTCGTCAACCGCGGGGGGGCGGTCGAGTCCAACGAGCTGGCCCGGGTCATGGCACGGTCACCCCGGGAGGGAGGGCTCGGCTGCCGCGAGGCGGTCATGATGGACGGCGGCCCCTCGGCCCAGCTCTATGCCTCCGTGGGCTCGTTCGAGCTGCACCGGCCCGGGGGCTACGGGGTGCCCATCGCCGTGGCCTTCGTGAAGCGCTAGTGGGGCTCGCCTTCGAACTGTCCCCCTAGCTCACCTCTCCCTGCGGGGTCAGGCCGCCGGAGCGGCTGCGTGCGCCTTCGGGGCTGGGCGTCAGCCGCGGCTTCATCTCCGGCGGCTCGGCGAGGTCCTCCGGCTGGAAGGCCCGCCAGCAGTTCCGGCCGGCCTCCTTGGCCCGGTACATCGCGATGTCGGCCTTGCGCAGCAGCTCCTCCAGCTCCTCCCCGTCCTTGGGAAAGAGCGCGCAGCCGATGCTCGCGGTGGGCACGACCGTCCGGCCGCGGATCTCCACGGGCCGGCGCACTCCCTCCAGGAGCCGCTCGCAGACGATGAGCGGGTCGTCCGGCGAGGAGAGGGTCGGCAGCAGGGCGAGGAACTCGTCGCCGCCGACGCGCGCCACCGTGTCGCCGTCCCGCACCAGGGTGCTGATCCGGTACGCGACCTCCTGGAGCAGCCGGTCGCCCGCCTGGTGGCCCTGAGAGTCGTTCACCTGCTTGAGGTGGTCGAGGTCGATGAAGAGGATGGCCAGCGAGCGGCCGTCGCGGCGTGCCTGGGCCAGGGCGATGCTCAGCCGGTCCTCGAACAGCAAGCGGTTGGGCAGCCGGGTGAGCGCGTCGTGGTAGGCGAGGAAGTGCATCTCGGCCTCCGCGGCCTTGCGCGCGGTGACGTCCCGGACCAGCAGGGAGAGCAGTGGGCGGTCGTCGAGGCGGATGCTCGCCACCGACAGCTCCAGCTCCATGTGGGTCCCCTCGGGGGTCAGGTGGCGGACGTCGCCGAGGGTCAGCTCGCCGCCGTTGCAGAGATCGGGCAAGGGTGAGCCGGTCGCGCTGGCCGGCAAGGAGATCAACTCGTCCAGCCGTGGATGAATTTTGCCATGGAGTGGGACATCGAGGAGCCGGCGGGCGGCCCGGTTCATCTCGAGCACCTCCAGGGTGCAGCCGTCCGCGAGCAGGACCGCTTCGGCGGTCTGCTCGACGAAGGCGTGGAACAGCCGCTCCGCGCTCCGCTGGCGCGCGGCCGCGCGCAGGAGCTGGTAGGCCAGAGGGAAGATCGCGGCGAAGAAGAGCAGGCCGATCCCCAGCAGGGAGAGGACCAGGTAGCGGCGTGCGCGCTGGGCCTCCCGGTGGACTGGTCGGTCGGTGGTCACGCGCAGCCAGAAGACCGCGCTGCCGTGCAGCCCCTCGATGGGCAGGTAGGCCGCGATCCGCTCCTCGCCGAGGGGGCGGACCACCGGGCGTCCCCGACGGACCAGCCGGCTGGCTGCCTCCTGCAGATCGGCCGGCTGCTGGTCGCGCACGTCGGGGAAGAGCTCGAGCCGGACCTGGAGCAGCGGCTCCAGGCGGTCGATGCGCGCCGAGGTGAGGAAGCGCAGGAAGACGACGCTGCCGAGGAACGCCCCGCTGCCGTCGTTGCGGGTGACCGGCCGCGTCGCAGTCAGCAAGGGCCCCTGCGCGGACATGAGGAAGCCATGCACCGGGCGGGTGTCGCCCTGCCGGGCGCGCCGGAGGGGCACGAGGTCGAACCAGGCCAGCAGGTCCGAGGGCGGGGTCGCGTCGGTCAGCCGTGTGCCGTCGAAGGCCAAGAAGCTCAACACCCGGCCCGTCCCATCGATGAACCCGACGCCGTCGAGGTCGAGGTCGTGGAACATCAGCGGGGTGAGGTTCTGCGCAAGGAAGGTCTCGTCGCCGAGTTGCAGGAACGCGTAGGTGTCGTCCCAGACGGCCCAGTCCGAGAGGATCCGGTCCAGCTCCTCGGCCTGGGACTCCAGCAAGGCCTGGGCCCGGGTGGCGGAGGCCTTGACCGTCGCCTCCTCGACCTGGGTGAAGGAGCGCACGAAGAGGGTCGAGAGGACGGTGTACAGGAGCGCGAGGAAGGCCACGAATGCCAGGGTCGCGAGCAAGGCGAGCTTGACGCCGATCCGCATCGTCATACCTGGCCAACCGGCGACGGGGCGGGCAGTGCCCGCCCGGATACTGCCCTGGTCCAGCTTCCGGCCGCGCCGCCGAGCTGCTGGTCGCGCGCCAGGGTCTGCCGCTGACCCGAGGAGGATAACCCCCGTCCCGGAGCACAGGCAACCGCGGAATCGCTGGTACCCCGCGGTCGTCTGGCGGCGGGGGGGGCGGAAGCACGGCCGAGGTTGGCTCGGCGCGTCCCGTTCGCTATGATGATCTCCGTCGATGCGCTCGACCAGGGAAACGGGTGGAGGCCATGGTACGCAAGATGTCGCTGGACCGCGGGCTGGCCGTGCTGGCTCTCCTGCTCTGCTTGCCGCTCGGTTGCAGCGAGCCGGGCAAGGGGCTCTCCGAGAACGTCGACGAGGATGGCGGTGGCGGGAGCGAAGGGGAAGGCGAGGGGGAGGGGGAGGGCGAGGGCCACACCCCCGATCTCGGCCGGCCGGACCTCGGCGAGGCGGGCACCGTCGGGTTCGGCGAGGCGTGCACGGGCAATCGCGACTGCGCCAGCGGCTTCTGCGTCCACGGGGCGAGCGGCGACGTCTGCACCCGGGTCTGCGCGGAGGAGGACTGCCCCGTGGGGTGGTCCTGCAAGGGGGTCAGCAACTTCGGCGAGGACCTGACCTTCCTCTGCGCGCCGCTGGCGCCGACGCTCTGCGAGCCTTGCCGCACGGACAGCGACTGCGGTTTCCTCGCGGCCGATCTCTGCCTGGTGATCGGCGGCGACAAGCGCTGTGGACGGGACTGCGCAGACGGTCGGCCCTGCCCGGCCTTCTACGAGTGCAAGGAGGTCGAGGCCCCTGGTGGCGGCACCGCCAAGCAGTGCCTGCCGCTCAATGGCCACTGCGGCTGCTCTCTCGATGAGGTCGGAAAGACCCGGGCCTGCGTGCGTGAGAATGACTTTGGTACCTGTCGAGGGGTCGAGACCTGCGACGCGGACGAGGGGTGGATCAACTGCACCGCGGCCATCCCCCGGGCCGAGGAGTGCGACGGGATCGACAACGACTGCGACGACCGGGTGGACGAGGACCTCGACGGCACCCCCTGCGAGATCCGCAACGCGTTCGGCGTGTGCCCGGGGCGGCTGAAGTGCAACGGGCTCGAGGGCCGCAAGTGCGAGGGGACCGAGCCGGCCCTCGAGGTCTGCGACGGGCTCGACAACGACTGCAACGGGGACATCGACGACGGCCTGTGCTTCGATGGCAACCCCTGCACCCGGGACGTCTGCGACGCGGAGCTGGGCTGCTCCTTCCCGCCGTTCGCCGGTCCCTGCGACGACGGCTCGGTCTGCACGCGCAACGACCGCTGCGTCGACGGGAGCTGCACCGGCGAGACGGTGAGCTGCGACGACAACAACCCCTGCACGGACGATCGCTGCGATCCCGTCGGCGGCTGCCAGCACGTCAACAACAGCGCCCCCTGCGAGACCGGCAACCTCTGCACCGCGGACGTCTGCGAGGGCGGCGAGTGCCGGCGGGGCGGCGCGGTGAACTGCGACGATGGCAACCCCTGCACCGACGACGGCTGCGAGCCGGCCTCGGGCTGCAAGCACACCGGCGCGGACGGCCGGATCTGCGACGACGACGATCCCTGCACCACCCAGAGCGCCTGCGGCGGCGGCGAGTGCGTCGCCACTGCGCACTTCTGCACCTCCCAGTGCCCCTGTCCGATCTACACCTGCCTCCCCGTCTTCGGCCTCCCCGTCTGCACCTGTCTGTGCTTCTGACGCGGTAGCCCGCCAACCTGGCACGGAAGCTGCTTTCTCCGCGAGCAGGCCGGTGACGGACACGGCCGGGGAGGAGTCGCGCGTGGCGATCCACGAAAGCCTGCTGGCGGGTGTCAGTTCTCTGAGAGGGGTGGCGGGAGCGGGGCTGCTGCTGCTCGCTACCCTGCTTGCGGCCTGCGACGATCCGGGGGCCGCGCGCGGCGGTCGGGATGGCGGGGCGCCGGACGGCGCGGCGGCCGATGGCGGGGAGGCCGATGGCGGGGCACCGGACGAGGGGGCGGTGGACGCCAGCGGGGACGGCGGCGATCCCGCGGATCTGGGGGGCGACGAGGACTGCGGGGCGGATGGGGCCCGCTGCCCCTTCGACGATCACACGGTCGCCACCGTCGGCGGCCTGGCCGACCTGCAGCGCCTCCTCGTGCCCGGCGCGGGCGGGCGCGCGGCGGCGAAGTTCTTGATCACCAGCTTCCATCAGGATGACCGGCGGCAGCTCCTCCTGTTCGCGGGCGACTTCTACGCCATGCACGACGAGTGGTACTGGTTCCGGCTGCTCAACGGGCAGCCCGTCCCCGGCGCCTCGGCCCAGCCGGTCGCCGGCCTCTCCTTCGCCACGGTCGCCGAGATCGTCCGCTGGGCCGAGACCCAGGCCAGCCTGCCCCTCGATCTCACCTGGGTCATGGATGGCCGGCTCTACTCGCCGGCCTTCTACGAGCTGGCCCTGCAGGCCGACCCCCGCCGCTTCGGCCTGGGCAGCCTGCTGTACCTGCCGGCGCGGCCCGGCGTCCGGGAAGAGCTCTGGCTGTTCGAGCTCGAGTACGGGGACCGGGCCGACCACGCGATCCTCACCCGGTACTTCGAGGTGCTCGATGCGTCCCTGCCCCCGGAGCTGGCGGGCCGGGTGAAGTGGGTCGTGCGCTCGCCGGCGCAGGAGAGCCTGGCGGTCCGCATGGAGACGGAGCGGCTGCGCTACTGGGACCGGATCGTGCGCTACGGGGAGCTGGTGGTGCCCGGGGAGGTCGAGGTCTACAACCCCGGGATCGCCGCCGGGCGGGCCAAGCTGCTGCGTGCCGACGAGGGCCTGGGGAGCGCGCTCGCCACGGACGTGCTGATCCTCGACGGGGTCCCCGACTGGCTGCCCCCGGCCGCCGCCCTGGTGACGGCCCTGCCCCAGACTCCCCTCGCACACATCAACATCCTGGCGAAGAATCGAGGGATTCCAAATAGTTATCGCGGTGGTGCGGCCGGGGATCCCGGGCTGGAGCAGCTCGCTCGGGCCCACGCCCCGGTGCTGGTCTACGCGGCCGCGCCCGCGACCCTCCGCCTGCTGCCCCTCGGCGAGGCCCAGTATGCAGCCTATCGGGCCCTGCTCACGCCGCCCGCCTTGCACCTCGAGCCGGTGGACGTCCGGGACGCGCCCCGGGTGCTGCCCCTCACCGGGCTCTCCTTCGGCCAGTCGGTCGCGCAGCGCTCGCTCCTCGGCGGCAAGGCGGCGGGGATGATCGCCCTGCTGGCGCAGCTCACGGACGACCGGGGGCCCGTCGCCGCGCCCCCCCGGCCGGTGGCCGTGACGATCCGTCCCTACGTCGAGCACCTCGCGCCGCTGCAGCCGCGCCTGGCGGAGATGCTCCAGGCGCCCGATTTCGTGGCGCAGTCCTGGGTGCGGTTGCTGGTGCTGGAGGGGGAGGAGGAGTTCGCCGCGCGTCAGCCCGATCCCCTCTCCCGGGCCAACCGGGAGCGGTTCTTCGTCGATCACCCCCCCGGAGACGTGCTGCGGGACCTCGTCGACGAGGGCGGGCTGCGGCAGGTCATCAAGGACCTGCCCGTCGCGGCCGCGACCCTCGCGGAGATCACCGCAGTGCTGGCGCAGGAGTTCGGGAGCCACGCGACCACCCAGGGGCTGCGCTTCCGCTCCTCCTCCAACGTCGAGGACCTGGAGGGATTCAACGGTGCAGGGCTGTACGAGTCCTTCACCGGTTTTCTGCACGCGGACACCCTGTCCGGCAGCGACCGCAAGAAGACCGTCAGCGCGGCCCTGCGCAAGACCTGGGCCTCCTACTGGGCGGCCGAGGCCTTCGAGGAGCGACGGCTGGCGGGGGTCGACCACCTCGCTGGCGCGATGGGCGTGCTGGTCCATGCCCGCTTCGACGATGAGCTGGAGGCGGCCAACGGTGTGCTGACCATGACCCTGCTGCCGGCGGGCGGGCAGGTGCTCGACGTCAACCTGCAGGTGGGCGCGCTCAGCGTCACCAACCCCGAGACGGAGGCGGGGGCGCTCCCCGAGGTGGACCGGCTGGAGCAGGGGGCCCTCGACGAGCCCGTGACCGTGACCCGGGTGCGGGGCTCCACCGAGCTGCCCGTCGGCCAGTGGGTGGCCAGCGACGAGGAGCTGCGCGCGCTCTTCCGCGAGGTGCGGGTGCTCGCCACCACCTGGCTCGCCGAGGCCAACGCCGGGCTGCCCCGCGCCCAGCAGGGTGCGGTGACGGTGCTCGATCTGGAGGTGCGCCGGATGGCCCCCGGCTGGCCCGCGCTGGCCGCGGGCCAGGGGCCGGCCTACCCCGCGCGGCTGGTGCTCAAGCAGGTGCGCAGCCTCGACCCGGGGCTCTCCCGGATCCCCGAGGAGGTGCGCAGCCGCCCCTTCCCCCGGGACCTGCTCGCCCGGGCTCGCCGGGTCGAGCGGCGGGTCTGCACCAGCCCCGCCCTGACCCTGATCGTCTACGAGGCCCTCAGCGATCCGGCCCGCCCCCCGGACATGGGCTGGTCGACGACTCCCTTCACCGCCCTGGCCCTGGTCTCCCTGCGGCAGCCCCTGCCCGCGCTGGGCCTGCCCGCCGGCCACACGGGAGGCGCGGACCACACCGGCTTCGCCCGGGTCGCGCATCCGGCCACGAGCGGGAGGAGCTGGGACCTGCAGCTCGAGATCCGGCCGGACCTCGTGCCCCAGGTCGGGTTCGCGACCCTCGCCGTCACGCCGGAGGGTGGCTGGCAGCTCGGCCGGGACGAGGCCGTCGCCAGCGGCGCCGGGCTGCGCTGTGTGGTCGAGGTCCCCTTCGCCAGCCCGAGCGACTACCTCCTCGAGCTGCTGCAGCAGGCGGGGGACGACCCCGGACTCTAGGAGCCTGTTGCGCAACGCGTCCTGCTGCGGCGGCCGATGCATCGGCGCCTGGTGCGTCAGGACCGGCCGATCCGTCCTCGACGTACCTCGAGTACTCCTGCGGCGTCTCGGCTCGGTGCTTCCTTCCCGGCGCCGCGCCTCGACCGCCTCGCGACGGACTTCTGCGCAACAGGCTCCTTGCCCCTCCTGCCGGCGGCGCCTTGACACACTCCCCCGGACCGGTGACGCTGCAGCGTCCCTCGGTCGAGGAGGTGGGGGTGGGACATCTGCACGACATCAAGGCCGAGTACCGCGCCCTGCAGCAGCGGCTGGACCAGGGCCCGGCCGCCGCACCGGCGCGGCCCGAGCTGTTCGAGGTGCTCGGGCTGATCTTCACGCCCGAGGAGGCCCGCACCGGCGCGGTCATGCCCTGGAAGCCGGTCACCGCGGCGCAGGTGGCCCGGCTCCTCGACGAGCCCGTGGCCCAGGTCCGGGAGCGGCTGGAGCGGATGGCCGACCGCGGGCTGGTCTTCGACTTCGCCAGCCCCCGCTCCGGCACGGTCCGCTACGTGCTCGCCCCGCCGGTCGTCGGCTTCGTCGAGTTCACGCTGATGCGGGTGCGTGCGGACATCGATCAGCCCCAGGTGGCCCGGGCGCTCCACGAGCTCTTCTTTGGCGATCCCGTGTTCGCGCAGCGCACCTTCGCCCCCGGTCTGGCCCAGATCGGCCGGGCCCTGGCCCACGAGGACCAGCTCCCCGAGGACGGGGCCGAGGTCCTGGACTGGGAGCGGGCCTCGGCCTTGATCCGGGAGGCCGGCGGCGGCGCGCTCTCCCTCTGCTACTGTCGCCACAAGGGCGAGCACGTCGGCCAGCCCTGCCGGCACCCGCTGGACGTCTGTACCAGCCTGCTGCCGGGGGCCGACTGGGTCCTGCGGCGGGGGTTCGGGCGCCCCGCGAGCACCAGCGAGCTGCTGGAGGTGCTCGTCCGGTGCCGGGAGGCGGGCCTGGTCCAGATCGCCGACAACGTCCAGCACCGCCCGTCCTACCTCTGCCACTGCTGCGCTTGTCACTGCGGGCAGTTGCTGGCGATCACCCGCTTCGGCCTGAAGCACGCGGTGCGGACCAGCTCGTTCATCGCCGAGGTCTCGCCCACGGACTGCAACGGCTGCGGCCGCTGTCTGCGACGCTGCCCGGTGGGGGCGATCTCCGTGGTGCAGGGCCCGCCCGCGCAGGGGCTCCCCGGCCGGCCGGTCGCCGTCATCGACGAGTCCCTCTGCCTCGGCTGCGGGGTCTGTCCGGCAGTCTGCAGCAAGAGCGCCCTGCGTCTGGTCGCGCGTCCCGTGCGGCTGCTCACCCCCCGAAACACCCTCGAGCGGATCGTGCTGCGGGCCATGGAGCGAGGTGCCTTGCACCACCTGCTCTTCGGGTCCCCGGAGACCCGCACGCAGGAGTTCCTCCATCGTCTCGTCGGGGTCGTCGAGGGCCTGCCGCCTGTCCGCCGGCTCGAGCTGTCCCAGGCCCTGCAAAGTCGATTCTTGAGCAATCTCGGACGGTTCACCAGGAATATCCCGTTGCCCCCGTAGTTGCGGCGCCGGGTGGGGAGCTGGGTGGGCCGCGGCGAGCGGGGGCCGGGGCCGTGGGCGGGCCGAGGTCTCAGCCCTGCTGGCCGGATAGGCGGCGATACGCGACGATCTTCTCCGCGAGCCGCGCCGCGAGGAACTGCGACACGCTGGAGCCGGGGATCGGCGCCAGCTCCACCAGGTCGGCGCCCACCACCTGGCGTGCGGCGAACAGCGCCCGCAGCAAGGCCAGCACCTCCCGGTAGCGCAGCCCCCCCGGCTCGGGCGTCCCCGTGCCGGGCAGCTCGGCCGGATCGAGCACGTCCAGGTCGAGGGTCAGGTAGACCTGCGCCGGCAGCCGGTCGATGGCCGCGGCGATCCAGTCCCCCGCGTCGTCGCAGGCGTGCGCGTAGAACGGCCGGTAGCCGCGCTCCTTCACCAGGCGGGCCTCCGCCGCGGAGAAGCTGCGGATGCCGACCGAGACCACCGGCAGGCCGAGGTCGTCCACCACCCGCCGCATGGCGGAGGCGTGGCTGTAGGGGGTGCCCTCGTACTCCGCGCGCAGGTCGAGGTGCGCGTCGAGGTGCAGCACGCCGAGCCCGGGGTAGCAGGCGGCCGCGGCCGCGATGGGCCCCGGGGACAGGGAGTGCTCGCCGCCGAGGACCAGCAGCAGCTTGCCGTCCCGCAGGGGGCCGAGCGCGCAGCGCCGCAAGGCCTCGACCGCGTCTCCCGCGTCCGGGGGCAGCACCGGGAAGGGCAGGGTGTGGACCCTGCCCGCGAACTCCTGCTCCGTCTCCTCGTCGTACAGCTCGACGAAGTTGGAGGCCTCGAGCAAGGCGGCCGGCCCCTCGGCCGTGCCGTGGCCGTAGGACACGGTGGCCTCGAGGGGGGCGGGCAGCACGACCGTGTCCGCGTCCCGGTACTCGCTCTGCCCGGCCTCCTCGCCGAGGAAGATCAGCTCGGCCTCCCGGGTGGCCAGCTCCCTGGCCACCAGCCAGGGCAGGGCGCGGCCCGCGGCCAGGCGTGACTGGCGCTCCGCGCGCAGCAGCTCACCGAAGCCCCGGGCCTCTCCCGGGCAGCCAGGCTCGCCGCAGAGGCAGCGGGGACGGGGCGCATCGTCGGGCAGGCTCCAGAGGCTGTCGCCGAGGTCCACGGTGCAGAGCTCGCCCGCGGGTAGCTCGGTGAGGGCCACGAGGAGCCCCGCGCGGGTCAGCCGGCAGGTCGGCGCGCAGGCGTGCCAGGCGCCGAGCAAGGCCAGCAGCTCGTGCCCGTCGGGCCCGGCCTCGGCCGCGAGGTCCAGGGAGGCGGTGAGCTCCAGCACCGCCTCGCCCGCGGCCACGGGGCTCTCCAAGACCAAAGGACCATTTGGCTCACCGGGCCCCACGGGCACCCGGGCTCGCCATCCGTCCAGCTCCAGCTCTGCGCGCATCGCGACACCTCCTCGAGACCCGTGCAGGATGCCAGACCCGGGTGGCTGCGGCCAGGGAGAATCTGGCAGCCGACCGGGAGGCCGGTGCGGCGGGGCGCGGTCGGATCGGCTATGCTGCGGGCTGGACGGACCCGGTCTCCCGGAGCGTGCCATGCCCCCCAGCGTGACCCATGACGAGCTGCTCGGCGCCCTCGCCCGGCGCTACGACTTCCACTCCGCCGCGGCGATCCTCGCGGAGGCCTTGCAGCTCGCCGGGCTCCCGGCCGCGCCGCGCTACACCGCCCGACAGATCAGCCAGCTCGTCTGGGGCCTGAACAGCCTCGGCGAGCGCGTCCAGCCGGCGGTCATGGCCTTGCTGGAGCTCGCGTCCGAGGCCGCGACCGCGGACCTGCCCGAGGAGGAGGAGGAGCCGGAGGAGTTCGTCGACGAGGCCGACCTGCCGCTGATCTTCGCCCAGCTCGTCGAGGCCTCCCTGGCCACCCGCTTTGCCCAGGCCCGCGCCGCGCAGGGCGACCCGCCCGCGGAGGGGCAGCCCCTGCCCCCCCGGGCGAAGAGTGCGGGGGAAGACCCCGCCGGGGAGGGCGGCCCGCCGGGTGAGGGGGGCGCGACCCGCGGGGGGCTGCCCGGGGCCAACTGAGCGCGCCTGCCCGCGCTCGCCCGCCCGCGACCTCCTCCCGCTACAGTTCGTGGATCTCCCCCGCCGCGTAGAACCGCCGCCCCCCGAGGTGATGCACCAGCGGGTAGCGAGCGACGTCCACGGTCCCGTCGGGCCGCAGCAGGTCGGCCGGGCCGTAGGCGACGGTGGCCGTGGCGAGCACCAGCCCCTTGTCCCGGGCGAGCTCGGGGTCCACGAGCCGGCAGCCGAGGTTGGCCGCGCACTCGGCGATCCCGGCCGCCTGGCAGCCGGGCAGGGGCAGGGGAGTCAGCCCGCTCTGCGCCCACTTGTCGGCCTCCCGCCCCGAGACGCTGCCGCAGAGCAGGGCCTGGGGCAGCAGGTCCGCGGTGGGCAGGCCGATCGTCAGCTCCCCGGTCGCGAGGAGGTTGGCGAAGGTCAGGTGACCCTCCGCGAGGGCCAGCACGAAGGTCGGCGGCTCCTTGTCGTAGGGCATGGCCCACGCCACCGCGCAGAGGTCGGGCCCCGCCGCGCCCACGGTGGAGACGAGGACCAGGGGGCCCGGGTTGAGCAGGCGGGTGGCCCGCGCGAGGGGGAGGGGGACGTGGTGGTGGATGGTCATGGGGTCTCCTCGGGGTCCGGGCCGCCGCTCGCGGAGGCGTCGGCGCCCGGGGCCAGAGCCGCTCCGGCCGGGAGGTCGGCGAGCCGAAGCTGGCGGAGCAAGGGGGCGAGGGTCGGGTACAGGGGGCGGTAGACCTCGTCGAGCAGCCGCTGCAGCAGCGCCTGCTGTGGGCCCGGGGTGAAGCCGGCCCGCCGGCCGCGAGCCATCGAAGCCTTGGCCGTGGCCAGATCGGGGTGTAGCCCGGTGGCCGCAGCCGCGAGGATCGCCGCGCCGAGCGCGGTGGCCTCCCGGGTCGCGGCCCGCACCACCGGCCGGGCCAGGGTGTCGGCGAGCATCTGGCACCAGAGATCGCTCTCGCCGCCACCGCCGAGCACGACCACCTCCCGGACCGGCGCCCCGTTGCCCGCGGCGATCCCGTCGAGGGCCAGGCGCTGCTCGAAGGCGATCCCCTCGAGGATCGCCCGGTAGAGGTGCGCGGGCCCCTGGTGGCCGCGCAGCCCCAGCAGCACGCCGCTCGCATCGTCGTCCCAGTAGGGGTTCATGACGCCGGCCAGGTAGGGCAGGAACACCCCGCCGCTGCCCGGGGCGAGGCCGGCGGCCTCCGCCTCGAGCCTCCCCAGCAGGGCGGCCCGGCCCGGCCCGGTCGCCTGGTCCGCACCCAGCACGCGGGCGCTCAGCCAGTCCAGGCAAAAAGTGCCAGATTTCAGGTCAGATTCCAGGAGGAAAGTTCCAGGTTCGACGCCGATCAGGGTGCGAAACTCCTGGGATGTCCGGGGCTCCCGGGAGACGACTCCCATGACCACCGCGGTCCCCAGGTTGAGGTAGGCCTGCCCGGGGCCGTCGAGCCCCGCCCCGAGGGCCGCGGCCTGCCCGTCTCCGCCCCCCGCGATCAGGGGCAGCCCCGTGGGCAGCCCCGTCTCCCGGGCGGCCTCGGCCGTCACCACGCCGAGCCGCAGGCCGGAGGGCACCAGCGCGGGGAGCTGCTCGGCCCGCAGGCCCGGCAGGGCCAGGAGCTCCGCGGCCGGGGTCCCCTCGGGCAGGGCCAGCAGGCCGAGGGGGTCCGCGGATGCGGTCGCGGTGGCGAGCCGCCCGGTGAGGTGCCGGGCGAGGAACGCCCCGACGTCCAGCACCCGGGCCTCGGGCCGGCTCAGCAAGCCTGGCTCGCTCTCGGCGAGCCACAGGAGCTTGGCCAGGGACGGGGTGGTGCACACCGGCTTGCCCGAGATGCGGCCGACCCGCGCGCCCGGCGGGCTCTCCCGGAGCCGTGCGGCCTGGGGCCGGCAGCGCTCGTCCATCCAGACGATCGCCCGCCGCAGGGGGCGTCCGGCCGGATCGGTGACGACGAAGGTCTCGCGCTGGTGCGCGATCGCCAGCCCCTGCAGCCGTCGCGGGTCTACCCCGGTCAGGGCCTGCCCGACCGCCTGGCACGTCGCGGCCCACCAGCCGTCGGCCTCCTGCTCGTAGCCGCCGGGCCCCGCGGGCAAAAGCTCCAGCCTCGCGCGCCCCTCCGCCACGGTCTCGCCCCGTGCGTCGAAGACCAGGGCCTTGACCGCGGTGGTGCTGGCGTCGAGGCCGAGCACCAGCCCCTCCGGGGCGGTGGCGACCTCTCCCGTGGCCCCGCGGGCGCCGTCCGTCTCTGTCTCGGCCATCGGGGGCTCCTCCCGGCGCGAATACCGCTGCGCGGCGCGCAGGCTACCATGACGGAGGCGGGGAGGGGGTGCGGGAGGGGGCGGTGGCCGGGGAGCGAGTCAGCCTCGGCGTCGGAGCAGCCCGAGGCCCAGGAGCAAGATCGCCAGCCCGGCTCGGGGGGGCGCCTCGGCCCGGCCGAGCGCGCAGGTCGAGCAGCCCGGTCCCGGGGGCGGTGCGACGTCGCGCAGCTCCAGCGTCTCTCCCGGGGGAGGGACGGCGTAGTCTCGCCCGGGGGGCTCGGGTGGCGGGGGCGGCGGGGGCGGCGGGGGTGGCGGGGGCGGCGGGGGCGGCGGGGTCGGCGGGGGCGGCGGAGGCGGCGGGGGCGGCGGGGGCGGCGCGGCGGTCGGGGGCGGCGGAGGCGGCGGGGGTGGCGGGGGCGGCGCGATCCACCGGGTGCGCGTCGAGCAGCGTTCGCCGGCCGGGCAGCCCCCCTGGGGTCCGCAGGTGCGCGAGACCACCTCGATGGGGAAGAACGCGCCCCGTCCGTGCCCGCCGCTCGGCCGCTCCCGCACGCACAAGGCGACCTTCTCGCAGCGCCACCCCGGTCGTGTCGAGGACCCTTTGCAGCCCCGCTCTGCCTGGCAGAAGGCGTCGCGTGGACCGCGGGAGGTCCAGAAGGAGCCGGAGGGGCAGGGGCGCGGGGGGGCGGGCTCGCAGTAGCTCTGGTCGCGTCGTACGCGCGGGGTCGCGCGCGGCGGGCACGACGCGGGCGGGGGGGGCTGGCAGTAGGGCCCCCGGTGATCGGTCGCGCCCTGGTAGCCGGGGGGGCAGTCCGTCGGCGGTGGCATCACGACGTCAGCGCGGGTGGGCGCCGGCAGCAGCAGGAGGCTGGTGAGCAGCGGAGCCGACCACCAGCGAGCCGAGCAGGACGGACGCATGGCACCTCCTCCGGTGGACGAGGACTGCAGTCTACTCCTCTTCCCGGGCCCGGAACAGCCGTCCCGCACCCCGGCACTCGTCCTCGGCCACGGCCTCGAGCAGCCGCATGGTCAACCCCGCACCCTGGCTGCAGGCCCGATACGCCGCCCGCAGCAGGGCGTTGCGGATGTATCCCCCCGCGAGATCGAACGAGGCGCCCAGCTCGTCGAAATCGAGGTCCTCGTCGACGGGGGCCTCGGGCGGGAGCAGCCGGCTCCAGATCTCGGCCCGGTGGTCGGCGTCGGGGAAGGGGAAGGTCACCTTGTACTGGATGCGACGCATGAACGCCGCGTCGATGTTCCCCTCCAGGTTCGTGGTGAGGATGGCGATCCCGTCGTAGTTCTCGATCTCCTGCAGCAGCGTGTTGGTCTGCAGGTTGGCGAAGCGGTCCATGGAGGAATCTACCTGGACCCGCTTGGTGAAGAGGGCGTCGGCCTCGTCGAAGAGCAGCAGGGCCTGGCTGGCGTGCGCGGCCTGGAAGATGCGCTCGATGTGTTTCTCCGTCTCGCCGACGTACTTGTCCAGCACCTGGGAGACGTTGACCCGGTAGAAGGGGAGACCCAGCTCGGCCGCGAGGATCCCGGCGGTGAGCGTCTTGCCGGTGCCCGGCTCACCATCGAAGAGCACCGTGATCCCGTGGCCGGTGGTCATGCGCCGGCCGAACCCCCAGCTCTCCAGGACCCGCCCCCGGTTGGTCCACGCCGCGAGGATCTCCCGGAGTTGACCGAGTTGCTCCTCGGGCAGCACGAGATCGGCGAGGGTCAGCTCGGCCGGGACGCGCACGGAGTACTGCTCGAGCTGGGCCGGGACGAGCTGGCGGCCGACCCGCAAGAGCGTGTCCAGCCCAGGGGGGCCAGCGTCCTCGCCACGAGGCCGGGTCACCGCCCGGGCGGCGGTGACCACCTGCTGGATTTGCCCACCGTTCATGCGGAACTGGCGCGCGAGCACGTCGATGTCCGTCGGCGCCAGCCGGGGCTCCGTCGGTCGGGCCGCGGTCGCCGCCAGGGCGCGCTTCCAGAGCTGGCGGCGCTCCCGCACCGTGGGCTCCGCGAGGGTCAGGACGAAGAAGGCCCGGCCCTGGACCCGGGGGTCGAGCTCTTGCCCGCCCTGGACCGTGGCCACGGTGGGGACGGCCGACCGGGTGAGCAGCTCGAGGAGCATGGCGACTCGGGCCGATCCGCTGGCGAGCAGGGTGTCCGCGTCCTCCAGGTGGAGGAGGGCGCCGTGGTAGCGGGCGAGCGTACCAGCTCGTCGTATCCGGCTGGTCCAGCGGGTGGGCTCCAGGGTGGGGAGGAGCAGCTCCGCGCGGACCCGCAGCACGGGTCGCTGCAAGGTGTTGGCCAGGGCCCCGACGAGGGTCCGGCGGCCGCTGCCTGGCTGGCCGCGCAGGACGGCCAGGTGGCCGCCGGGCGGTGCCGGTTCCCCCCAGGCGGCCGCGAGCAGCTCGAGTCGGTCGCGCGTCTCCGGGTCGAGCACCAGCTCGGCCAAGGTGGGGCCGCCACGGCTCAAGTCTCCGACGTCCGCGATCCAGGCCGGCAGCCCGGGCTCGCCGAGCAGCTCCAGCAGCACCTGGGGAGCGACGGCGAGGCGGAGGTGCTGCTGGTCGGCGCCTGCCCCCGGCTCCTCCTCCCCCGCGGGCGCGGTGAGCTCCAGCAGCCCCGAGGCGATCAAGGGGGCCTCGGGACGCAGCAGCCGTCGGGCGGCCAGGCGGGCGCCGGGCCGGGGGAAGAGTCGCCCCAGGCAGGTGGCCACGGTGAGCGCCGTGCCCGTCCCTGGCCCCGCAGCCAGCGCGGCGGCCTCCGGGAAGAGGGACCAGGCCAGCGCGAGCTGCAGGATCGCGATCTCGTCCGGGAGCAGCCCGTGGCGCATGATCAGCTCGTCGAGGGGCGGCCGCACTGCGGGGGGGCCCGTGAGCAACTCCTCGAGCTGCCGGTCCAGCCAGGCCAGCTCGTGCAGCGCCGGCGGGGTGTCCTCGCCCGGGTGGGCGGGCGCCCCCGACCGCCCCTGCTCGTCGAGCAGGCGGGTCAGGACCAGGACGCGGCGACAGACCAGATCGAGGTGGACGTGGCCAGCGGTCGGGCGGCTGCCGGGAGGGTCCTCCCGGAGGGCCGCCGGGAGGTCCCGGGTGCTGCCTGGGTCGGTCACGGGGCGCTCCTCGCGTGGTTCAGGCGGCCAGTCGTGGGTCGGCCAGGAGAAAGCGGTCGTCCAGCAGGCCCACGGGCCACACGCCCTGCCGCCAGCAGGTCAGCAGGGGCGAAAAGGGGCTCGGCGCCTGCACGTCGGCGAGCAGCCAGAGGGCTTCGCCCACGGCGTCCCGCTCGGCGGCCGCGGTCACCTGCTGGCGCAGGCGCTGGACCGGCTCGGCGATCAGGCGGCCCGCCGCGTCGGGCGTGGCCGGAGCCGCCGACGGGTGGGGCGCGCCGGCCGCGGCGCCGAGCAGGTCGGGGAGCTGGGCATAGCAGCCGCGGGCGAGGCCATCCTGCACGGCCTCCTCGGCTTGCTGGCGGACCTCGTGGATGGGCTGGAGCTTCTCTCGGAGGTCCTGGAGGAGATTCGCCATCGTCGTCGTCCAGGAGCTGCTCCCCTCGTCGGCGAGCAGGCTGGACGCGGCCCGTGGGGAGATCCTCGAGATCGGGACGACGAGGCCCGGCGGCACGAAGCCGAAGGGGCTCAGGCGACGGAGGTGCGAGTCGACGAGCCCCTGGACGTCGTCCGGGGCCTCGTCCGGGGGGCGCAGCCAGGGCAGCTCGGGGAGGGCGTCCACGTGCGCGGCGAGCTGGCCGTGCCGTGGCCCGGCCAGCCGGAGGAGCACCTCCGGAGGGGCCACGCGGCGCAGCGCGGGGATCCGGAAGAAGACCCAGGCCAGAAAGCCCCAGCGCTCTTCCCGCAAGAGGAGCTGCAGCCCCTCGTCGTAGCCCACCTGCCCGCCGAGCGCGTCGAGCCACTGCTGGCCCTCCGTGCAGGCGTTGAAGGCGGTGAGCAGCCGCTCGTCGATGGGCGGCGTGCTCACGGCAGCGGTTCGACGCGGACGATGGCGAAGGACTCCCGGGGAGCGCCGGGCGCCGGCTCGCCATCGCCGGCCATGGCCAGGGTCAGCTTGTGGCCGAGGACCTCGTGGCTGCCGTCGAGGGTGAGCTCCTGCTGCTCCTCGCCGCGCTGGACCCGGAGCACCGCGGTACGCTTGAAGACCGGCCCCCGCTCACCGGAGACCGCCACCTCGAGCACCTGCAGCAGCGTCAGGGTGAGGCCGAAGGCCTGCCCCGTGGGCGCGCTGGTCAGCCGCAGCTTGACCTCCTCCCGGGGGCCCCTGGGGACCGCGCCCGGGACGATGCCCACGGGCGGCGGACCGGGCTTGGGAGTCGCCTCGGGCTGCTGGGGAGCGCTCGGCGCGGCAGCGGTGGGTGCGCTGGGGCGCTCCGAGGACGGGGTCGGGCAGCCGGTGAGCAGGAGGACACAGCCGATCCCGAGGAGCAGGTTGGACATGGGGTACCTCGTGACCTGCCGTGGAATCGGCAGGTGAGCGGGAGAAGCGGGCGCGGCTAGAAGCCGAAGGCCTTCTTCACGGCCTTGATGTCGTCCCCGGTGAACTTCTCGTTGATGAGCTTCTCCCAGTCCGACTTCATCCCCTTGTCGCGGATGGCCTTCTTGTCGGCCTTGGTCAGCTTGCCGGCCTTCTCGATCACCTTGGCCTTGTCGGGGGTCGCCTTGGTCATCTCGAGGTAGACGTCGTCGATCCGGGGCGAGTTGACGATGTTCAGCCCCTTGGGGAACTTCAGCGCGATCACCTTGCCCTGGAAGCCGTCGGTGTCGTTGTCCCAGGCGTCCTTGACGTACGCGTACGAGGGATCGTTGTACAGGTGCGTCAGGATCGCCTGCTGTCGCGCGCTGTCGAAGCCGTCGGTGCCCGTCCCGGACTCGGGAGACTGATCCTGGAAGCTCTGCTGCAGCCAGTAGGCCCGGAACTCCGTCTCGTAGCCGCTCCAGGGGTCATCGGCATGGTGGTCCGCGTCGTGCTGGATCTCGTGGACGATGATCCCCTGCACGTCGTCCTTGCTCTTGTCGGCCGGTTCGATGATCGCCACCAGGCTGGGCGTGGAGGCCTGGCGGAAGCCCAACCAGTTCGGCTTGGCGTACTCGTAGATGTTGCGCTTGTCGGTGACGTCGTCCTTGTTGTAGTCCGATTCGGTCGGTGAGGCGACCCCGTAGCCGAACATCGCGTTGTTGCCGTTCTGGCCGAGCGCGGTGGCCCGGGCCGCGGCGTCGTGGGTCTGGGTCAGGGCGTGGAGGTTGGTCTTGCCCGCCTGGATCCACTCGCACGCGTTGGGCCAGGCGGTGCCGTACTTCGTCCCCGTCTCCTTGGTCCCCGACTTGACCATGGCGTCGAGGGTCTGGAGGTTCTTCTTGTGCTTGCCCTTGGCCTTGTCGAACTGGGCCTGCGTGCTCTCGGCCTGCGGAGGTTGCTGCACTTGGGCGATATCGCTCATGAATGGTCTCCATCCTGGTGTGTGGATCCAGACGATCTCCTTATAAAATCCGTCCCTTTGCGTGTCAAATGGGATCTTGGCCGAGGCGCCCTGGTCGTGGCAGACCCCGATGGAGACCGGCGATCGGGTGGGGGGGAGGGCGCGACGGGCCTGGTGACGACGTCTTGTGCACCCGAGGCGCCGCGCGTCGTCGCATCCCGTTCACATCCCGCTCACATCCCGACCAAGAACAGCCCCTTGGCGACCTCGGTGTGGGCGCGCTCTCCCAGGGTGAGGCCGAAGTAGCCGTAGCCGGGGCGCAGCGCGGAACCATCGTAGAACCACTGCCAGCCGGGCGCGAGGACCTCCCGACCGGTGGCGAGGTCCAGGACGAGCAGCTCGGACGAGACGCCCAGGCCGGTGGTGCGGAAGCCCACCGACCCCTCGCCGATGACGTAGAGGTGCTGGCGGGTGATCGCCACGTCCGCGACCCGATTGGCTACGCAGTCGGAGCCGAAGGTGTTGCCGGCCACGTTCAGGTAGCCGAAGACGTCGTAGATGTCCCAGAGCACCGCGCGACAGTCCAGGCTGATCCCTCGGACCTGCTCCTCGTCGAGCACCAGGTCCGGTCCGGCGAGCCCTTCGCGCACCAGATCGGGACCGTACTGCCGATCGCCGTACTGATCGTCCGGCTCGGGCAGCCCGTCCGCATCGGCCGTGCGCAGGTCGAGCACCGCGATCCGGCGGCGCGACTGGGTCCGGCTGCCATCGGCGCCGGCGTGATCCGGTCCCCGCACGGCCAGGTAGCGGCTCTTGCAGTCGCCGAAGACGAACAGCTTGGCACCCTCGGGATCGGGCCGCAGCAGGGAGTAGCCGATCGCATGGTCGTCGAGCCGCAGGTCCACCGCGTCGACTCCCTCGCCCCGGCGCACCGCCTCCCCGCTGTGCAGGTCACCCGCGAACTTCCAGATCGAGACCGTCCGCAGTCCGCCGAGGAAGGCATGGGTGGCACCCGCGAACTCGCCGACCCAGAGCCCTGCCCGCCGATACGGTGGGTTCGAGCCGCACTCGGCCACGTTGCCTTCCCGGTTGTAGCGCTCGCCCGCGTAGATCGCCTGGTCGACCAGCGTGCCGTCGGCCGCGAGCTTCAGGACCCACAGCCGGTTGAGGTCGTCGCTCCGTCGAGCATCGCTGTTCTTGCCGGTCTCGGCCGCGAAGAACAGCCCCCCCTGGGCCTGCACCTCGTCGAACCGCACCTTGTCCAGCGCTGGGAGGTCGGCGGCGCGCAGGGCCCGGCCCTGGGTGACGTCACCGGTGTCCAGCGTGGTGATGTCGACCACGATCAAGGGATTGGCCGGTCGATGGGGGAGCGGCTTCCCGGCGGCCTCCCGGTTGGTGATCAGCAGCAGCTTGTGCTCCCCGACCTGCCCCACCGCGGCGAAGTGCATGACGTCGCCGGCGCCGAACGCGAGGCCGCTGTCGCGCAGATCGATGGAGTGGCCTTGCTGGGCCGAGCCATCTGGGTTCAGCTTCATGGTGAAGATCAGCCCCTGGACGTCCGTGGCCAGGTAGGCCACTCCTTCCGCGAAGGCCAGCTTCTCGAGGTCGCCCTCGTAGCGAACGCCTTCGGGCGTGGCGAACGAGCGGGCATCGGGCGCAGGCGTGGCCGGGACGTGGTCCTGCTCGGCGCCGGTGCGCAGGTCCAGGGCCCGCATCCCGACACCGGTGGCGGACACGTCGGGGTGCAAGGACGCGGCCACGAAGAGCCAGCCCTCCTCGGCCTGTCGCCGCGGCGTCGGGTGCTGGTAGTGGAAGAAGTCGATCACCACCGGCGAGACGTCGGCGGCCGTCGGGATCAGGCTGGTGCCCAGGGCCGTGTCCGCGGTGAGCTCGACCCGGTGTCCGGCGATGCGGGCGGGCCAGCTCACCCCCGGGCTCGCCAGGTCCTTGATCCCCATCGTCCAGTCGAAGTTGCTCAGGTCGCCGCTGGCATCGTGGTCGAGGAAGGGCAGCACGTAGTAGGTGCCCGCGTTCAGACCGCAGAACTCGAACGGCTCGGTGTCGAACGAGGGCTGCACGAGTTTGCCCTCGGGGTTGAAGTGGCTGCGCACCGGATCGGTCGGCGCGCTGCAGTCCGCGGTGGTGCACAGCCACACCCGCAGCGCGCCCTGGCCGCAGGTCGCCTTGGTCGGATCTTCGATCTCGCGTCCACAGGGGAACTTCACGACCACGTCCGGTCCGGTGACCCGCGGCGTCGGGTGCAAGGTGGCCAGCCGCACCGTCCCGGTGAGCTTCAGCCCGACCCCGCCGTTTTCGCAGCCGGTCCCCGGATCCGCACCCTCGCCCTCGCCCTCGCCCTCGCCCTCGCCCTCGCCCTCGCCCTCGCCCTCGCCCTCGCCCTCGCCCTCGCCCTCGCCCTCGCCCTCGCCCTCGCCCTCGCCCTCGCCCTCGCCCTCGCCTTCGCCCTCGCCCTCGCCCTCGCCCGTGTTCGGGGCGAGGCACTGCACCCCATCGGCCGTGTAGCCGTCGTCGCACTGGCAGCTCGCCAGCCCCCCCTGCAGCGAGCACTCACCGTGCCCAGAGCAGTCGATGCCCTCGCAGCTCGCCGGGATCGCCTCGCACACGTCCGTCTGGCGATCCCAGAAGTAGCCGGTATTGCAGACGCAGATCCGCTGGAGCTGCTCATCGAGCGCGACCTGACCGAAGGGACCGCACGATTTCCCGCCGCTGCCGCCGCCACCACATCCCGAGGCGATCAGCGCCACCGTGGCCACGACTCCGAGTCCCATCCTGCAGGTTGCGAACAGTCCACGCTCGTTGGGTCCGTTCATCCCATCCTCCCGGTGCTGCGGTCCGTTTCGAGGACAAATATTCTAGCAAAGCTGCAGGATTCCATCAAGAGAAGATGATCCAGTTCCTCAGAAGTATTGGTAGAATTTTTCATACCCCTCCTGGTGGGATTCGGGTCCAGCTCGTTTCCGGCCGTCGTTCGCAGGCTCGCCGCACCTCATCGGCACGATCGCGAAATCGGGGACAGCGTTGTGACCCGTGCGCCTCGTGGGCTCCCCTTGACCACGCCCTCCTCGCTCGGGAAGATGAAGCTGGACCCTGGCCGCCACTGGCCACGATCCCGGGAGCGAGCACCTTGTCCAGCGCGACTGATCCCCGGTCCTGGTCCTGGCCCGTTGCCCGGGTCGGGATCCTCGTGCTGTCCACCGTGATCGCCGGCTGTAGCTTGATCGTCGACCCGCCGGGTGGCCGAGGTGAGGAGGGTGAAGGAACGGAGGGTGAGGGCGAGGGAACGGAGGGTGAGGGCGAGGGAGCAGAGGGTGAGGGTGAAGGAGCGGAGGGGGAGGGCGAGGGAGCAGAGGGTGAGGGTGAGGGAGCAGAGGGTGAGGGCGAGGGAGCA
>JAVEVO010000260.1:0-6415 GCA_034005005.1 Myxococcota bacterium
CCGGCCGAGGCCCCCTCCGCCAGGCTGGCTCCGAGCGAGGGCACCGGGAGGCCGGGCTCACGGAGGTTCGCTCGCCCATCTTGCACCGGACGTCGCGCCGGATATGCTGAAAGGATCGTACCCCCAGCAGCGGCCTGACGACGGAGAAAACGTCATGTCACGAAGACAGAATTTGGTACTTTACGTCCCCATGCTGCTGTTCCTCTTCACGCTGCCCGCGGGCTGCGACGAGGAGCAAGGACCGGCGCACGAGGGCGAGGGCGAGGGGGAAGGAGCCGAGGGCGAGGGGGAAGGAGCCGAGGGCGAGGGGGAAGGAGCCGAGGGCGAGGGGGAAGGAGCCGAGGGCGAGGGGGAAGGAGCCGAGGGCGAGGGCGAGGGCGCCGAGGGCGAGGGGGAAGGAGCCGAGGGCGAGGGGGAAGGCGCCGAGGGCGAGGGGGAAGGAGCCGAGGGCGAGGGGGAAGGAGCCGAGGGCGAGGGGGAAGGAGCCGAGGGCGAGGGGGAAGGAGCCGAGGGCGAGGGGGAAGGCGCCGAGGGCGAGGGGGAAGGCGCCGAGGGCGAGGGCGAGGGCGCCGAGGGCGAGGGGGAAGGCGAGGGGGAAGGCGAGGGGGAAGGCGAGGGGGAAGGCGAGGGGGAAGGCGAGGGGGAGACGGCCTGCGGTGAGGAGGAGCAGCCGGCACCGACGCCCCTGCAGCTTCCCGGGTCCTACCCGACCCTGAGGCTGCTGCGGGACGGAGTGGAGGTCATCGAGCACGCCCGGGAGCCGGACGCGGGCCAGGATCCCCTGGCGGTCGAGACGAAGGTCGAGGAGGCCCTGACCTGGACCGGCGTCGACG
Source organism: Myxococcota bacterium (assembly GCA_034005005.1). Classification (GTDB taxonomy): domain Bacteria; phylum Myxococcota_A; class JAVEVO01; order JAVEVO01; family JAVEVO01; genus JAVEVO01. Next base: position 834 of record JAVEVO010000260.1, read on the forward strand.
ACGCCGCCTGGCTCCTGACGGACGCGGACGGCCTGGCGGTGCGCCTCGAGCTGACCGGCGAGCGGCTCCCCGAGGTGGAGGCCGGGACCTCGCTGCAGGTGCGGTACGTCGTCCGCTCCACCCTGCGGCGCGAGTGCGGGATCGTGTGCAGGTGGAGGGAGGAGCTCGCGCGCCAGGTGCTGGTGGCCACCGCGGAAGGCGAGCCTCTGGTGCTGGTCGGCCAGAACGCCTTCCCCGCGCTCTTCGCCCCGCTCCCCCTCTCCCTGAGCTGGATCGAGGCCGCCAGCGTGGACCAGCTCTGCCAGACGGCCAAGACCCACTCCCTCACCGTCGCCCGGGGCGACGAGGCCCGCGTCCTGCCGTCGGCCACGGAGCAGGTCACCGCGCTGGGGGAGAGCTGCTACCGGCTCTACCACTACGGGACGACCAGCCATGTCCCCCCGACCCAACCCTGCCCGGATTTCATCCTCTCCCCCACGGTCAGCGAGTACCGGGTGATCCGGCGCTGAGCCACCGGACGCGGTCGCGCCGACGCGGAGGCCGGCACCCACCAGTCAGCAAGAGGGGTGGCGACCGGCTCCCGCAGGGTGGCGACCGGCCTCCGCAGGGTGGCGACCGATCTCCGCAGGGTGGCGACCGATCTCCGCAGGGTGGCGACCGGCCTCCGCGCCGGTCGCTTGGCTTCCTGGCTCACCAGGTCCTGGACCAGCAGGGCTGGGAGGCCGGTGCCGACCTGTCGGCCGGCACGCACCAGAGCAACGGATCGACACCCCGGTGGAAGGGTGCTAGGGCTCGAGCCCGGCCGGCGAGTCGACCTCCTCGTCCCCCGGCCTCGCCACCGGGATCCGGCTGGCCGCGGGCGCGCGGGGAGGGGCGTCCTGGTCGACGCCCGGGGGAGCGGGGGGGCCCTCGTCCCACGAACCGGGCTCGATCCGGCTCCAGGGGGGCGCGACGCAGGCCACGCTCGTCGGGTCCCGGGCGCAGGCCTCCTGCTGGCGTTCGACCGCGAGCCGGAAGCGGGGCTGGTAGGGGAAGGCCGCGGCCCGCTGCTCGGGGGTGATCTCGCCCTCGGCCTCGAGGGTCCGCATCACCTCGCCCACCCGCTTGATCCACCAGCCGTCGATCCGGCCGTTGCGGGCCATCCGGGGGCCGTCGGACGGCAAGGGCTTGATGGTGGCCAGGAAGACCCCCTCCACGGGCGTCAGCTCCCGGGAACCATGACCAAAATAATACTGGGATGCTGCTTCTAGTCCATAGATCCCGGGTCCGAACTCGATGCAGTTGACGTAGAGCTCGAGGATCCGGTCCTTGGAGATCGTCTGCTCCATCTGCCAGGCGATGAAGGCCTCCTGGAGCTTGCGGGCCAGGTTCTTCTCCGGTCCGAGGAAGAGGTTCTTGACGAGCTGCTGGGAGATGGTGCTCCCGCCGTAGACGAAGCCGCCACCCGCGAGGTCGATGTTGAGGGCCTTGCGCAGCAGGCCGAGCGACACCGGCCCACCCTCGTAGAACGAGGAGTTCTCGGTCAGCAGCATGCTCCGGCGGACGTGGGTCGGGATCTCGTCGAGGGGTACGTAGCCCGCGGTCCCCGGGCCGACCAGGACCTCCGGGAGGCCGGGCTTCCGGGAGGGGATCCGCTGGACGAAGGGGGTCGCCAGCCGGGCGACCGCGACTCCGTCGAGGCCTTCCACGGTGCACTGGCCGAGGCCTCGTCCCTGCTGGGCCAGCTCGGTCACCGGCTCCTCCCGGCGGGCGAGGTCGAAGCGCAGCCGCAACTGGCCGCCGGCCGTGCCCTGGAGCCGCAACCCCTGCCGCAGCGGGGCGAGCCCGGCGGGCAGCGCGTCCGCCAGCCGCTGGCAGGGCTGCTCGGCCAGGCCGAGGACGAGGGACCCCGCGGGGGGCCGCGTCTCCGGGAGGGTGAGGTCGGCCAGCAGGCGCAGCTCCAGCCCGTTGGCCGTGACGGGGTCCGCGCTCGAGGTCAGCCGCCGCGTCGCCGGCTCCCAGCGCAGCCGACCCCGGCCCGCAACCGTCAGGCCCGAGACCGGCTCCGGGGCCACGGGCCCCCACGCGAAGCTCCCCTCCTGCAGCTCGCCCGCGGCCGTCAGCTCGACTCCCGCCTCCCGCCAGACCGGCCAGCCCAGCTCGAGCCGCAGCCGACCGCGCGTGTCCAGCGGGCCGCGGACCTCCCCCGTGTTGATCAGAGAGACTCCTGGCAGCAGCTCACCCTGGAGCGCGTCGAGCTGCAGGGTCCCCCGGGGGTGGACCAGCCGGATGCGGCCGGCGGTCCAGCTCGCCCGGGTCAGGCCCGCCAGGGGCGGCGGCAGGGGCCGCAGCCAGGGGGCGAGCCAGGCGGGCGGGGGGGACGCGTCCGCGGGCGGGGGGGAAGCGTCCGCGGGCGGGGAGGACGCGTCCGGCGTGCCGTGCTCCGGGGGCGCACGCAACTGTGCGGCCAGCCGGGCGAGATCGAGCTGCGCCAGGTGGACGGTGCCCTGCAAGCCGCGCACCGCCAGCTCCCGGGGCTGGTGGTCCGGGTCCAGCCGCAGCTCGGCCTCGGCCACCGTCACCTCGAGCCCCAGCTCGGGCCGGGGCCAGGTCAGCCCCGCGAGGGTCACGCACCGGCGGCGGCCGTCCCAGGAGGCCCGGTCCACGGCCAGCCCGCGGACCAGGGGCGGCAGCCGGTAGGCCAGGGTACCGGCCAGCTCCTGGACCTCGACCGGGCGGCCCAGCTCCACCGCGACGGTGAGCGCCTCGTCCGCGGATCGCTGCAGCCGCCCGGTGAGCGGGGCCGGAGCCGGCAGGTCGAGGGTGCCACGCCAGGTCGCGGAGAGCCCGCCGGCCGAGCGCTGCACGGTCCCCTCGGGCCCGGTCGCGCGGAGCAGCTCCCGGCCAGGGAGCTGTAGCTGCCCTCGCCAGACCTCCCCCCGGACGGTCCAGCTCCCGGCCCGCCCCCGGCGCAGCTCGCCCAGGGATCCGGGCCAGGCCACGGCCCGCCGCACCGTCAGGCTCCCCTGGCCGGGCCGCGCCAGCGTCAGGTCGCGGACCTCCAGGGCCGGCCCCCGCAGCAGCCGCACTTCCCCCAGCTCCGCCACGAGCCCCGAGTCCTGCAGGGCCGCCAGCAGCTCCGTGGCGGCGCGCCGCTCGCTCCAGCCCCGCAGCCCGGACGCGCCGCCCACGCCCAGCGCGAACCCGAGCAGAGCCGGCAAGACCCAGCGGACGAGCCAGCGCGGCCACCCGCCGACAGCGGCGGGCGCCGCGGGCGAGGGCGCGTCGGGCCTGGGAGCGGACTCGTGCACGCCGGGATCCATACCCGGCGGGGCCGCGGGTCGCAAGCACCCCGTGGCCCCCTGGACCCCGCGCGCGTCCCCGGGTATCCTGCCGGGAGCCAGCACGGACCGGCGCAGGGCGGCAGCCGGCCGCAGGGGCTGCGACGGCAGGTCGTGGCCACCGCCTGGCCGAGCTGCTCCGCCGAGGTGAACCCATGCCCGATTCCGGATCGGGGGAACCGCATCTCCCCGCCACGCCAGCGGGTGCCGTCTCGCCGACCGGATCGCCCCCGCTCCGCCCGGCCTCACCCGCGGCCGCCGCCGATCCGCCCCCTCCGGGCCCCTTGCCCCGGGATCTCTGGCTCGCCCGGACCGTGCACCTGCTGTTGCTGGGAGCGGCGCTGTACCTCACCTATCGGGTGATCCAGCCGTACCTCGACAGCATCATCCTCGCCGGCCTGCTGGCGCTGATCTCCTACCCGGTCCACGGGCGCATCCTGCGGCTGGTCCGAGGACGACGGGTCGTGGCCGCGCTCCTCTCCTGCTTGCTGCTGATGGTGCTGGTGGTCCTGCCGCTGGGCCTGATGGGGGTGGCCCTGACGCGCCAGGGCGTACGGTCCTTCACGCTGATCCAGGGCTGGCTGCTCGACGGGGGTGTCGAGCAGCTAGCCCAGTCGCCGGCAGTGACCGGCACCCTGTCCTTCCTCGAGCAGCAGCTCCAGATCTCGCGCGCCGACCTGCCCGATGTGCGGGAGACACTCGTCGCGCTCAGCGGAGAGATCGGCCAGTTCCTGATCCGGATCGGCGGCTCGCTGGTCCAGGACGTCTCCACGCTGGTCCTCGACTTCGTCCTGATGCTGTTCGTGCTGTTCTACCTGCTGCTGGAGGGAGAACGCCTCCGCGGTCGGCTGCAGCACCTGCTGCCGCTCTCCCAGAGCCACGAGGAGCAGCTCGTCGCCCGGGTCCGGGCCGTGGCCCGCTCGGCCCTGCTCGGCTCCCTGGGCACCGCCTCGGCCCAGGCCGTGGTGGGCGCGATCGGGCTGCTGATCGTCGGCATCCCGGCGCTGTTCTGGGGCGTGGCCATGGGCTTCGCCTCCCTCGTCCCGGTGGTCGGCACCGCTCTGATCTGGGTCCCGGCCTGTCTGTACCTCCTGGCCATCGGTAGCTGGGGCAAGGCCTTGTTCCTCGCCTTGTGGTGCATCGTGCTGGTCGGCTCCGTCGACAACCTGCTGCGCCCCATCCTGATGAAGGGTGAAGCCGGGATGCCGACCTTGTGGCTCTTCTTCGCGATCCTGGGCGGTATCCAGTACTTCGGCTTGATCGGGTTGGTCTACGGGCCGATGGTCTTCGGTCTGTGCGCGGTGCTCCTCTACATCTACGAGCTCGAGTTCCAGGAGCTGCTCGATCACCTCGACAGACGGTGACGCCGCCGGCGACTTCGCTGGCCACGAGGCCCCTGGTGGGCAGCGTGCCCGGAGCGTGGCGAGGCGTGAGGCGGCCTCGCCGGTCCCGGCCCGGACATCGGAGAGGGAGGGAGGAGAAGCGAGCGGTCGCGCGAGCGAGGCGCGGATACCCCGGACGACCTGCTCGGTGAGCGAGGTCCCCGTGATCGCCCGCCAGACGCCTCAGCGCGGCGACAGCAGATCCTCGACGCACAACCCCGCGTCGCAGTGGGTGAAGCTCGGGCACTCTTCCCCGCTGGTGCAGGAGGCCCGGGCACAGCGACTCGCGTCGTCGCAGGTGTAGAGGGGATCGGGGCAGACTCCCGCGACGCACGCGGCCGCCCGGCAGAGGCCGGTTCCGCTGCAGCTCATCCCGGGGGGGCAGTCGAGGTCCAGGCTGCAAGGCCGTGCGCACGCGCCGTACTCGGTGCACTCCGTCCCCGCGGGGCAGTGGGCGTCGAGCCCGCACGCGAGGCACACGCCGCCGGGGAGCCCCCGGCTGCAGCTCGGGCCCATGGGGCTCGCGGGGCAGTCCGCGTCCGCGGCGCACTGCCCCGGAGGGCGGTCCACGTAGGGGTTCACCCCCTCCCCTTCCCCTTCGCCTTCACCCTCTCCTTCCCCTTCGCCCTCCCCTTCGCCCTCCCCTTCGCCTGCGCCTTCGCCCTCACCTTCGCCTTCGCCCTCCCCTTCGCCCTCACCCTCCCCTTCGCCCTCGCCCTCCCCTTCGCCCTCGCCCTCCCCTTCGCCCTCGGCACCTTCGCCCTCCCCCTCCGCACCCTCACCCTCGCCCTCGGTCCCTTCGCCCTCCCCCTCCGCGCCCTCCCCCTCCGCGCCCTCTCCCTCGCCCCCGGTCGCGTCCTGCCCATCGGCGCACGCTCCG